>DATHII010000057.1:0-27020 GCA_035316885.1 Jiangellaceae bacterium | reverse complement strand
CATCAATGCCGCAGCAACCGCCACCACGAGCAGCCGGAACCGCAGGCTCGACTCGATGATCCAACGCATCGTCCCCACCCCCGTTGGCAACGCCCGACCCGTGCGGGAACGCTGGCGCTCTCACCGCAGGGCTCCGTGATGGAACGCAGCGGCGGCGAGCAAGGCAGAGGAACAGCCAGCTCCGAATTCCGGCTCTACAAACCTCCCCCGATTGATGTGACTCTCTTAGTGTCAGTCGACCGAGGGTCTGCGTCATCCGCCTGACGATGCGATCGTGGGTCCTTCTCCGGAGGTGACGCGTACCGACGTTTGGAGGACGACGGCCTCCGTCCTCGGGGGGATCTGAGCTCCGGCAATCGTCGAATTTGCCCGCTCAGACGATCACTCGCGCCGTACGCTCGATTCGTGGGAACCGCTGAGCCAGCGTTGAACGGCCGGGCCCACCGGGGAAACCTGTTGGTCGCCGACGGCCTGCTCGTCATGCTCGTGACCGTTCTCGCCTTGAGTACGCTGATCTATCGGACTGTCGAGGGCGCTGAGATTCCCGCTGGGGCACTACGATTCGACGTCGCCAACACACTCGCGGTCGCGTTACTACTCGCGGGAACCTTTTCCCTGATTTGGCGACGACCCGCTGCCGTGCCTCTGCTGATGGTCAGCGGCGTCGCCTTCATAGCCACCGACCTGCTCGGGTATGCGTCACCGCTGCTGGCATTCGCTCCGCTCATGGCGCTCTATGCCGTGGCGGCCAACACCAGGCCAGCCTTCTCGGGCGCCGCTGCAGGCGTGTTGGCGACCGGCGCCGTCGCCGTCTTCGTCGCCAACCCTGGTCCGTTGGACGACGATGTCCTCGACTACCTGCTCTCAGTGGGCACCGCCTGGTTGTTGGGCTACGGTGTCCGGCTCAACCGTGCGCGTACCTCATTGTTGGACGATCAAGCCAGGCAGTTCACGCGTGAGCAGTCCGCGCGGACTCAAGCGGCGATCAAACAGGAGCAGGCGCGGATAGCACGCGAGTTGCACGACATCGTGGCGCACCGCGTCGTGGTCATCGTCGCGCAGGCAGGAGCGGCCGGGCGAGTGTTCGACGGCGAGCCCGAGCAGGCCAAGGACGCACTCAACTCGATCGAAACCCTCGGACGCGAGGCATTGATCGAGATGCGTCGCTTACTCGGCGTGCTGTGGTCGCAGCAGGAAGCTTCGAAAGCGCCACAGCCCGGGCTGGAACGGCTTCCCGCACTCGTTGCTCAGATGCAGCGAGCCGGACTGCCCGTCCAGCTCACGGTCCACGGAGAACCCAGAAGCCTGCCTGCAGGTGTCGAGCTGAACGCATACCGCATCGTCCAGGAGGCTCTCACCAACACGCTCAAGCACGCCGGCCCCACGCTGGCTGAGGTCGACCTCGCGTATCACCCGGACTTCCTCGAATTGCGTGTCCGCGACGAAGGTCGTGGAAGCGGCCAGGGCCTCACGCCAGGTCACGGGCTGGTCGGCATGCGGCAGCGTGCCGTGCTGCTCGGGGGTGATGTGACGATTGGACCTCGGTCCGGCACTGGATTCCAGGTTTCGGCGAAGCTGCCAGTGAATGGCGAACGGGTATGACCATCTCCGTGCTGATCGCCGACGATCAGCCACTCATGCGAGCCGCGCTGCGGATGTATCTGGAGGCGGAGCCCGATGTCGAGGTGGTCGGGGAGGCTGCAGATGGTGAAGAAGCAGTCGAACTGGCCGAACGCCTGCGTCCGAACGTGGTGGTCATGGACATTCGCATGCCAAACGTGGATGGGGTCGCGGCTACCCGACGACTTGCGTCCGGAGTGAACGGTGAATCGGTCAAGGTACTGGTTATCACCACGTTCGATCTCGACGACTACGTTGTGGAGGCATTGCGCGCCGGCGCCAGCGGCTTTCTGCTGAAGGACGCAACGGCCGAAGAGCTGGTACACGCGGTTCATGTCGTCGCGGCTGGTAATGCGCTGCTCGCCCCCGCAGTCACGAAGCGGCTGCTGGACCGATATGCCCACCGTCTACCACCGACCGCCCCGGCCGGCTCGGAGTTGCTGCGAAACCTCACCAACCGAGAGCATGAGGTGCTGGCCCTGGTGGCCCGGGGCCGCTCCAACGCTGCGATCGGCCAAGAGCTGCAGCTCGCTGAAAGCAGCGTCAAGACGCACGTCAGTCACGTCCTCAACAAGCTGGGGCTCACCGACCGCGTCCAGCTGGTCGTGTTCGCATACGAGAGCGGCCTCATACAGCCCGGAGCCATCTAGCCCGCGCGCTGTCCAGCGGCGCCGCCGTCAACCGGTCCGACCTGTTCGTCGCGTCGTCGGCGTGGCACATCAGACCCGTTCCATGCCGAGCCGGTTAGGGTGCGCAACCGTGAGGGCCCGCCCCGGAGTAGCCCAGGCGGCCGCGCTGGTGACCGGACTGACCGCGGTCTCGGCGATGCTCGGCTTCCTTCGCGACGTGGTGATCGCAGGGGTGTTCGGCGCCGGCTCGGAGCTGGACGCGTTCTTCGTGGCACAGGGGTTGATGAACCTCGTCCTCGGGCTGGTCGCGAGCGCGATGGCGAAGGCGACCGTCCCGGTGCTCGCCGCGCAGAACGCGGCAGACGGTCGGCCGGACCGGGTCGGTCACACGCTCTCGGTCGCGATGTCGGTGACGCTGCTGGTCCTGGGGCTGGGGTCCCTGGTCATGGGGCTGGCCGCGAGTTCGGTGGTGGCGGTGCTCGCGCCCGGCTTCGAGGGACCGCAGGCAGCCCTGGCCAGCTCCCTGACCAGGATCATGCTGATCGCGACGGTGTTGATCGCTGGGACGAACCTGCTCGCCGCCGCGGCCGAGGCGCATCGCCGGTTCTTCTGGGCGGGCGTGCAGGGTGTCCCGTTCAATCTGATCATGATCGCGTCAGCGGTCCTACTCGGCCCCCGCTACGGTGTCACGGCGCTCGCCGTCGGCTTCGTGGTCGGTTCGGCGGCGCGGCTGGTGTGCCAGCTGGTGCCGCTGCGTGCTCTGCGTTTACGCCTGCGCCCCTCCCTGGACGTGAAGGATCCGGGCTTCCGGGCCATCGCCCGGCTGGTTCCGCCACTGTTGCTGGGAAGCGCCCTCGGGAACGTCAACACTCTCGTCGACCGGGCGGTCGCCTCGACGATCGCCGACGGGACCATCTCGGCCCTGGCCTACGCATGGCGGCTGATCGGCATCGGCGAGACACTGCTCGTGGCGTCGCTGCTGACCGCGCTCTACCCTGCCTTCGGCGTGGCTGCGGCCGTCCAGAACAGGAACGAGATGCGGCGGCTGGTTGGTCGTGGTCTCGCCACGGTTGCAACCGTGCTGTTCCCCGTTTGCGCAATCCTGCTCGTCTGCGCCGGCCCCGTGGTGGCGCTCGTCTTCGAGCACGGCAGCTTCGGCCCGAACGACACGAGCCGAACCGCAACGGCGGTCCTCTGGTACGCCCCAGCCCTGCTCGCCCTCGGTTGGCGGGAGGTTGTCGTGCACGCCTCGTACGCAGTTGGGGACTCCCGCAGGCCGGTGTTCGTGGCGCTTGTCGCCATGGCCGTCAACGTGGCCGGAGACCTGACCCTCGGTCCCATCTTCGGCATCGCCGGACTGGCCGCCTCGACATCACTGTCGCTGGTGTTCGCCGCGGTGGCGAACACGTGGCTTCTGGGCCGGCGCCACCGCGCCGTGGCGCTCCGGTCCGTACCGGGTGTCGTGGTACGCACGGCCGGAGCGGCCGCCGCAGGGGCCGCCGCTGGTGCTCTTGTCCTCCGGGTGCTGTCTCCACCTGCCGACGCCGGCGTCGGTGGCAACCTCGAGTCGGTGGCCTATACCAGCCTCGCAGTGCTGGGCGTCTTCGTCGCCGTCTTGTACATCGTGGGCGCCCCCGAGCGGCACCTGCTCACCGAGGCCCTGCGAGTCGTGACGCTCAGGCGGCGGTGACGGCCCGCCTCGCTGAGGCAGGGATCGTCGAGTCAGGCGGTCGGACGATCACGAAGGGTGTCCCGGTGCAGCGCTGGCCCATCGGATTGTCGGCCAGGACAGCGGCGAGAGTCGGGGCCGGCAGTGAATGAGGGGAGACCGCGCGGATCGACCCACCGAAGTCGTTGAGGTCGACGATGCCGACGCCGACGCCGAGCGCCTGTTCCAGATCGGCGCAGATGACCTGTGCGGCCGCGGGGTCGAGTGGCGGGAACAGCAGGCCCTCGTATGGCGGACGCCCACCATCGATGTCCCGGGCGACCGATCCGGCCAGCAGGTAGAACGCTCCCCGCACACCCAACGGTCGCGTCATGGCGCCGCCGAGGGCCGCCGCGATCACCCGGGCGCACCCGATCGTGCGGACTACGTACTCCATCTTCTCCGGCACCGAGAGTCCGCGCGAGTCGGTGCGCGGACGCACATAACGGGCCAGGACGCGCGCCAGCCGCCCTGGCGGCACGGTCTCGATACCCACTGCTCTGCCCGTGAGCAGCACGGCGACCTTCTCGCTCACTGCGACGGTGTCCCCGGGCCGAGCCATCTGGAGGTGCTCGTGCAACGACCAGACAAGCTCGTCCGCCTCCCGGAACCAACGGGTAGGCACCGGGTGGCGCAGGTACTCGACGCCGGCCACCTGTACGCGACTCCAGAATTCGACTCCGTCCTCGGCCTTATTCACCGCCGGAGCTTCGTGGGACATGCTGCCTCCAGTGCTCGACGACCATTCAGGTCCTGTGACTGCTGTGATCAATGTGAACAGTGTGATCAGTGTGCCCAAACAATGGACAAAGTCAGTGGAGGCCGAACTCAGATTCTTTCCGCGTGTCGCACCCTCTCGGCAGGTCCAGCAGAGCCTCTGATCGAGCGAGACTCTGCACGGCCGCGGGAAAACTCAGCAGCCCTGCGTGTTAGCTGTCGTGAAGATCGTCGTGCAGAGAAGCCCGGCGGGCAGGCCCGCCTCAGCCTGCACGGCGATCTTCACGACCGGTCGGCAGCGCTGCCTGGTCGGCCCGACGGTTGCGCCACCGTACGTACGCGCCCGCCCACGACACGGCGATGACGAGTGCCGCCGATGCCTGCACGAGCCCGGTGTACCGCTCGGGATAGAGCACGCCTTCGATGTATCTGTCGATGAAACCGGCTGTGAGCTCGGCCTCGCCCGCCCGCTGCCGCGACCAGTCCTCTGCCCACGTCAGCGGGCAGTCGACCTTGCCGGCGACGATCGCCAGGCCCCAGGCGGCGGCGACGAGGTGCGGCCAGATCGCGCGGGGCCAGAGCCAGGCCAGGAAGCCACCGACAACGACGTAGGCTACGAAGACGAAGTGCAGTCCGAGGATCAGCGTCGTCAGCACCTGGTACGGCATCGACGTCACCTCCGGGACCGTACTGTCGGCGGCTCCGAACGGATTTCTCTGCGGTCCGCGCGGTTGTGTACCCTCGACTGCGGCTCGCCCCAATAGCTCAGTCGGCAGAGCGTCTCCATGGTAAGGAGAAGGTCTACGGTTCGATTCCGTATTGGGGCTCTGACCGGCAACGAATCTGTGGCCGGGGAAGAGGCGGGGTAGCTCAGGTGGTTAGAGCAAACGGCTCATAATCGTTGTGTCGCGGGTTCGAGTCCCGCCCCCGCTACGTACCGGGCCGGCCGACCGCGATGATCTCCGATTCGGAGGGCATCCGCGCGGTCGGCTACCCTTGTCGAGTTTGCACCCATAGACCGTTGAGAGGCACCCGTGGCCGCCAAGAGCGCAGACATCCGCCCCAAGATCACCATGGCCTGCACGGTGTGCAAGGAGCGCAACTACATCACCACGAAGAACCGTCGGAACGACCCCGACCGGCTCGACCTGAAGAAGTACTGCCCGCGCTGCCGCACCCACACGACCCACCGCGAGACCCGCTGACCGACGAGTCGCTCTGACCTACGACGAGTCGCTGCCTCCAGGTAGCGTCGCGACCATGCCCACCGACCCCTCCGCCGCCGGCCGGGTCTACCCACCGCAGCCGTACGAAGTCAGTCGGGAGAAGATCCGTGAGTTCGCCGACGCCGTCGGCGACCCCAACCCCGCCTACCGTGACGTCGAGGCGGCCAAGTCGCTCGGACACCCCGATGTCATCGCCCCGCCGACGTTCGCGATGATTCCGGTGCTGCGTGGCTTCGACGTGCTAATGGACGATCTCGGCATCGTCTACGCCCGCGTCATCCACGCCCACCAGCGCTTCGCCCACGCCCGGCCGATCCATGCCGGTGTGCAGTTGCGGACCACCACCACACTCGACTCCATCCGGTCGGTCGGCGGCAACGACCTGCTCGGCATCCGCTGTGAGGTCGCGTCCGGCTCCGGCGAGAGCATTTGCACGGCTGCGGCGACGTTGCTCGTCCGGGAGGTCGGTGGCGACGATGACTGAGATCGGCACTGCCCTACCGCAGCGCGAGTTCCGCGTCACCCGGGAGGACCTGGTCTGTTACGCGGGCGCCGCCGGCGATTTCAACCCGATCCACTGGAGCGACCGAGTCGCGGCGTCCGTCGGGCTGCCAGGTGTGATCGCGCACGGGATGCTGACGATGGCGCTGGCCGGCCGGATGTTGACCGACTGGGCCGGCGATCCCGGCGCGGTGGTGGAGTACGGCGTGCGTTTCGCGAGACCTGTCGTCGTGCCCGACGACGACGCGGGCGTCACCGTGACCGTCGATGCCGCCGTGTCGGAGGTCCGCGACGACGGGCTCGTCGGGGTCGAGGTCAACGTCAGGGTCGGCGACGAGAAGGTGCTGACCCAGGCTCGGGCCGTCGTCCGTCCCCCCACGAACGGCTGATGACGCCTGCGCTGAGGTCGCCGACCGACGGCGGGCTACCGGCCCTCCTGCGGGCGCGCTCCGCGGTTGCGGCGGTGTTCGCCCTCAACGGGCTCGCGATGGCCAACTGGATCAGCCGGGTCCCTGCGATCCGCGACGAGCTGGGACTGACTCCCGGAGACGTGGGCCTGCTCCTGCTGGCCATGTCTGCCGGCGCCGTGCTCGCGCTGCCGTCGGCCGGTGCCATCGTCCTGCGGATCGGCCCGGCCCGAACTGTCGCGGCCGGCGGGATCGCGGCCTGTACCGGCATGCTGGTCGTCGGGGTCGGCGGCGGTGCTGTCAGCACCGCCATGGTCGCCGCCGGCTTGTTTGCGTTCGGCTCAGGAGCCGGCGTGTGGGATGTCGCCATGAACGTCGAGGGGGCCGATGTCGAACGGTGCCTGGAACGGACGATCATGCCGAGGTTCCACGCGGCCTTCAGCCTCGGCACCGTGGCCGGGGCCGGCACCGGAGCGCTCGCCGCTGCCGCGGACGTACCCCTCGATATCCACCTGACAGCGGCGGCAGCCCTCATCCTCGCCGGTGTGCTCATGTCGGCGCGCTTCTTCACGCCGGTAGCCCCAGCGGCCAAGCCGGCGGACACCGCCGACCGGCGCCATCCGCTGGCGGCCTGGCGCGAACCCCGCACCCTGCTGATCGGTCTCATGGTGCTGGCGGCCGCCCTGGTCGAGGGCACCGCGAACGACTGGCTCGCCCTCGCCCTCGTCGACGGATACGGCACAAGCCACGCCGTCGGCGCGGTCGGCTTCGGTGTGTTCGTCGCGGCGATGACCGTCGGTCGGATCTCGGGCACCTCGCTGCTCGACCGGTTCGGCCGGGTCGTCGTGCTGCGGTCGTGCACCGGCTTGGCGATCGTCGGAGTGATGGTCTTCGTGCTCGGCGGTTCGCTGGCTCTCGCCCTTGCCGGCACCGCGCTGTGGGGGCTCGGTGCATCGTTGGGCTTTCCGGTCGGAATGAGCGCCGCGTCGGACGAGCAGCGGTACGCGGCCGCCCGGGTCAGCGTCGTCGCGTCGATCGGGTACACGGCCTTCCTGGCCGGGCCGCCGCTGATCGGGCTGCTCGGTGACCGGGTCGGGGTGCTGCGCGCTCTTCTCGTGATCCTCGTGGCACTGGTGCTCAGCCTTGCCGTTACCGGTGCGGCCAGGCCGCTGCCCGTGGTTGCGGCGACCCGCGACTAGCCTGCGGTCTCGTGCCCGACCTCAGGCAGAACGTCCGTCTCTCGGACCTGACGACGCTGCGCCTCGGCGGTGCGGCGGCGCGTCTGGTCGAAGCACCGACGACGGCGGCACTCGTCGACGCGGTGCGCGAATGCGACGAGCGTGGGGAACCGGTGCTAGTCCTGTGCGGTGGCTCCAACGTCGTGGTCGCGGATGAGGGATTCGAGGGCACGGTCGTCCTGGTCACGTCCCGCGGTGTCGAGGTTGACAACTCCGGATGTGCACCCGACGACCTCGCCGCCTGCGGTGGTGTCGTCGTGACGGCAGCGGCCGGCGAGTCGTGGGACGGCCTCGTGGCGCGTGCCGTGAACGAGGGCTGGACCGGCGTCGAGGCACTGGCGGGCATCCCGGGAGCCGTCGGGGCCACGCCGATGCAGAACGTGGGCGCATACGGCCAGGAGGTCGCCGAGACCATCTGGTCGGTCCGTACGTACGACCGTGTCGACAGGGCGGTGCGGACCTTCGCCAACGCCGAGTGCGGCTTCGGCTACCGGACCAGCCGGTTCAGGGGCAATGATCGCTACGTCGTCCTCGAGGTCGCCTACCAGTTCCGGGAGGGCACGCTCGCGGCGGCACCGGTTCGGTACGCGGAACTGGCCCGCAAGCTCGGCATGAGGATCGGGGAACGTGCACCCGCCGCGGAGGTCCGTGAGGCCGTCCTCGCGCTGCGGCGCGGCAAGGGGATGGTTCTCGACGAGTCCGATCACGACACGTGGAGCGCCGGCTCCTTCTACACCAATCCGGTGCTCGACGGCCGACGGGCAGCGACCTTGCCCGAGCAGGCGCCTCGCTGGCCGGCAGCAGGCGGCCGGGTCAAGACGAGCGCGGCCTGGCTGATCGAGCAGGCCGGGTTCTCGCGCGGATACGCAGGGCCCGGCGGGCGGGTCGCGTTGTCCGACAAGCACACGCTCGCCCTGACCAACAGGGGCGGGGCAAGCACGGTCGACCTGCTCGAGCTCGCGCGTGAGATTCGCGACGGCGTGCGGGCGACCTTCGGGGTCGAACTGGTCCCCGAGCCGGTCCTGGTCGGCTGCTCCCTCTAGGTCGGTTGCGCTCGAGGTGAGGTTTGCTCCCCTGGGACGACGGGATCCGCGAGCCACGCATCGATGCCCGCCAGCAGGCGGACACGGATGTCGGACGGAGCTGCCGACGCGTCGACCGACGTACGCGCGAGCGCGGCGAGCTCGGTGTCGCCCAAGTCGTGCGCAGAGCGCGCGATCTCATACTGGTCGACCAGGCGGGAGCCGAACAGCAACGGGTCGTCGGCGCCGAGGGCGACCCGGGCGCCGGCCTCGAGGAGCTGGCGCAGAGGGACATCGGACGCCTTCGGATAGACGCCGAGCGCGACGTTCGACGCCGGGCACACCTCGAGGGTCACCCCGGTGTCGGCCACCCGCGCCAGCAGCGACGGGGCCTCGGCGGAGCGGACGCCGTGTCCGAGCCGACGGGCGCCAAGGTAGTCGAGGCACGCGCGCACGCTGTCAGGTCCGCGCAGCTCACCGCCGTGCGGTACCGAGAGCAGGCCGGCGGTGGCGGCGATCCGGAACGCCGGCGCGAAAGCGTGGACATCGCCGCGGCGCTCGTCGTTGGACAGGCCGAACCCGACCACGCCGCGGCCCGCGTACTGCACGGCGAGCCGGGCCAGGGTGCGGGCGTCGAGCGGGTGCCGGGTGCGGTTCGCCGCTATGACGACAGCGATGCCGACGCCGCTGGTCGCCGCCGCCGAGCGGGAGGCGTCGAGCACGAGGTCGGTGAACGCCGTGATTCCGCCGAAGCGCGCGGCGTACCCGGACGGGTCGACCTGGATCTCGAGCCACCCGGATCCCTCGGCTGCCTCGTCCTGTGCGGCCTCCAGCACGAGACGCCGCACGTCGGCCTCGTCGCGCAGTACGGACCGGGCGAGATCGTAGAGCCGCTGGAACCGGAACCAGCCCTTCTCGTCGGTCGCGGACAGCCGCGGGGGCCAGTCCGCCTCGAGCGCGTCGGGCAGCCGTACTCCGTGCGCTGCCGCCAACTCGATCAGCGTCGAGTGGCGCATCGACCCCGTGAAATGCAGGTGCAGGTGCGCCTTCGGCAGCGATCGCAGGTCGCGCGGCACCGTCAGGGTGCGAGCAGTCGCTGGAGCCGGGATACGCCCTCGGCCAGGTCGTCGTCGCCCAGTGCATAGGACAGCCGGAGATATCCGCTGGGTCCGAATGCCTCGCCCGGCACGACGGCGACCTCGACCTCGTCGAGGACGAGCTCCGCCAACTGCGCGCTCGTACTGGGTGTCCGGCCCGCTATCTGCCGGCCGAGCAACCCCTTGACCGACGGGTAGACGTAGAACGCACCCTTGGGTTCAGGACACGCGAGTCCGTCGATCTCGCCGAGCATCGAGACGATCGTGTGCCGCCGCCGGTCGAACGCGTCGCGCATCATCGCGACAGCGGACAGGTCGCCGGTGACCGCCGCCAACGCGGCACGCTGGGACACGTTGGAGACGTTGGAGGTCGCGTGCGACTGCAGGTTGGTCGCGGCCCTGACGACGTCGCGAGGCCCGATCAGCCAACCCACCCGCCAGCCGGTCATGGCGTACGTCTTGGCGACGCCGTTGACGACGACGCACGTCTCGGCGAGCTCGGGGACCTCGACCGGCATGGACGAGAACTCCGCGCCACCGTAGGTGAGGTGCTCGTAGATCTCGTCGGTGACGACCCACAGCCCGTTCTCGTGTGCCCACCGTCCGATCCGCCCGACCTCCTCACGGCTGTAGACCGCACCGGTCGGGTTCGACGGGGAGCAGAACAGCAGTACCTTCGTCCGTCCCGTCCGCAACTGCGCGAGTTGGTCGACCGTGACGCGGTATTCGGACGTCTCGTCGGAGGGCACCTCGACCGGCACCCCACCAGCGAGGCGGATCGACTCCGGGTACGTAGTCCAGTACGGCGTCGGCAGCAGCACCTCGTCGCCCGGGTCGAGCAGCGTGGCAAACGCTTCGAAGACGGCCTGCTTGCCGCCGTTGGTGACCAGCACATGGGCGGCGTCGACCCGGTACCCGGAGTCGCGCGCCGTCTTGGCGGCGATCGCCTCCCGGAGCTCCGGCAGGCCACCCGCGGGGGTGTACCGGTGGTTGCGCGGATCGCGGCAGGCCTCGGCGGCGGCCTCGACGATGTAGTCGGGGGTGGGGAAGTCGGGTTCCCCCGCACCGAACCCGATCACCGGCCGGCCGCGCGCCTTGAGGGCCTTGGCCCTGGCGTCGACGGCGAGTGTCGCCGACTCGGCGATCGAGCCGATCCGGGCGGAGATCCGGGCGGGGATCGGTCCCGACGCCAGCCCGGTGAACGCGGGGTCGGTCATGGCCTCATCCTGGCACCACAGCAGGGACTCGTGCCGACCGCGACCGGCGCGTCCCGCCTGCGCTCGCGGTTCGACCTGCGGCGGGCCGACCCCGTACACTCGTGTGTCTGGTGGTCGTTGGACCCCTGCCGAAGTGTGCCCGCATGGTGTGCGACGGTGGATCAGTGCGGCCACCGAAGGGCAGTAGCTCAACTGGAAGAGCACCGGTCTCCAAAACCGGCGGTTGGGGGTTCAAGTCCCTCCTGCCCTGCTCGAAGTCCAGACACCAGACCGCCGCGAACCTCCGGGGAGCGGCCCGACAGCGAGGTACGACGTGACGGAGACGCGTGGTCAGACCGCGACGCCCGAGCGTGGCCGTCCGCAGCAGCGCGGCGGCCTCGCCCGCCTGCGCCCTGCGCGCATCGCCCTGTTCGTCCGCCAGGTCGTCGCCGAGCTGCGCAAGGTCGTCTACCCCACGCGCCAGCAGCTGCTGACCTACACGGCCGTCGTGCTCGTGTTCGTCGGAATCATGATCGCCATAGTCTCGGTTCTCGACCTGGCCTTCGGCTGGGCGATTTTCCGGATCTTCGGCTGAGGCCAGGCCGTCACCGTCTATGGAGGAAGAAGTCGCCACCGTGTCCGAGCAGCACCCGCCCGAGAACTCGCCGGAGTCCGTCCTGCCCTCGTCGGACCACAATGGTCACACCGACGAGGCGCTCGACGCCGTCGAACCCCAGGCGCCGGGCACCGAGGCGGACGCCGTTGCCCCGAGCGAAGTCGACGCCGAGGATCCCCTCGAGGAGTTCCGGCGCGTACTCAAGTCCAAGCCGGGCGGATGGTTTGTCGTGCAGACCTACTCCGGCATGGAGAACCGGGTCCGCACCAACCTCGAGAGCCGCATCGGCAGCCTCAATATGGAGGACTTCATCTTCGAGGTGGTGGTCCCGCAGGAAGAGGTTGCCGAGATCAAGAACGGCCAGCGTCGTCTGGTCAAGCGCAACCGGTTCCCCGGCTACGTCCTCGTCCGCATGGACATGACCGACGAGTCGTGGGCCACCGTGCGCCACACCCCGGCGGTCACCGGATTCGTCGGCCATGCCCACCAGCCGTTGCCGCTGACCCTCGGCGAGGTCGAGCGGTGGCTCGCCCCCGACGTGGTCGAACGCACGAAGCCCATCGGCGAGCGGCAGAAGCAGGTGGAGGTCGTCGACTTCCAGGTCGGCGACTCGGTCATGGTCGTCGACGGACCGTTCGCCACGCTGCACGCGACGATCAACGAGATCAATGCCGACTCGCAGAAGATCAAGGGTCTGGTCGAGATCTTCGGCCGCGAGACTCCGGTCGAGCTCTCGTTCAACCAGATTCAGAAGCTCTGACCATCCCGGCGTGGATCACCCGGTCCGCGCCGCCGTACGAACTCAGTAGGTAAGGAACCGCAGGAAATGGCTCCGAAGAAGAAGGTCGCAGGCCTCATCAAGCTGCAGATCCAGGCCGGGCAGGCCACGCCCGCCCCACCGGTCGGCCCCGCATTGGGTCAGCACGGCGTCAACATCATGGAGTTCTGCAAGGCCTACAACGCCGCCACCGAGTCGCAGCGCGGAAACGTGATCCCGGTGGAGATCACGGTCTACGAGGACCGGTCCTTCACCTTCGTCACCAAGACGCCGCCGGCGGCCAAGCTCATCCTCAAGGCCGCGGGTGTCGAGAAGGGCTCCGGCGAACCGCACAAGATCAAGGTCGCGACGATCACCCGTGAACAGGTCCGCGCCATCGCCGAGCAGAAGATGCCCGACCTGAACGCCAACGACCTCGACGCCGCCGAGAAGATCATTGCCGGAACCGCCCGCCAGATGGGCGTCACGATCGAGAACTGACAGCACCCGCTGTCGGTACCGGTGGGAGGGCCACGCGCTGGCCCGCGACCACGACTCCGTCACGAGACACCAGGAGCAGCAGTGAAGCGCAGCAAGGCCTACCGGGCTGCCCTCGAGAAGATCGACCGTGACCGGCTGTACGCACCGGGCGAGGCGGTCCGTCTCGCCAAGCAGACCGTCACCACCAAGTACGACCCGACCGTCGAGGTCGCCCTGCGACTCGGCGTCGACCCTCGAAAGGCCGACCAGATGGTGCGCGGGACGGTCAACCTCCCGCACGGCACCGGCAAGACCGCCCGGGTCCTTGTCTTCGCCGTCGGCCCCAAGGCCGACGAGGCGCGCGCCGCCGACGCCGACATCGTCGGTGGCGATGAGCTCATCGAGGAGGTCCAGGGTGGTCGCCTCGACTTCGACGCGGTCGTCGCGACGCCCGACCTCATGGGCAGAGTGGGCAGGCTCGGCCGGGTACTGGGTCCGCGCGGGCTCATGCCGAACCCGAAGACCGGAACGGTGACGATGGACGTCGCCAAGGCGGTGTCCGAAATCAAGGGTGGCAAGATCGAGTTCCGCGTCGACCGGCACGCGAACCTGCACTTCGTCATCGGCAAGGCGTCGTTCTCCGAGCAGGCGCTGGCCGAGAACTACGTCGCCGCGATGGACGAGGTCAACCGGCTCAAGCCGTCGGCGGCGAAGGGTCGCTACGTCAGGAAGGCGACGATGGCGACCACGATGGGTCCGGGTATCCCGCTCGACCCGGCGAAGACCAAGGTCACCGCCGAGGAGCCCGTCGACGCCTGACCGTCCACCAGGACGCCCCGACCCGCTGTGCGCGGTCGGGGCGTCCTGCGTTGCCCGTCGGTCTTGTCGCCTGTTCAGTGGAGGCTGATAGCCTCCGCATCCTGCCACTCCCGGGCACAGGGCGGGCGGGCAGGTCCAGGCGGTCACGATCGGTGACGAGAAGCCAGCAACGGCGAGTTCGCCATGTTGGTCGTCGACCGTCAGATCTACATGCGTTTCCCGCCCGAGGCGGGTCTGCCGGCGGAGACCCCGTGGGTGACCATCGACCCCAGTGGAGACGACCCACTGTCGCAGGCGTTCGGGCCATGAGCGAGCAGTTGAGCGACAGCGCCGCCATTCAACGGCAGTTCGCGGAGCATGCCGACTTGTTCACCGTCGAGGAGCTGGGACCAGACTCCGCGGACGGCGTCGATGTCACCAAGTACCGGGTGACGCTGAATGCCGAGGATCTTGGCGAGTTCAGCGACATCCCAGGGGCGGAAGGCCTCTCGACCGAGAACGCGCCCTTGACGAGCTGAGCTACACCCTCTGGCTCGATGCCGACTCATTGCCTCGACTGATCGACGCCGATTTCGACGGCACGGACTTCATGGAGATGCGGTTCTTCGGATTCGGTGAGCCGCTCGAGGTCGAGTCGCCGACGGCCGACCAGGTCACAGACGTCGCCAGCATTCTCGGGGATCTCTAACGCAGACGCCTCGGACCGGGGTCCTTGCCAGCGGTTGCGAGTTGTCAGGCCGCGCTCGCCCGGACCTGGGCGAATCGGCCAATCGACCCTGACAAGCAGGCAGGACACCGATGTGTCAGGTCGGCGATGCACATCGACGCTGGTCACGCGCCTGGATGACCTGACAACGACGAGAGTCAACGCGCCGATTTGGGCCGCGCAGCCCCCGTCGCGTATCCTGGACCACGCCAGAGACCGCCGGTCTTGCGATCCGTTCCGGGTCGCGACGAAGGCCCCGCCATGCGGGCGGCCCGCGCAGGTGAGAGACGACCGCCACGGTGAGCCCGTGGCCGACGCCCCGCGCCTGTGCCGGGGCGTTCAGCATGTTCAGGGCCGGTCCGGTGGCACCACGCACAGCGCCACGAAGGAGTCCCATGGCGAGGTCGGACAAAGTGGCCGCGGTCGCCGAGCTCGCGGAGGCATTCCGCGGTTCGAGCGCCGTCGTGCTCACCGAGTATCGCGGGCTGAGCGTCAAGCAGCTGACGGACCTGCGTCGCGCTCTCGGCGTCAGCGCGTCCTACGCCATCGTGAAGAACACGCTGACCAAGATCGCGGCGAAGGAAGCCGGGGTCGAGGGGATCGAGGATCACCTGGTCGGCCCGTCGGCGATCGCCTTCGTCAAGGGCGATCCGGTCGATGCCGCAAAGGGTCTGCGTGACTTCGCCAGGGCCAACCCCGTCCTCGTCATCAAGGGCGGTGTGCTCGAGGGCAAGCTGATCACGGCCGACGAGATCAAGAAGCTTGCCGACCTCGAGTCGCGAGAGGTCCTGCTGGCCAAGATGGCCGGTGCGATGAAGGCATCGCTGGTGAATGCGGTGTCGCTGTTCAACGCTCCACTGGCGCAGACCGCCCGACTGATCGAGGCGCTGCGTCAGCAGGCCGAGGCCTCGGATGACAAGGCCGAAGCTGGTATCTCCGCTGAGGCCTCGGATGACAAGGCCGAAGCGGTCGAGGCCGACCAGAACGAGGGCTGACACCGGCAGTCCTCGCCGACTCCGAGCCTGTTCCGACCACCCGGCATCAGCCGACCCGCCCAAGAAAGGAACCGCCATCATGGCGAAGCTCAGCACCGACGATCTCCTGGACGCGTTCAAGGAGATGTCCCTCATCGAGCTCTCGGAGTTCGTGAAGAAGTTCGAGGAGACCTTCGAGGTCACCGCCGCCGCGCCGGTCGCCGTCGCCGCTGCCGGCCCGGCCACTTCCGGCGCCGGTGCCGCCGAGGAGGTTGTCGAGCAGGACGAGTTCGACGTCGTCCTCGAGGCCGCCGGCGAGAAGAAGATCCAGGTCATCAAGGAGGTCCGGGCGCTGACCTCGCTCGGGCTGAAGGAGGCCAAGGACCTCGTGGACGGCACCCCGAAGCCTGTCCTGGAGAAGGTCAACAAGGAGGCCGCCGACAAGGCCAAGGAGCAGCTCGAGGCCGCCGGCGCCACCGTCACCGTCAAGTGACGTCGGGGGTCGGGAGCGGCCGTACATCGGTCGTCCCGGCCCCTTCGCTTTGCCCCTCGAAACGGTGCTTTCCGGACGCCTTTCGGGCCGGGGTGCTTGACGTACCCACCCCAATGAGGGGATGCTGCGAGCAGGCCCAGGCCAGGGCCGACCGCAGGGTCAGTAGGGAGACGGGACGGTACGTCAAGGGATGACGAGCCGCTACTCGACAGCAGTGAGCCTCTTAGGCTAGACTGCTATTTTGCGCTGCCCTCCGCCACCTCGTGCCCGTGTGGGTGAGGGCTGCGCACGACTCCGACCGTGAGCCCTCGGAAGGACCACCTCTTGGCCGTCTCGCGCACCGCCTCCCAGACCACCAACGGCTCGCGCCGCATTTCCTTCGCCAAGATCCGAGAGCCCCTCGAGGTTCCCAACCTCCTCGCGCTCCAGATCGACAGCTTCGACTGGCTCCTCGGCAACTCGCGCTGGCAGGCGCGTCTCGACGCCGCGGAAGCCGAAGGTCGCGACGACCTGCCGGCCGAATCGGGCCTGCAGGAGATCCTCGACGAGATCAGCCCGATCGAGGACTTCTCCGGGACCATGTCCCTCTCGTTCTCGAACCCGCGCTTCGAGGACCCGAAGAACAGCATCGACGAGTGCAAGATGCGCGACTTCACGTACTCGGCACCGCTGTTCGTCACCGCCGAGTTCGTCAACAACGAGACCGGCGAGATCAAGTCCCAGACCGTGTTCATGGGCGACTTCCCGCTCATGACCGACAAGGGCACGTTCATCATCAACGGCACCGAGCGCGTCGTCGTGTCGCAGCTGGTCCGCTCGCCCGGCGTCTACTTCGAGCGCAACATCGACAAGACCTCGGACAAGGACGTCTACACCGCCAAGGTCATTCCGTCCCGCGGTGCCTGGCTCGAGTTCGAGATCGACAAGCGCGACATGGTCGGCGTCCGTCTCGACCGCAAGCGCAAGCAGAACGTCACCGTAATGCTCAAGGCGCTCGGCTGGACCACCGAGCAGATCCTCGAGGAGTTCGGCGACTACGAGTCCATGCGCGCCACCCTCGACAAGGACCACACGTCGAACCAGGACGAGGCCCTGCTCGACATCTACCGCAAGATGCGTCCGGGCGAGCCACCCACCCGCGAGGCTGCGCAACAGCTGCTCGACAACGCCTACTTCAACCCGAAGCGCTACGACCTGGCCAAGGTGGGCCGCTACAAGGTCGACAAGAAGCTCGGCCTCGAGCTGCCGCTCGGCCAGAGCACGCTGACCCTCGACGACATCGTCGCCACCCTGCGCTACCTCGTTCGGCTGCACGCCGGCGAGACAGAGATCACGCAGGGCAAGAGCACTCTGCGGGTCGAGACCGACGACATCGACCACTTCGGCAACCGGCGCCTGCGCACGGTCGGCGAGCTGATCCAGAACCAGGTCCGCACCGGGCTGTCCCGCATGGAGCGGGTCGTCCGCGAGCGGATGACCACTCAGGACGTCGAGGCGATCACGCCGCAGACACTGATCAACATCCGCCCGGTCGTCGCGGCGATCAAGGAGTTCTTCGGTACCTCCCAGTTGTCGCAGTTCATGGACCAGACCAACCCGTTGGCCGGGCTGACCCACAAGCGTCGCCTGTCGGCGTTGGGGCCGGGCGGCCTGTCCCGCGAGCGGGCCGGCTTCGAGGTCCGCGACGTCCACTCGTCGCACTACGGCCGCATGTGCCCGATCGAGACGCCGGAAGGCCCGAACATCGGCCTGATCGGGTCGCTGGCCACGTACGGACGCATCAACGCGTTCGGCTTCGTCGAGACCCCGTACCGCCGGGTCAAGAACGGCAAGGTCAGCGACAAGGTCGACTACCTGACCGCCGACGAGGAAGACCTCCACGTCATCGCGCAGGCCAACGCGCCGCTCGGTGACGACAGCCGCTTCGCCGAGAACCGGGTGTCAGTCCGCAAGCGTGGCGGCGAGCTCGAGCTCGTCCGTGCCGACACCGTCGACTACATGGACGTGTCGCCGCGCCAGATGGTGTCGGTCGCCACGGCCATGATCCCGTTCCTCGAGCACGACGACGCCAACCGCGCGCTCATGGGCGCGAACATGCAGCGGCAGGCCGTCCCGCTGCTACGCAGCGAATCCCCGCTCATCGGTACCGGCATGGAGTTGCACGCTGCCGTCGACGCCGGCGACGTGGTGGTGGCCGACAAGCCCGGCGTTGTCACCGAGGTGTCTGCCGACTACGTCACGGTGATGGCCGACGACAAGTCGTACCAGACCTACCAGATGGCGAAGTTCCGCCGCTCCAACGCCGGCACCTGCATCAACCAGCGGCCGATCGTCGACGAAGGTGACCGCGTCGAGACCGGTCAGGTCATCGCCGACGGCCCGTCCACGGAGAACGGCGAGATGGGGCTAGGCAAGAACCTCCTCGTCGCGTTCATGCCCTGGGAAGGGCACAACTACGAGGACGCGATCATCCTGTCCCAGCGGTTGATCAAGGACGACGTCCTCACCTCGATTCACATCGAGGAGCACGAGGTCGACGCCCGCGATACCAAGCTGGGCCCGGAGGAGGTCACCCGGGACATCCCGAACGTCTCCGAGGAGATCCTGGCCGACCTCGACGAGCGGGGCATCATCCGCATCGGCGCCGAGGTCCAGGCCGGCGACATCCTGGTCGGCAAGGTCACGCCGAAGGGCGAGACCGAGCTCACCCCGGAGGAGCGGCTGCTCCGCGCGATCTTTGGCGAGAAGGCCCGCGAAGTCCGCGACACCTCGCTGAAGGTGCCTCACGGCGAGACCGGCAAGGTCATCGGCGTGCGCCTGTTCGACCGCGAGGAGGGTGACGAGCTCCCGCCGGGCGTCAACCAGTTGGTTCGCGTCTACATCGCCCAGATGCGAAAGATCCAGGACGGCGACAAGCTCGCCGGCCGGCACGGCAACAAGGGCGTCATCTCCAAGATCCTCCCGGTCGAGGACATGCCGTTCCTCGAGGACGGCACTCCGGTCGACATCGTGCTCAACCCGCTTGGCGTCCCGAGCCGGATGAACCTCGGCCAGGTCCTCGAGACCCACCTCGGGTGGGTGGCCAAGTCCGGCTGGAAGGTCAACGGGTCCGACCAGGAGTGGGAGAAGCGGCTGAGGAGCATCGGCGCGGCGCAGGCCGAGCCGGGCACCAATGTCGCCACTCCGGTCTTCGACGGCGCCCGCGAGGACGAGATCTCCGGCCTGCTGGCATCGAGCCTGCCCAACCGCGACGGCGACACCATGGTCGGCGCCGACGGCAAGGCCCGCCTGTTCGACGGGCGCTCGGGTGAGCCGTTCCCGCACCCGGTGGCGGTGGGCTACATCTACATGCTCAAGCTCAACCACCTGGTCGACGACAAGATCCACGCCCGGGCTACCGGTCCCTACTCGATGATCACGCAGCAGCCGCTGGGCGGTAAGGCCCAGTTCGGCGGCCAGCGCTTTGGCGAGATGGAGGTCTGGGCACTTCAGGCGTACGGCGCGGCCTACGCGCTGCAGGAGCTGCTGACGATCAAGTCCGACGACGTCACGGGCCGGGTCAAGGTCTACGAGGCGATCGTCAAGGGCGAGAACATCCCCGAGCCCGGCATCCCCGAGTCGTTCAAGGTGCTGATCAAGGAGATGCAGTCGCTGTGCCTCAACGTCGAGGTGCTCTCCAGCGACGGCACCCAGATCGAGATGCGCGACACCGACGAGGACGTCTTCCGAGCGGCGGAGGAGCTCGGCATCGACCTGTCGCGGCGCGAGCCGAGCAGCGTCGAAGAGGTGTGACCCGCTTCAGAGCGCGAACCGTCCGATTGATGACTGAGACGAACTGAGAGAAGGAACCACGTGCTCGACGTCAACTTCTTCGACGAGCTGCGTATCGGCCTCGCGACCGCGGAGGACATCCGCCAGTGGTCGCATGGCGAGGTCAAGAAGCCGGAGACGATCAACTACCGCACCCTCAAGCCGGAGAAGGACGGGCTCTTCTGCGAGAAGATCTTCGGGCCGACCCGCGACTGGGAGTGCTACTGCGGCAAGTACAAGCGGGTCCGGTTCAAGGGCATCATCTGCGAACGCTGCGGCGTCGAGGTCACCCGCGCCAAGGTGCGCCGTGAGCGGATGGGCCACATCGAGCTGGCCGCTCCCGTCACACACATCTGGTACTTCAAGGGCGTCCCGTCGCGCCTGGGCTACCTGCTCGACCTCGCCCCGAAGGACCTCGAGAAGGTCATCTACTTCGCGGCGTACATGATCACCTGGGTCGACGAAGATGCGCGCCACCGCGACCTCGCGTCGCTCGAGGGCCAGATCGACATCGAGCGCAAGCAGGTCGAGCAGCGTCGCGACGGCGACGTCGAGGACCGCGCCAAGAAGCTCGAGGCCGACCTCGCCGAGCTCGAGGCCGAGGGTGCCAAGGGCGACGTCCGGCGCAAGGTCCGCGAGTCCGCCGAGCGCGAGATGAGCCAGATCCGCAAGCGCGCCGATGCCGAGATCGACCGGATCAGTGCCGTCTGGGACCGCTTCCGCACCCTCAAGGTCCAGGACCTCGAGGGCGACGAGATGCTCTACCGCGAGATGCGCGACCGCTACGGGCTCTACTTCCGTGGCGGCATGGGGGCACAGGCGATCAAGGAGCGGCTGGAGAACTTCGATCTCGAGGCCGAGGCGCTCAACCTGCGCGAGATCATCCGTACCGGCAAAGGCCAGAAGAAGACCCGCGCCCTCAAGCGGCTCAAGGTGGTGTCGGCGTTCCTCACCACCCGCAACGACGCCCGCGGCATGGTGCTCGACGCCGTTCCGGTGATCCCGCCGGACCTGCGCCCGATGGTTCAGCTCGACGGTGGCCGGTTCGCCACCAGCGACCTCAACGACCTCTACCGCCGGGTGATCAACCGGAACAACCGGCTCAAGCGGCTGCTCGACCTCGGCGCGCCCGAGATCATCGTGAACAACGAGAAGCGGATGCTCCAGGAGTCCGTCGACGCGCTGTTCGACAACGGCCGCCGCGGTCGTCCGGTCACCGGTCCGGGCAACCGGCCGCTGAAGTCCATCTCGGACATGCTCAAGGGAAAGCAGGGCCGCTTCCGGCAGAACCTGCTGGGCAAGCGCGTCGACTACTCCGGCCGGTCGGTCATCGTCGTCGGCCCCCAGCTCAAGCTGCACCAGTGCGGCCTGCCCAAGGGCATGGCGATCGAGCTGTTCAAGCCGTTCGTGATGAAGCGGCTGGTCGACCTCAACCACGCGCAGAACATCAAGAGCGCCAAGCGCATGGTCGAGCGGGCACGTCCGATCGTCTGGGACGTGCTCGAGGAGGTCATCGCGGAGCACCCGGTACTGCTCAACCGGGCGCCGACGCTGCACCGCCTCGGCATCCAGGCCTTCGAGCCGCAGCTGATCGAGGGCAAGGCCATCCAGATTCACCCGCTGGTCTGCACCGCGTTCAACGCCGACTTCGACGGCGACCAGATGGCGGTGCACGTGCCGCTGTCGGCCGAGGCTCAGGCCGAGGCGCGGATCCTCATGCTGTCGAGCAACAACATCCTCAAGCCGGCCGACGGCCGGCCGGTGACGATGCCCACCCAGGACATGGTGCTGGGCATCTACTTCCTGACCGGCGAGTACGAGGGCCAGGCCGGTGAGGGCCGTGCGTTCTCGTCCCCCGCCGAGGCCATCCGCGCGTTCGACGCCGGCGAGCTGTCGATGCAGGCGCCGATCACACTTCGGCTGACCGGCATCGTGCCGCCTCCGGGCTGGGAGGCTCCGGACGGCTGGGAGCCGGGCCTGCCGGTGAAATTCACCACCACGCTGGGCCGGGCGCTGTTCAACGAGGCGCTGCCCGAGGACTACGCGTTCGTCAACGAGGAGGTCGACAAGAAGCGCCTCGGCACGATCGTCAACGACCTCGCCGAGCGCTACCAGAAGGTGCAGGTCGCAGCGACTCTCGACGCCCTCAAGGAGGCCGGCTTCCACTGGGCCACCCGCTCCGGCGTGACGGTCTCGGTCGAGGACATCGCGACGCCGAAGGAGAAGGCCCGCATCCTCGAGGAGTACGAGTCCAAGGCCGAGAAGGTCGAGCGCAACTTCGAGCGCGGCGTGATCTCCAGTGGAGAGCGTCGCGAAGAGCTCATCGACATCTGGACCGACGCGACCAACAAGGTCGACGAGGCCATCCGCGAAGCGTTCACCCGCGACAACACCATCCACATGATGGTCCACTCGGGAGCCCGCGGTAACTGGATGCAGATCCGCCAGCTCGCCGGCATGCGGGGCCTGGTCGCCAACCCGAAGGGCGAGACGATCCCGCGCCCGATCAAGGCCAGCTTCCGCGAGGGCCTGTCCGTGCTGGAGTTCTTCATCTCCACCCACGGCGCGCGCAAGGGTCTGGCCGACACCGCTCTGCGGACCGCCGACTCCGGCTACCTCACCCGGCGGCTGGTCGACGTGTCCCAGGACGTCATCATCCGCGAGGGCGACTGCGGCACCGAGCGGGGCCTGGTGCTCCCGATCGCGACTCGCAACGCCGACGGCACCTTGGTCATCGGCAACGATGTCGAGACCAGCGTGTACGCGCGGGCACTCGCCGAGGACGTCGCCGGCTCGGACGGCAAGGCTGCCGCCACCGCCGGCACCGACCTCGGTGACGTCGTGATCCGCCGGCTGGTCGAGGCGGGCGTCGAGCAGGTGCGGGTGCGCAGCGTGCTCACCTGCGAGAGCAAGACCGGCGTCTGCGCGATGTGCTACGGCCGGTCGCTGGCCTCGGGCAAGCTCGTCGACGTCGGCGAGGCCGTCGGCATCGTCGCCGCCCAGTCGATCGGCGAACCGGGCACCCAGCTGACGATGCGGACCTTCCACACCGGTGGCGTCGCGGGTGAGGACATCACCCACGGCCTGCCCCGCGTGGTCGAGCTGTTCGAGGCACGCGCCCCCAAGGGCAAGGCGCCGATCGCCGAGGCCGTGGGCCGCGTGCGGATCGACGAGGACGGCAAGGGCCCGAAGATCGTCGTCGTCCCCGACGACGGCGCGGAGGAGCAGGCCTTCCCGATGTCGCGCCGGGTCAACGACTGGACCAACCGCCGCAGTCCGGGTATCGCCCAGTGGCGGGTCCAGGACGGCGACAAGGTCGAGGTCGGCGAGCTACTGCACGCCGGCACGTCCGACCCGCACGACGTGCTACGGGTGCTGGGCCAGCGCGCGGTCCAGGTATTCCTCACCGACCAGGTGCAGGAGGTCTACCGCTCGCAGGGTGTGTCGATCCACGACAAGCACATCGAGATCATCGTGCGGCAGATGCTGCGTCGGATCACGGTGCTGGAAAGTAGCGACGCCGATCTTCTGCCGGGTGAGCTCGTGGAGCGTTCGCGCTTCGAGGAGGAGAACCGCCGGGTGGTCGCCGAGGGCGGCCAACCCGCCTCCGGGCGGCCACAGCTGATGGGCATCACGAAGGCGTCGCTCGCGACCGACTCGTGGCTGTCCGCGGCGTCGTTCCAGGAGACGACGCGGGTGCTGACGGAGGCGGCGATCAACGCCAAGTCCGACCCGCTGATCGGGCTGAAGGAGAACGTCATCCTCGGCAAGCTCATTCCGGCCGGCACCGGCCTGTCCCGGTACCGCAACCTGCGGGTCGAGCCCACCGAGGAGGCCAAGGCGGCCATGTACTCGATGGTCGACTACGGCGCCGACTACTCCGACTACGAGTTCGGCCAGGGCTCGGGCGAGGCTGTCCGGCTGGAGGACTACGACTTCGGCTCCTACAGCTGAGGTTGACCACAAGGTCGCCGGGTTTCCCAATGCGGGAACCCCGGCGCCTCGTCGTTTCCTGACACGCCCGCTCCTTCAGGGATCACAAGTCGTTCCAGCCACGGCGATCAGTCAGACGCGAGATAGCAGTGCAGCACGATGCTGCCGCCGCCGGACCAGCTCCACGGCGTCTTGCCCACGTGCTGCCAGCCGCAGCGTTCGTACAGCGCCATAGCCGCACGGTCACCGTCGGTGACGGCCAGCGCTGCGCGCAGCCCTCGGGCTGACGCCTCCCTGACGACGGCACGGAGAAGTGCGACACCCACACCCATGCCGCGCGCCCGCGGCGCGACGAAAGGCGGGCGACCAGAGCCGTCCCTTCGGGCGGCAACCCGGCCGTCGTGCACACCCAGGACGACTCCGCGTCGCCGGTCGGCCGGTGCAGCGCCACGTGTCCCGACAATCCGCCCGGATCCGCGGCCACCCAGGCGCCGACGGTGTCTGCCGGGGTCAGCCACCGGCGCGGGTCTTCAGGCAATCGCGACGGGTACCCATCGGCGGCATGCACGAGCTCGAGCATCGCCACGCACTCGTCGACCTCTTCCGGGCGTCGGGCCCGCACCGTCGCGTTCCGTAGCATCGCAAGAATCGTCCCACCGGGCGCCGCGGCCGAGCGATGATCGGGGAAGGACTTGGGTGACTTCGATGTCGAAACGGCGCGCCTCCGGTGAGTTGTCGGCCGTTTGGCGCGTCTTTCGGCATCGAAGTGGCTGAAGGCGACGCCGCTCGGGTCGGTTCGGATCATCACAGCCTCTCTGCCCGAGGTGAGCGCGACGCGAGGACGGCCTCCACCAGGGCCCGGGTATCGGTGAGGTCAGGCAGGACGACGTCTGCACCTGCCGCCTGCAACTGTGTCGCGTCGACTCGGCCAGTGGCGACTGCGATCACTCGTGCGCCGGCGGCCTTTCCGGTCGCGACGTCGAGCAGTGTGTCGCCGATGATGACAGTGTCGGAACCACGGAAGCGGTGGCCCAGGTGCTGCTCGGCGCGCCGCCAAGCGTGCGATGGTAGATCCATCCGGTCGACCGAATCGCCTCCGAAAGCGCCGATCCGCATGTCGACGTGGTCGCCAAGCCCGAAGACGGTCATCTTCAGCAGGGCTAGTTGGTAGAGGTTGCCGGTGAGCAGCGACTGGCACACGCCGGGAACGGCGGCGCAGGCGCGCAGGGCGTTCTCGGCGCCGGGCAACACTCGCCCCGTCCGGCGCATCAGATCGGCCTGATCGCTGAGCTCGTCGACGATCAGTTCGAGAAAGGAACCCACCAGCGCTTGCGAAGCTTCGATGCCGTGGGCAAGCAGGACACCCTGGACTGCGGCGAGTTCGGTGCGGCCTTCGAACTGCCAAGGCTGCTGCAGGGTGCGACCGGTGGCTCGCCGGAACGCCGATGCGTAGGCCCGTTGTGTCGCGGACCAGACCTCGAGGAGAGTCTGGTCGACGTCCCAGAGGACGAGCAGCGGATCGCGGTCGATCGTGGTCATTTGGCACGGCACTCCAGGAGGGGTAAGTTCCCATTAGGAACTTACTATCATGAAACGCGTGCCTCTGGTGAGGGGTGAGCTGTGAAGTACGCCGACATTTCTGAGGCGGAGTGCGCGATCGCGCAGGCGCTCGGCGTGATCGGTGATTGGTGGACCCTGCTCGTGGTCCGCGACGTCGCTGGCGGGATCCACCGCTTCGACGGTCTCCAACGCGAACTCGGTATCAGTCGGAAAGTGCTGACCGAACGGCTCAAGGTTCTCATCGAGCATGACGTCCTGGAGCGACGACGCTACACAGACCACCCGCCACGACACGAATACCACCTAACGGACAAGGGGATGGCACTTGTGCCGGTGCTGGTCGCGCTCCAGGACTGGGGTACCCGGCATGTGCTAGGCGACGGGTCGCTGACCGCGACCAGCACGCCGGCCTCCGTCGAGGCACGGCGCGTACACGGACTCCTCGGCCATCGCGTGGTCGTGGACAGCCTCACCGGGCACGACGGCGGGCCACTGGATCCCGTGGGTGGGACCCCGTGGACCGTTCTCTTCTGTTTCGCCGGCGCGGACGTACCGGGTGGCGAGTCCTACCCACCCGGCTGGATCGACATACCCGGTGCGACCGGTTGCACCCTGGAATCCATCACCTACCGGGAACGATACGAAGACTTCGTCAGTGCCGGTGCCACCGTGCGCGGTGTCAGCACCCAGCGGCCCGATCAGCTCGCCAGCTTCGCCGCGCACGCGAGCCTGCCCTTCGCGCTGCTCTCCGACACCGGTCTCGCGCTCACGGCATCTCTTCGGCTGCCCACCTTCCGCGCAGCCGGAGTCGACCGACTCAAGCGGCTCACCCTCGTCATCGACCACGCCAGAGTAATCCGCGGAGTCCTCTTCCCAGTCACCGACCCGGCCGCCTCCGTCGAGGACGCCCTCGATCTGCTACGCGGAGCCTGAACTCCCCTTGCCGGCCGTGCCGACGTTCTTGGAGCCCTCGTGAACGCTGGCGACGCGGGCCGCGTGTGAAAGGACATGGACGGGTACCGCCAACCCGCCGTGGTCGCGCTCTTGACGATGCGACTGCCGGCGCCGGGACCGGACGCCCGGGCGTTCGACCCGAAGACCATCGACTCCACCTGGCGGACGCAGTGATCTCCGGGGAGACTGCGACGCTGGAGCTCGTTTGCAGCCGTTGCGGGCACTGGTGGATTCGCTGGACGGTCGACCTGGCTGTGCCCTTCGATGAGCAACGGCTGGCGATGTGGGTGCCTGCGCCGGGAGTCGTCAAGAGTCAGTCGCCCGGGTCGTGGCTGCCGGCAAGTGACGGTCGATGGTACAGGTGGGTGCCCAGAGACGCGTCGGGCCGGCCCGAAGGTACCCGGTACGTGTTCGCGTGCCCGAACGGGTGTCCCTCAGATGTGCAGGCGGACGAGGACAAGTTACTCACGGCGGTCACGGGCGCGTTGCGCCCACTGCATGAGAAGGGGACTCCACTGCTGCGGACCACCGTCGACCGCCTGCTGATCTTGGCGTCG
>DATHII010000056.1:0-23382 GCA_035316885.1 Jiangellaceae bacterium | reverse complement strand
ACGAGCTCGGTTGCCGAGTAGTGGCGTAGTGAGTGCAGGCGGGTGCTGCGGAGCTTCAGTTGGAGTGCCATCCGGCGGTATCGCTGGCTGATGGTGCGAGGCAGGTAAGGCGTGGAGCCGTCCGGCGCGGGGGAGAAGATGAACGCGTCGGCGTCGAGTTGATATCCCAGAGCGGCGCACCGTTGTGCCCACAGGTCGCGATGCTTGGCGAGCAGCTCGACTGTGTGCGCGTCCAGGGCGATCTTGCGCTGCTGGCCGGTCTTGGTCTGCTTTTCCTTCAGGCCGGCTTTCGTCTGCGCGTTGCTGCGGTGGACCCACAGCACGCCCCGATTGAAGTCGACGTGCCGCCAGCGCAGCGCGGAAATCTCGCCGCGGCGTTGTCCGGTGAGCATGGTCAGCCACAGGAGTAGGCCCCACTCCGGGTCCGACCACGCAGCATCGAGCAACCGAGCTGCCTCGTCGGCGCTCGGCGGGTCGGGCTCCGTCTGCTCGGGCGACGGCGCGACGGCGAACGCCGCCTTGTTGACGCCGAGCTGGCGCCACCGGACGGCGCGCTCAAGGGCGCCGCGGATGATGTAGTGGATCTTCCGGGTGGTGCTGCTGCTCAGCGGTCTACAGGTATGGCCTGCGCGCGACCTGCCAGAGCAGAGCTCACGGCAGCGGTGCAGGCGGGCGTAGAAGCGTTCGAGGAGCTCGGCGTCGAGCTTGGCTGCGGGAAGATCACCGAAGGTCGGCATGACGTAGAGCCGGATCAAGTCGTCGTACCGCTCCCGGGTGGTGTCCTCGAGCTCGGCCACGTCGAGCCACTGCTGGATGGCCTGGCCGATCGTGAGCCTTGTCTTTGGGTGTGCCTCCTCGTCGACCTCGCGTTGGAGCCTGGTGAGCGCGACCTTGGCCTGCGCGTAACTGTTCGCAGTCTCCTTGAGGTACCGCTCCTTGCGAGTCAGTGGGTCGATACCGACGTAGACGACGGCCCGGTAGCTGCCAGACCGCAGCTGCTCGATGTGGCCGCGAGCGCGTCTCCGACGAGGTGGCACGCAGCAAGAGTACCGCCGTTCATTCCACGAACCCTTCCACGCTGAGGAGCTGCTCGTGGACTCGCCAGTGTTTTCCCTGGTCAACCTCGGCGCCCCCGGCAGGATTCGAACCTGCGCTCCCGCCTCCGGAGGGCGGTGCTCTATCCCCTGAGCTACGGGGGCCAGGGCGGGGTCGAGGATATCAGCCGGTCATGCTCCGTCCCGAACCTTGATCGACCGCGCCCTGGTACCGGAACGGCGGATCTCGGGGTCCGCTCAGGGATGATCCGGAGTCCGATCGGCCGCAGAATGACGGAGAATGGAAGTCGCCGGGCGGATCCCCCGGCCCGAAGGGTTGGAGAGAAATGTCCACAGGAACGAAGTACCTGCTCGGCGGGGCTGCCGCCGCGATCATCGCGTTCATCCTGCTGCCGAACTGGATCGCGCTGTTGCTCATCGTCGGCGTGCCGGTGGTGGGCTACCTGATGCTCGACCCGTCGCAGCGCCGGCGGCTCAGGCAGGCTGGCCGTAAGGAGATCGGCCGCTAGAGGCGTTCTGACCACCGCTCGGCCCGTCGCTCGCGCCACCGCCGTCCATAGGTCGGACGGCCCTGCCGCGGCGCGTGACCAGGCTGGATACCCTGGCCCGGTGACGCCGGAACAGTTGTCCACCGCGGTCCGCGACGTCCTCGCGGCCGCGGTCGACGCGGGCGAGGTCGCTCTGCCAAACGGCGTCCCCGGTGACCTCACCGTGGAGCGCCCACGCAACCGCGAGCACGGCGACTACGCCACCAACGTCGCGCTCCAGTTGGCCAAAAGGGCTGGCGCGAACCCGCGTGCGCTGGCGGAGCTGTTGGCCGCGCGACTACGCCTGATCGACGGCGTGGAGCAGGTCGACGTCGCGGGCCCCGGCTTCCTCAACATCACCGTCTCGGCCGCGGCGCAGGGCGAGCTCGCGCGTGTCATCGTCGAAGCCGGGAGGCGCTACGGCCGCGGCGAGGCTCTGGCAGGTCTGAAGGTCAACATCGAGTTCATCTCGGCCAACCCGACCGGTCCGCTGCACCTTGGTCACGTGCGGTGGGCTGCGGTCGGCGATGCGATCGCCCGGGTCCTCGACGCCGCCGGGGCCCAGGTCACACGCGAGTTCTACATCAACGACCGGGGCACCCAGATGGATCTCTTCGGTGCGTCGATCATGGCGCGCGCCCACGGAACCGAGGTACCTCCGGACGGCTACCACGGCAGTTACGTATCCGACCTGGCCAAGGCGATCGTGGACGAGCATCCCGAGTTCCTCGACCTGCCCGACGGCGAGCAGCGCGTCGCTTTCCGCGAGGAGGGCTACCGGCTCCAAATGGCCGAGCAGCAACGGCAGCTCGACGCATTCCGAACGCACTTCGACGTCTGGACCTCCGAGCGCAGCCTGCATGCCTCAGGGAAGGTCGAGCACGGCATCGACGTGCTGCGGAGCAAGGGAAGCGTGTTCGAGTCCGACGGTGCGGTCTGGATGCGCACCACCGACTTCGGCGACGACAAGGATCGCGTCCTCGTTCGCCGCGACGGCTCCTTCACCTACTTCGCGTCCGACACCGCCTACTACGTCGACAAGCGTGAGCGCGGCTTCGACGTCTGCATCTTCCTGCTCGGTGCCGACCATCACGGCTACGTCGGTCGCCTCAAGGCGATCGCAGCATGCGCGGGCGACGACCCGGAGAAGAACATCGAGGTCCCGATCGGACAGCTGGTCAGGATCGTGCGGGCCGGCCGGGAGATGCGGTTGTCCAAGCGAGCGGGCACAATGCTGACCCTCGCTGAGGTCGTCGATGCTGCAGGCGTTGACCCGCTGCGTTACACATTGAGCCGGTATCCAGTCGACTCACCGCTCACCGTCGATGTCGACCAGATCACCAAGCAGGCCAGCGACAACCCGGTGTTCTACGTCCAGTACGCCCACGCGCGACTGACCTCGATCCTGCGCAACGCCGGCGAGCTCGGCATCGACCGTAAGGACCTCCATCCCGAGCTCCTCGACCACGAGCGAGAGTCGCTACTGCTTGGTGCGCTGGGGGAGTTCCCGCGCGTCGTCGCGACGGCAGCCGAGCTGCGTGAGCCGCACCGCGTTGCCCGCTATCTGGAAGACCTAGCCGGCACTTTCCACAAGTTCTACGACGAGCGCCGAGTGCTCCCGGTGGGCGACGAACAGCCCACCGACGTGCACCGTGCCCGGCTGTGGCTCGTGGAGGCCACGCGGATCGTGGTGGCCAACGGGCTCGGGTTGCTCGGGGTCTCCGCGCCCGAGCGGATGTAGGGGTGCGTACGCACGAAGCGGGTGCACTCCACGCGGTCGCCGGGTCCCGAGCTCCTACGTGGCTGCGGGAGCCTGCCGACGTCAACGCTCTTGTGCCCCACCTGTGGGCCCACAACGTCGAACGCGGCCCGGACGGCTCCGTCACGGTGGCCGGCATCGCCGCCACCGCCATCGCCGAACGGTTCGGTACGCCCGCGTATGTCGTCGACGAGGACGACTTCCGCTCGCGGGCGCGTGAGTTCCGTACCGAGTTCGACGCCGCGTTCGCGGGACTGTGTGGAGGCGCCGACGTCTACTACGCAGGCAAGGCCTTTCTGTCCCGCGCGACGGTTCGGTGGGTTGCCGAGGAAGGGCTGCACCTCGACGTCTGCACCTGGGGCGAGCTAGCTGTTGCTCAGCGGGCCGGCTTTCCCGCCGCGCGAATCGGCATGCACGGCAACAACAAGTCGGAGGCCGAGTTGTCCCGCGCCCTCGATGCCGGTGTGGGCCGGATCGTCGTCGACTCGGCGCAGGAGATCGAACGGCTGGCCCGGCTGGCCGCCGACCGCGGCGTCCGGGCCAGGGTCATGGTCCGGCTCACCGTTGGTGTCGAGGCCCACACGCATGAGTACATCGCCACCGCCCACGAGGACCAGAAGTTCGGGTTCTCACTGGCCGGCGGTGCAGCTGCGGGTGCCGCGCGGGCGATTTTCGCGGAGCCGAGCCTCGAGCTCACGGGCCTGCACTCGCACATCGGATCCCAGATCTTCGACACCGCGGCCTTCGAGGTGGCGGCGCGGCGCACGCTCGGCCTGCACGCTGAGATCGCTCACGAAGACGGCATCGCGCTGCCCGAGCTCGACCTCGGCGGTGGTTTCGGCATGGCCTATACCACCCAGGACGACCCGTTGCCGCCGGCCGCGCTGGCTGCCGGGATGGCCGAGATCGTCGGGCAGGAGTGCCGGGCGCGGGGGATCACGGTCCCTCGCATGAGCGTCGAACCCGGCCGCGCGATCGCCGGCCCGAGCACGTTCACCCTGTACGAGGTCGGCACGGTGAAGCAGGTCGAGCTCGACGCGGGGGAGACGCGCACCTACGTCGCCGTCGACGGCGGAATGAGCGACAACATCCGAGCCGCGCTCTACGACGCGGACTACTCCTGCACGCTGGCGAACCGGCGGTCGCCGGCCGACGCAGTGCTTGCCCGAGTCGTTGGCAAGCACTGCGAGAGCGGCGACATCGTGGTCAAGGACGAGTTCCTCCCCGGCGACGTCCGGCCGGGCGACCTGATCGCCGTGCCGGGCACCGGCGCGTACGCGCGCAGCCTCGCCAACACCTACAACCATGTGCCGCGCCCGCCGGTGGTCGCAGTGCGCGACGGGCGGGCGCGGATCGTCGTCCGCCGCGAGACCGAGGATGACCTGCTCCGCCTCGACGTCGACGAGTAGGCCCAGGAGGCAACGCCGCGAGATCCTGCGGCCCCGATAGCGGACGGCGAGACCGATGTCTCGCATCATGGACGGAACACGCGAGATCGTCCGGCGGTCGCGGAGACTGTCGAGGTCCGGGAACCGGGTGCAGGAGGGGTCGATGAGCACGCTGCGCGTCGCGCTCCTGGGCTGCGGCACCGTCGGCTCCGAGGTCGTCCGCCTGCTGACCGATCACGCGGACGACCTGGCCGCCCGGATCGGCGGCCGCATCGAGCTGGCCGGCGTGGCCGTCCGCCGGCTGGGCCGCGACCGTAGCTCCACGGGCGTCGACCCCGCCCTGTTCACCACCGACGCCATCGGGCTGGTGTCGCGTGACGACGTCGACATCGTGGTGGAGGTGATCGGCGGCATCGAGCCGGCCCGGTCATTCCTGCTCCGTGCGATGGAGCATGGGGCGTCGGTGGTCACGGCCAACAAGGCCCTGCTCGCCGAGGATGGCGCAGCCCTTCATGGCGCCGCCGACAAGCACCGCGTCGATCTCTACTACGAGGCGGCCGTCGCGGGCGCGATCCCGCTGCTGAGGCCGCTGCGCGAGTCGTTGTCGGGCGACCGGATCCGTCGCGTGCTGGGCATCGTCAACGGCACCACGAACTACATCCTCGACAAGATGGACAGCTCCGGCGCCGGGTTCGCCGAGGCCCTCGAGGAGGCCCAGGCGCTCGGTTACGCCGAGCCCGATCCCACCGCCGACGTCGAGGGCTTCGACGCCGCTGCCAAGGCGGCCATCCTGGCCTCGATCGCGTTCCACTCCCCGGTCATGGCCGCCGACGTGTACCGCGAGGGCATCTCCGAGGTTTCGTCGGCCGATGTGGCGAGCGCACGCGACATGGGGGCCGTCGTCAAGCTGCTCGCCATCTGCGAGCTCTCCGAGGACGACCGTTCGGTCGGGGTGCGTGTCCACCCAGCCATGCTGCCGCGTAGCCACCCGCTGGCCAACGTCCGGGGCGCGTACAACGCGGTCTTCGTCGAGAGCGACGCCGCCGGGCAGTTGATGTTCTACGGGCCCGGTGCAGGCGGGGCGCCCACGGCCAGCGCGGTGCTGGGCGACCTGGTGACGGTCGCTCGCAACCGGCTGGCGGGCTCACTCGGTCCAGGTGCATCCTCGTACGCCGACCGGCCCGTGCGCCCGATGGGCCGGACCCGAACGCGCTACCACATCAGCCTCGACGTCGACGACCGGCCGGGCGTGCTTGCAGCGGTCGCAGCCGTCTTCGCCGAGCACGGTGTCTCGATCGAGACCGTGCGGCAACGGGTGCACGGTCCCGACGACGCCGAACTCGTGATCGTCACCCACCAGGCAACCGACGACGCCCTCGCCGCTACGGTGGCAGCGTTACGCGGGCTACCGACCGTGCGCGACGTACTGTCGGTGATGCGGGTCGAGGCGGAGTAGACGTGGCCCACCTGTGGCGAGGAGTCATCGAGGAGTACCGCGACCGGTTGCCGGTCGGTACCGCCACTCCCGTCGTCACTCTCAAGGAGGGCGGGACGCCGCTGGTGCCCAGCCTCTGGTTGTCGGGGCTCACCGGCAGTGATGTCCATCTGAAGGTCGAAGGGGTCAACCCGACCGGGTCGTTCAAGGACCGCGGCATGACGGTCGCGATCTCGAAGGCGCTCGAGGCGGGCGCCAAGGCCGTCGTGTGCGCGTCGACCGGCAACACCAGCGCTTCGGCCGCGGCCTATGCCGTCCGCGCGGGCATGACCCCGATCGTTCTCGTGCCCGACGGAAGCGTGGCCGGGCCGAAGCTGGCCCAAGCGGTCGTTCACGGCAGCCGCATCGTCGCCGTCGACGGCACGTTCGACGACTGCCTACGGCTGGCTCGTGGTCTCGCGGACGAGTACCCGGTTGCGCTGGTGAACTCCGTGAATCCGCACCGGCTCGCCGGTCAGAAGACCGCTGCCTTCGAGATCGTCGACACTCTCGGCGACGCACCCGACGTGCACGTGCTCCCGGTCGGCAATGCCGGGAATATCTCGGCCTACTGGATGGGTTATCGGGAGTACAGGGATGATGGTTATGCGTCGAAGCTTCCACGGATGTGGGGCTTCCAGGCCGCTGGCGCCGCTCCCCTGGTGAGTGGACACCCCGTCGCCGAACCTCAGACAGTGGCGAGCGCGATTCGGATCGGCAACCCAGCGTCGTGGAAGTTGGCTCTCGCTGCCAAGGACGAGTCGAGTGGGTTGATCAATGCCGTCACCGACGAGCAGATCCTGAGCGCCCAGCAGGAACTCGCCGGCCGCGAGGGACTGTTCGTCGAGCCCGCGTCCGCTGCCGGGGTCGCGGGTCTCGTGGCGGCCGCAGCATCCGGAACCGTGGACCGCGGTCAGGTCGTGGTCGTGACCGTCACCGGCCATGGTCTGAAGGACGTCGAGACCGCGAGCGCAGCTTACGGTGACGTGCGGCCCGATGCTGTACCCGCAGATGTGGGTGCGGCCGCGGCCGTCCTCGGATTCAGGTGAGCCGAGCCGTTCGGGTCCGCGTCCCGGCGACAAGCGCGAACCTCGGTCCCGGCTTCGACGCCCTCGCTCTGGCCCTCGGCTGGCACGACGTCGTCACGGCTCGCCTCGTCGACCCGGCGTCCGGCGTGCACAGGACATGGGTCGAGGTCTCTGGCGAGGGCGCCGGTGTCGTGCCTGCAGACGACCGCCACCTGGTCGTCCGCAGCATGCGCGAGACCTTTGAACTACTCGGGGTTCGGGCGGACCACCTGGAGTTGCGCTGTGAGAACGCCGTACCGCACGGTCGCGGGCTCGGCTCGTCGGCCGCGGCCATCGTGGCCGGTGTGCTCGCCGCACGGGCGCTGTCCGGGGCCGGGGACGAGAAGCTGCGCAACGAGGATGTGCTTGCGCTCGGTGCGCACATCGAGGGCCATCCGGACAATGTGGCCGCGTGCCTGCTCGGCGGCCTCACCATCGCATGGACCTCGCAGCGAGGGGCCCGAGCCGTGCGGCTCGACGTGCACCCTGAGGTCCGGGCGGTGGCCTGCGTTCCCGCAGCGGCTGTCTCCACCGTGGCCGCCCGCGCGCTCCTCCCCGCCGAGGTGCCGCACGCCGACGCGGCCCGCAACGCGGCGGGCGCCGCCCTGGTCGTGGAGGCGCTGACACACCGGCCCGAGCACCTCCTCGAGGCGACGCAGGACCTCCTGCATCAGCCCTACCGGGCGCCGGCCATGCCGGACTCACTCGCGCTCGTCGACGCGCTGCGCACACGCGGACTGGCCGCCGTGGTATCCGGAGCAGGGCCGTCGGTGCTGGTCCTGACGGCCAGGGCAGACGAGGTTGCCCGGGTCGGCGAGATCGCCGGACCGGCAGGCTGGCTGGTACGACCACTCGACGTCGACCGACGCGGCGCGATCGTCGAGTCCCTCTGACGAGGGGCAAATGGGCCGAGATGATCACGACACGGTTGCGACCGGACCGATCCGGTAGGTACGCAGTCGGCTGCGCGTGTTACTCTCGGTGACGCACCGACGCCCTCCGGGCCGGTCGGCAATCCCTTGGACGCGGGTCCACTCCGCTGTAGGACTCCGCACTCAGCACGTACGGTCAGGCCGTATCGAGGGGGACGACTACTCAGCAAGCGCCGCGTGCACCTCAGACCCGGGGTGTCCCCGGGCGTTTCACGCGCCGGCTCTCTGGCCGGCGCCGGTCCAGGAAGGACCTTGAGTGACAAACACTGATCTCTATGGAGTCTCGGAGCCGACACCCGAGGCCTCCTCGGGCGACGCTGCCACCACCGACAAGCCCCGCCGCCGTCGTGCGGCTGGTCTCGACGGCATGGTGCTGGCCGAGCTACAGCAACTGGCGGGCAGCCTGGGCATCACCGGCACCGGCCGGATGCGAAAGAGCCAACTCGTCGACGCGATCCGGACGGCCCAGGGTGGTGCCACCGGCGCGCCGGTCGACGCCACCTCGTCGGGCGCCTCGCAGTCAGCGGTGTCGGCGACCCGGATCGAGACCGCGGACGAGCTGGGCGGGTCGTCGACGCCAGTCGCCGACCGCGGCACCGAGCGTCGGTTCAGCAGCGACCAGAACCGCGAGATGTTCGACGCCGGCGACCGTCGCGATGATGCGTTCGGCGCCAGCGACCCCCGCGCGGGGACGGCCCAGCCCACTGACACCCGCGAGGGCGAGGCCCGCGACAACGAAGCCAGTGGCGAGGCCCGCGACAACGAAGCCAGTGGCGATGCCCGCGACGGCGGATCGCGTGGCGGACAGAGCCGTGGCGACGCCGCCGCTCGCGAACGCGGCGAGAACCGTCGCGACTCGCAGGACCGCGACGGTCAGGCTCGGGCGGCCCGCGGCGACCAGCAGGATCGCCGCTCCGCCGGTCCCGGCGACCGTCGTGACGACCAGAACGGGGACCGCCGACCCGGTGGCCAGGGTGAGCGCTCCAGCAGCCAGCAAGGCCCGCGCGACGACGACGAGGACGGCGACCGCGGGCGCAACCGACGCCGGCGTCGCGACCGTCGGGGCAGCAACCGCGACCGCGACCGCCGTGGCGGCAACCGCGACCGCGTGGACGAGCCACAGGTCTCCGAGGACGACGTGCTCATCCCGGTGGCCGGCATCCTCGACATCCTCGACAACTACGCGTTCGTCCGAACCTCCGGCTACCTGCCCGGTCCGAACGACGTGTACGTGTCGCTGGCCATGGTCCGGCGCAACGGTCTGCGCAAGGGCGACGCCGTTACCGGCGTGGTGCGCCAGCCCCGAGAGGGCGAGAAGCAGCAGAAGTTCAACGCTCTGGTCCGCGTAGACACGGTCAACGGCGCCGACCCGGAGCCCGCGCAGCATCGGCCGGAGTTCTCGAAACTCACGCCGCTGTACCCGCAGGACCGGCTGCGGCTCGAGACCGAGCCCGGCATCGTCTCGACGCGGGTCATCGACCTGGTGGCCCCGATCGGCAAGGGTCAGCGAGGCCTGATCGTGTCGCCGTCGAAGGCCGGCAAGACGCTGATCCTGCAGGCAATTGCGAACGCCATCACGGCGAACAACCCCGAGACCCACCTCATGGTCGTCCTCGTCGACGAGCGGCCAGAGGAGGTCACGGACATGCAGCGCGCGGTGAAGGGTGAGGTCATCGCCTCGACCTTCGACCGTCCGGCCGAGGATCACACCACGGTGGCCGAGCTCGCGATCGAACGGGCGAAGCGCCTGGTCGAGCTCGGCGGCGACGTCGTCGTGCTGCTCGACTCGATCACCCGGCTGGGGCGCGCGTACAACCTTGCCGCACCCGCCAGCGGCCGGATCCTCTCCGGCGGCGTGGACTCCAGTGCGCTCTACCCGCCGAAGCGGTTCTTCGGCGCAGCTCGCAACATCGAGCACGGTGGGTCGCTGACGATCATCTCCACAGCACTCGTCGAGACCGGCTCGCGCATGGACGAGGTGATCTTCGAGGAGTTCAAGGGCACCGGCAACATGGAGCTCCGGCTGCGCCGCGACCTCGCCGACAAGCGGATCTTCCCCGCCGTCGACGTCGACGCGTCGGGCACCCGTCGCGAGGAGATCCTGGTCTCGCGCGAGGAGCTCGCCGTCATGTGGCAGCTGCGCCGGGTGCTCTCGGCGCTCGACCCGCAGCAGGCCATCGAGCTGCTCCTGGACAAGCTCAAGTCCACCAAGAGCAATGTCGAGTTCCTCATGCAGGTCCAGAAGACGACCCCGACACTGAGCGGGTCGACGCGCGAGGACGACTGAGACCTGGGGGAATGCCGAGGTGGCCGGCCGCGTTTGGGAGACGTGCCAGTTTCCTGGCACACTCGTATGTCGGTCCGGTTCACGCCCGTTGTAATCGCGCGGGCGACCCGGCGCCACTCGACCCGAGGAGAACAGTTGAAGCCCGGCATCCACCCCGCGTACGTGGAGACCACGGTCACCTGCACCTGTGGTAACACGTTCATCACTCGTAGCACCGCGAAGAACGGCAGCATCCACGCCGACGTCTGTTCGAACTGCCACCCGTTCTACACGGGCAAGCAGAAGATCCTCGACACCGGCGGCCGGGTGGCCCGCTTCGAGTCGCGGTACGGCAAGAAGAAGGCAGACGCGAAGTAGCTGTCACGGCGGGCGCCGGCACGGGACTCTCCCGGCCGGCGCCCGCTCTGTTTTGTCACCGTGTCCGTTGATCACGTTCACCACCCTGGTGGACCGTTCACCAGGTTCTGGAACCTGGTGAACCGTCGACGAGCATGGTGAACGTGATCAACTGACAGAGCGAGGAGGAGGAGTCGTGTTCGAGCGGGTCGAGGACCTGGTGGCCGAGCACGCCGAGCTCGAACGGCGGCTCGCCGACCCGGCGGTTCACGCCGACCAGGGCCGAGCCCGGCGGCTTGGCCGGCGCTACGCAGAGCTGGGCGCGATCGTGCGGGCGTACGATGCGTGGCGGCGTACGGGCGAGGACGAGCAGGCAGCACGTGAGCTTGCCGCCGACGACCCCGGCTTCGCCGCCGAGGCCGAGCAGCTGGCCGTTCGCCGGGCCGAGCTCGAGGAGCGCCTGCGGACCCTTCTGCTCCCGCGCGACCCCAACGACGACCGGGACGTGATTCTCGAGATCAAGGCCGGTGAGGGCGGAGAGGAGTCCGCGCTGTTCGCCGCCGACCTGTTGCGGATGTATCTGCGCTTCGCCGAGCGGGCGAACTGGCGCACCGAGATCCTCGACGCCGAGGAGTCCGACCTCGGCGGCTACAAGGACGTCTCGGTCGCGGTCAAGGCGAAGGGCACGCCCGAGGCGGGTGCGGCGCCGTTCGCTCGGCTGAAGTACGAGGGCGGCGTTCACCGCGTGCAGCGCGTGCCTGTGACCGAGAGCCAGGGGCGGATCCACACGTCGGCGGCGGGCGTGCTGGTCATGCCGGAGGCGGAGGACGAAGCGGACGTCGAGCTCAACCCCGCCGACCTTCGCATCGACGTCTACCGCTCGTCCGGCCCCGGCGGCCAGAGCGTCAACACCACCGACTCCGCGGTGCGCATCACTCATCTGCCGACGGGAATCGTCGTCTCATGCCAGAACGAGAAGAGCCAACTTCAGAACAAGGAGCAGGCTCTGCGCATCCTGCGAGCCCGGTTGCTGGCGGCCGCACAGGAGGAAGCCGAGGCGGCGGCGTCCGCCGAGCGGCGCAGCCAGGTCCGTACCGTCGACCGGTCCGAGCGGGTCCGGACATACAACTTCCCCGAGAACCGGATCTCCGACCACCGGGTCGGGTTCAAGGCCCACAACCTCGACGCCGTACTCGACGGTGACCTCGACGCCGTGATCCAGGCACTCGTCGACGCCGACGCCGCCGAGCGCATGGCCGGCCGGGGGTGACGGTGGCCACGATCACGGTGCGGCAGGCCGTGAAGCGGGCGACCAAGGTGCTTGCTGCAGCGGGCGTGTCGTCGCCGCGCCATGACGCCGAGGCGCTAGCCGCGCATGTGCTGGGTGTCGGCCGCGGCGAGCTCGTTCACCACAAGACCCTCGATGCCGCGGCTTACGACGCCCTCGTGGCCCGCCGGGCCGCCCGCGAGCCGCTGCAGCACCTGACCGGCCGGGCAGCGTTCCGTCACATCGAGGTCGACGTCGGCCCGGGCGTCTTCATCCCCCGCCCCGAGACGGAGGTCACGGCCGGGGCTGCCGTCGAGGTCGCCCAGACGCTCGACCGGCCGCTGATCGTCGACCTGTACGCAGGGTCGGGCGCCATCGCGCTGGCCGTTGCGGACGAAGTTCCCGAGGCCGAGATCCACGCGGTCGAGGCCGAGGACACCGCGGTCGCCTGGCTGCGCCGCAACGTCGCCGGCTCGCGCGTCGTGGCCCACCACACGGACGTGGAGCGGTGCCTGCTGGAGTTCACCGGGACCGTCGACATCGTCGTCGCGAACCCGCCGTACGTCCCGCTCGGAGCCGTGGTGCGCGATCCCGAGGTCGCGAACTACGACCCGGCTCCCGCTCTGTGGTCCGGTCCGGACGGGCTCGACGCGATGCGCGTCCTCGAGCGGACGGCGGCCCGGCTGTTGCGACCGGGCGGATACCTGTTCGCGGAGCACGCCGACGTCCAGGGCGTGGCGGCGCCCGCACTGTTCGCCGATCCGAGCTGTTGGGAGGACGTGGCGGACCACGCCGACCTCGCCGGCCGCCCGCGCTACGTCTCTGCCCGCCGCACCGGCCCCTGACCGACCGGCCGGGATCTTCCCGCCGCTAGATTGCGGCCCGTGAGCCGCACCTACGACTGCAACGACCCCGTTCAGCGCACCCGGGGCATCGCATCGGCGGTTCGCGCCGTGCGCCAGGGCAAGCTCGTCGTGGTTCCGACCGACACGGTCTACGGGCTCGGCTGCGACGCCTTCAGCGCCGAGGCCGTCACGGCCCTGCTGGCCGCCAAGGGGCGCGGCCGTGATCTCCCGGTGCCGGTCCTGGTCGGGTCGCTGTCGACGCTGACGGGCGTTTCCGCCCAGACCGGCGGAGTGATCGCCGAGCTGGTCGAGGCGTTCTGGCCGGGCGGTCTCACGATCGTCTGCCGCCAGCAGCCGTCGCTGCGCTGGGATCTCGGCGATGCGGGCGGCACGGTTGCGGTCCGGATGCCACTGCACCCGGTCGCGATCGAGGTGCTCCGCGAGACGGGGCCGATGGCCGTCAGCAGCGCCAACCGCTCCGGCCGACCGGCGGCACGCTCCGGCGAGCAGGCACGCGACCAGCTGGGGGAGGCCGTCGCGGTCTACCTGGACTCCTATCCGACCGACGACGACGCCCCCTCGACGATCGTCGATGTGACCGGACCCGTCCCTCGCGTCCTGCGGGAGGGAGCGGTGTCCCTCGAACTGCTCCGTGAGGTCGTGCCCGAGACCGCGCAGGCAATGCCGTCGCCGTAGAGTGAGGCCGGTTCCGTCCGCCCGCACCCGGGAGTGCCTTCATGACCGATGCCGACGTCCCCTTCTGGGGCCCGGACTTCACCGCCCTCGAGGCCGAGGACCCCGAGATCGCGAGCGTGGTCCTCAATGAGCTGGACCGGTTACGCGGTGGGCTCCAGCTCATCGCCAGTGAGAACCTCACCTCACCGGCGGTCCTGGCGGCGCTCGGCTCGACGCTGTCGAACAAGTATGCCGAGGGCTATCCCGGCCGGCGCTACTACGGCGGATGCGCCGAGGTCGACAAGGCCGAGGAGCTCGGCATCGCCCGGGCCAAGGATCTGTTCGCTGCCGAGCACGTGAACATGCAGCCCCATTCCGGCGCCAGCGCCAACCTGGCCGCCTACGCGGCGTTCACGGTGCCCGGCGACACCGTGCTGGCGATGTCGTTGCCCCACGGCGGCCACCTCACCCACGGCTCAAAGGTCAATTTCTCCGGCAAGTGGTTCGACATCGTCTCCTACGGCGTGAACGAGCAGACGGAGCTGATCGACTACGACGAGGTCCGCGACCTGGCCGTCGAGCACCGTCCCAAGATGATCATCTGCGGGGCAACGGCCTACCCGCGCCTGATCGACTTCGCCGCCTTCCGGGAGATCGCCGACGAGGTCGGGGCGGTCCTCATGGTCGATGCCGCCCATTTCATCGGGCTGGTCGCGGGCCGAGCGATCCCGAGCCCGGTGCCCTACGCCGACGTCGTCTGCTTCACGACCCACAAGGTCCTGCGCGGCCCTCGCGGCGGCATGATCGTCTGCAAGGAAGAGCACGCCAAGAAGATCGACAAGGCGGTGTTCCCGTTCACGCAGGGCGGCCCGCTGATGCACGCCGTGGCAGCGAAGGCCGTCGCGCTGCGTGAGGCCATGCAGCCCGCGTACCAGGCCTACGCCCGCCAGGTCATCGCCAACGCGCAGGCGTTGGCCGAAGGGCTGGCGGCGGAGGGCATGCGCCCGGTCTCCGGTGGCACCGACACCCACCTCGCGCTGATCGACCTCCGACCCGTCGGCGTCACCGGCGCCGACGCCGAGACACGCTGCGACGCCGCGCGGATCACGCTGAACAAGAACGCCATCCCGTTCGACCCCCAGCCGCCGATGACGGCCTCCGGCCTCAGGGTCGGGACGCCGTCGGTCACCACGCAGGGCATGGCGGAGGGCGACATGAAGGAGGTGGCGTCGCTGATCGCCCGTGCGGTGCGCGACCTGGACGGCACGGCGGGCCGTGAGATCGGCGAGGCGGTGGCGGCGCTGGTCGCCAGGCATCCGGCCTACCCGCGCGGCTAGCCGCGAGACGAACGCGTGCGCGAATACCTGCTCACCCTCCTCGTCGCTGCCGGCACCACCTACTTGCTCGTCGGCCTTGCCGGGCGGTTGGCCTACCGTGTCGGTGCCGTACCGCAGACGCGTGACCGCGACGTGCACCGCGACCCGGTTCCCCGCCTCGGCGGGCTGGCCATGCTCGGCGGCCTGCTCGCGGCGATGCTCGTGGCCAGCTTTCTCCCGGCGATGAGCAGGGAGCTGTTCGAGGGTGCCACGAACGCGGAGGCGTTGGTGGCGTCGGCCGCGGTGATCTGCCTGGTGGGTGTCGCCGACGACATCTGGAGCCTGTCGGCGCTGATGAAGTTCGCCGGTCAGCTCGTGGCGGCCGGCTTCCTGGTGGTCGGAGGCATCCGGCTGGTCTCCCTCCCGCTGCCGGGTGGCACCTACCTGTCCTTCGACGAGACCCAGGGAACAGTGCTGACGATCCTGCTCGTCGTCGCGGCGGCAAACGCGGTCAACTTCGTCGACGGGCTCGACGGGCTCGCCGCCGGAGTCGTCGGGATCGGCGCCGCGGCATTCTTCAGCTACGCGTACCTGCTCGCGGTGGAGGGGAACTTCTCCAGGCTCACGACGCCGGCGCTGGTGACCGCCGTGCTGTGCGGAATATGTCTGGGCTTCCTGCCGCACAACGTGCATCCGGCCCGGGTCTTCATGGGGGACTCGGGCTCGATGCTCATCGGCCTCATGCTCGCGGCCGCCTCGATCAGCCTGACCGGTTCCTTTCCCGTCCAGGACGACGGCGTCACGCTGCTGCCGGCCCTGTTGCCTCTTTTCCTGCCGCTGGCCGTGATCGCGTTGCCGTTCACCGACCTGCTTCTGGCTGTGCTGCGCCGGACCAGGGCGGGGCGGTCGCCGTTCGCGCCGGACAAGCAGCACCTGCACCACCGGCTGCTGGAGATCGGCCACTCGCACGGGCGGGCGGTGTTCGTCATGTGGGTCTGGGCCGCGCTCCTCGCCTTCGGGGTCGTGGTGATCGCCCTGGTCGGTGGGTGGACAGCGCCGCTGGTGATCGGTCTCGCCCTGGTGGTCACGGTCATGTTCACGACCGGCCGTCCGAAGTTTCTGCTGGGCCACAGCCACTGATGGTCGAACCACCGGGGGTGCGACGGCCGCGTGCCCACGTTGTCGCGCGGTGGGTGACGGTTCTGGTCGGGCTGGCGTGCGCAGGCGTCGGCTGGCTGGCCGTGGGGACAGGCGGACTGCTCGCCGCCCTGGTGGCGATCCCGCTGGTCGTGGGCTTCTTCTGGAGTGGAGTGCTCCCACTGGCACTCGCCGGAGTCGGCGGGCTCGGCGCCGGTGTCGGGCTCGCTGTGCTGTTGCTCACCTACACGCTGCGGCTGGCTCTCGTCCTGCTGGCCCTCCGTCTGCTCCAGCGCGTCGACGCCCTCGACCCACAGTGGCTCGGCGGGACGATCGTCGTATGCGCGCTGGCCTGGTCGGCAGTCCACCTTGCAGCTGCCATACGTGGTGAAAAGCCGCAATTGGGGGAACCTGAGATCGACGACCCATCGGGCCGCCGCGCCGGGTAGCATTCGGCCCACCATGAGCCCGGACCCGCCTCCGGAGCCGAGCCCGGACCAGTCGGCCGAGCTCGCTCGACGCGACCAGAACAACGCCTGGAACGCCTTCGGTCTGGTCGCGTCGGGCGTGACCGTATGGGGCGGGGTGGGCTGGCTGGTCTCCGAATGGCTCGACAACCGCATCTACCTGATGTTCGGCATCCTGGTGGGGGCGGCCGCCGCTCTGTACCTCGTATGGGTCAGATACGGTAGGGCTTGACTCCCCGGACACCGTCAGACGCGTGATGAGCGCGCCAGCAGAAGGGACCCCGTGAGCGCCTGGATACTCGCCGCCGAGGCATCGGAGGAGTTCCACGCGCCCGGGCCCGCGGACTTCGAGTTCCCACCGATCTTCGGTGAGGATGGGTTCCTCACCAAACCGATGTTGATCATTATCGTGGGCACTGCGCTGATCGCGCTGCTGTTCTACCTGGCCACGCGGCGCGCCGACGTGGTGCCAGGAAAGCTGCAGTTCGCCGGCGAGGGCGTCTACGGCTTCGTCCGCAACCAGATCGCCGCCGACGCGATCGGCCGCGAGGGCATCAAGTACGTCCCGTACCTCGCGACCCTCTTTGTGTTCATCGCGGTCCTGAACATCGCCGGCATCGTCCCGTTCGTCCAGTTCCCGGCGACCTCGCTGATCGCGATCCCGCTGTTCCTGGCGCTCATCTCGTGGGTGATCTTCAACTACGTTGGCATCAAGCGTCAGGGCCTGGGCGGCTACTTCACGAACATGTTGTTCCCGCCGGGTGTGCCCAAGGCGATCTATCCGCTGCTCTCGCCGATCGAGTTCATGTCCACGGTAGTCTTCCGGCCGATCACGCTCACCCTCCGTCTCACGTTCAACATGTTCGCCGGGCACCTCGTGCTCCTGCTCTGCATCCTCGGCGGCGAGTTCCTGCTGTTCGAGGTGCAGGGCGTGATCGGGTTTGCTGCCGGTGGCGTATCACTGCTCTTCGGCATCGTCATGACGTTCTTCGAAGGCTTCATCCAGCTCCTGCAGGCCTACGTCTTCACCTTGCTCTCCGCCGTGTACATCGGCGGCGCCCTGACCCACGAGCACTGATCACCCACCCACCCAAGGAAGGAAGAAGGATGGAAGGCTCCCTCAACATGGTCGGGTACGGCCTCGCGGCCATCGGCCCGGGCGTCGGCATCGGCCTGATCTTCGCCGCGTACATCAGCGGCGTCGCCCGCCAGCCTGAGTCCCGCAGCGTGCTGCAGGGCATCGCGATCCTCGGGTTCGCGCTGGCCGAGGCGCTCGCCGTCATCGGCATCGGCCTCGCGTTCGCGCTCTAGCCTCATGCCGACGTCGTTCGCACCGGCCATGGTCCTTGCCGCGGCGGAGGAGGCCGGGCCGAGCCCGCTGATGCCGCACCTGTCCGAGCTCATCGTCGGGCTGGTGGCGTTCGCGCTGCTCTTCTTCTTCCTGCGGGCGTATGTCTTCCCGATCTTCGAGAAGACATACGCGGAGCGCAGCTCGGCCATCGAGGGCGGCATGAGGCGGGCTGAGGAGGCACAGGCCGAGGCCCAGCGGGCGCTCGAGCAGTACCGTAGCCAGTTGGCCGACGCTCGTGGCGAAGCGGCGCGGATCCGGGAGGACGCCAAGGCACAGGGTGCCGTGATCCTCGCGGAGATGCGCGAGTCGGCCCAGGCCGAGGCGCAGCGCATCGCCGAGCGGGCGCAGGCCCAGATGGCGGCCGAGCGCGAGCAGGTCGTCAGGTCGTTGCGCGCCGAGGTGGGTATCCTCGCCACTCAGCTGGCCGAGCGGGTCGTCGGCGAGTCGCTCGAGGACGACGCGCGATCGCAGCGGGTCGTTGATCGGTTCCTCGCCGACCTCGAGGCCAGTGGTGACGGCACCAGCCCGAGCCGGCCGGACGGCCGGGAGGCTTGATGCAGGGCGCCAGCCGTGAGGCATACGCCGCACTCGGCGACCGGCTCGAGAGCGCCGTCGGCCGGACCGGTGCCGATGCGGCCGCGATCGGCGATTCCTTGTGGTCGTTCGCGGGGCTTCTGCGTGAACGACCCGCGCTGCGGCGCGCCCTCACCGATCCTGGGCGCTCGGGTGACGACCGCGCGGCGCTGGCCCAGGTGTTGGTCGGCAACCGGATCGATCCCGCCGCTGCCGAACTGGTGACGGCCGCCGTCCGTGATCGCTGGCGTAGCCCCGGAGAGCTCGCCTCGGCGGTCGAGGAGTTAGGAGTGGTGGCGCACATGGCAGCCGCCGACGGCGAGGGGCAACTCGACGACGTCGAGGACGAGCTGTTCCGGTTCGGTCAGGTCGTCCAGGGCGAACCTGCGCTCAGGTCGGCGCTGCTCGATCGGGCCGCCCCAGCCGAGGCCCGGCGCGACCTGGTCCGCCGGCTGCTGGCCGACAAGGCCCAGCCGGCGACCGTCCGCCTGGTCGAGCACGCCGTGCTCGGCCGGCGTGATGGCACCCTCGAGGCGGCGCTCGAGCGCATCGGCGACCTCGCGGCGGCCCGTCGGGCGCGGCGCGTGGCCGTGGTGCGGGTCGCGGCGCCGTTGACCGACGAACACCGGGGCCGGCTTTCGCAGGCATTGGCTGCACAGGTCGGCGGACCGGTCCGGCTCAACGTCGTCGTCGAACCCGACCTGGTCGGCGGCATCAAGGTCGAGGTCGGCGACGATGTCGTCGACGGCACCGTCCGTAGCCGCCTGGCCGACGTACAGCGCCGGCTGTCCGGCCGCTGAACTCCATACCCGATCATGACGAACCGCCGAAGCGACGTAGAGAGCAGGGAGCAACGATGACGGAGCTGACGATCCGTCCCGAGGAGATCCGCGAGGCGCTCGATGCCTTCGTGAAGTCCTACGAGCCGGCGGCCGCCGCCCGCGAAGAGGTCGGCCAGGTGGCTGTGGCCGGTGACGGCATCGCCCGGGTCGAGGGGCTGCCTTCGGCGATGGCCAACGAGCTGCTGGAGTTCGAGGACGGCACATTGGGTCTCGCCCTGAACCTGGACGTCACCGAGATCGGCGTCGTCGTCCTCGGCGACTTCGCCGGCATCGAGGAGGGCCAGCCGGTCCGTCGCACGGGCGAGGTCCTGTCGGTCCCGGTCGGCGACGCGTTCCTCGGCCGGGTGGTCGACCCACTGGGCCAGCCGCTGGACGGGCTCGGCGAGATCGAGGCCGAGGCCCGCCGTGCTCTGGAGCTGCAGGCCCCGTCCGTCGTCCATCGGCAGGGCGTGAGCGAGCCCTTGCAGACCGGCATCAAGGCCATCGACGCCATGACCCCGATCGGCCGCGGCCAGCGCCAGCTCATTCTCGGCGACCGCCAGACCGGCAAGACGACGGTCGCGGTCGACACGATCCTCAACCAGGTCGACAACTGGAAGACCGGCGACAAGGCCAAGCAGGTCCGCTGCATCTACGTCGCGACCGGCCAGAAGGGTTCGACAATCGCCGTAATCCGCCAGCAGCTGGAAGAGGCTGGCGCGCTCGCGTACACGACGATCATCGCGGCGCCGGCATCGGACCCGGCCGGCTTCAAGTACCTGTCCCCGTACACGGGCTCGGCCCTCGGTCAGCACTGGATGTACCAGGGATACCACGTCCTGATCGTGTTCGACGACCTCACCAAGCAGGCGGAGGCCTATCGCGCCGTGTCGCTGCTGCTTCGCCGGCCGCCGGGCCGGGAGGCATACCCGGGCGACATTTTCTACCTGCACTCCCGGCTGCTCGAGCGCTGTGCGAAACTCTCCGACGAGCTAGGGGCCGGCTCGATGACGGGCCTGCCGATCATCGAGACCAAGGCCAACGACGTGTCGGCCTTCATCCCCACCAACGTCATCTCGATCACCGACGGCCAGTGCTATCTCGAGGCCGACCTGTTCAACCAGGGTGTCCGGCCGGCCATCAACGTCGGCCTGTCGGTCTCGCGGGTCGGCGGCGCGGCGCAGGTCAAGGCCATGAAGCAGGTGTCGGGTTCGATGAAGCTGGACCTCGCCCAGTACGACGACCTCAAGGCGTTCGCCGCGTTCGCGTCCGACCTCGACGCCGCCAGCCGGGCCCAGCTCGAGCGCGGCTCCCGCCTGGTCGAGCTGCTCAAGCAGGGCCAGGGAGCTCCGGTGCCGGTCGCCAAACAGGTCGTGTCGATCTGGGCGGGCACGACCGGTCGCCTCGACGACGTGCCGGTCGAGGACATCCGCCGGTTCGAGTCCGAGTTCCTCGACTATGTCAGCCGCGAGCACGGCGATCTGCTGGACTCGATCCTCACGACGGGCGAGCTCTCCGACGAGGGCACCACCACGCTGGAGGAGGCCGTGCAGGCCTTCAAGCAGCAGTTCGTGACCGCCTCCGGTCAACCGTTGGTGAAGGACGAACCGGTCGCGGCGATGGGCGAGGGGGAAGAGGACCTCACAAAGATCCGGCGTCGCCGTCGCTCCGAGGCCGAAGTCCGCGAGGCAGCGGCGCCCGACGCCGGCAGCACGCCGGAGTCGTGACGGCGCCGATGGCACCGAACACCCTGGAACGGAGGGGAGGTCGCTAGTGGGAGCCGAGCTACGGGTGCTCCGGCGGCGCATTCGCTCCGTCGAGTCCACGAAGAAGATCACCCGGGCCCAGGAGCTGATCGCGGCCTCGCGGATCATCAAGGCTCAGCAGCGGGCCGAGGCTGCGCGTCCGTACACCCGCGCGCTGGTCGCCGCGCTGGAGGCCGCCGCTGCCAACGCGCGGCTGGACAACCCGTTGCTGGAGGGCCTCGGCGAGCCCCGTCGCTCCGCCGTTCTGGTCGTGACCAGCGACCGCGGGTTCGCCGGCGCGTACTCGGCCAACGTCATCCGGCAGACCGAGGCGCTGTCGGGTCTGTTGTCCGAAGAGGGCCAGGAGGTCGTCCCGTACGTCGTCGGCCAGAAGGGCGTGACCTGGTTCAGGTTCCGCGGCCGGGAGATGGCGGGTGAGTACACCGGCTTCACCGGCCTGCCGAGCTACCCGGACGCCCGCAAGATCGCCGACGACCTGCTCGAGGCCATCAACACGCCCACCGACGAGGGCGGGGTCGACGAGATCCACGTGGTCTCCACCCACTTCGTCAACATGGTCACCCAGGAGGTCAGGGCACGACGGCTCCTCCCGATCGTCGTCGAGGACGTTCCCGAACCGCTGCACCGCGCCGAGGCCGGCGCCGTGCGCACCAGTGAGGGCGTCAGCGGCACCACCGACGCGTCCTCGGCAGTTGGCAGCGCCGACGAGGTGCTGCCTCTGTACGACTTCGAGCCGTCACCGGACGACGTGCTCGATGCACTGCTCCCGCAGTATGCGGGCAACCTGGTGTACACCTCGCTTCTCGACGCCGCCGCGGCCGAGCACGCGGCCCGGCGCCGGGCCATGAAATCGGCAACCGACAACGCGAACGAGCTTCAGCAGATGTATACCCAGCAGGCCAACCAGGCCCGCCAGGCAGAGATCACCCAGGAGATCAGCGAGATCGTGGGCGGCGCGGACGCGCTCGCCGCCGCGGCCGCAGGGAGCGAATGATGACCACGACCACTGAGCCCACCACCGCCGAGGAAGCGCCGCAGCCCGGCGCCGTCGGCCATGTCGCCCGGATCATCGGCCCGGTCGTCGACGTCGAGTTCCCGTCGGACCAGATGCCCGCGATCTACAACGCACTCGAGACCGACGTCGAGCTGCCGGACGAGGCCGGCGGCAACCGCACGCTGACATTCGAGGTCGAGCAACATGTCGGCGACGGCCTGGTGAAGGCCATCTCGATGCAGCCGACCGACGGGCTCGTGCGCGGAGCACCCGTTCGTGACACCGGGGAGTCGATCTCGGTGCCGGTGGGCGACGTCGTGAAGGGCCACGTCTTCAACATCCTGGGCAAGCCACTCGACATCGACGAGTCGGAGCTGGACCTCAGCGTGCGCTGGCCGATCCACCGCAACCCCCCGGCCTTCGACCAGCTCGAGGGCAGCACCCAGATGATGGAGACCGGCATCAAGGTCATCGACCTGCTGACTCCGTACATCCTGGGCGGCAAGATCGGCCTGTTCGGCGGCGCCGGCGTCGGCAAGACGGTGCTGATCCAGGAGATGATCACCCGGGTCGCCCGCAACTTCGGTGGCACGTCGGTCTTCGCCGGCGTCGGCGAGCGCACTCGTGAGGGCAACGACCTCTTGGTCGAGATGCAGGGGGCGAACGTCCTCAAGGACACCGCCCTGGTCTTCGGCCAGATGGACGAGCCGCCCGGCACCCGGATGCGGGTGGCGCTCTCGGCGCTGACCATGGCCGAGTACTTCCGCGACGTCCAGAATCAGGATGTCCTGCTGTTCATCGACAACATCTTCCGGTTCACCCAGGCCGGCTCCGAGGTGTCGACGCTGCTGGGGCGGATGCCATCGGCGGTGGGATACCAGCCGACGCTGGCCGACGAGATGGGCGAGCTGCAGGAGCGGATCACCTCGACCCGCGGTCACTCGATCACCTCCATGCAGGCGATCTTCGTGCCGGCCGACGACATCACCGACCCCGCGCCGCACACGGCGTTCGCCCACCTGGACGCACGCACCGTGCTCTCGCGCCCGATCTCGCAGCTGGGCATCTATCCGGCCGTCGACCCCTTGGACTCGTCCAGCCGCATCCTCGACGCGCTCTACATCGGCGACGACCACTACCGCGTGGCCCAACGGGTCAAGGAGATCCTGCAGCGCTACAAGGACCTGCAGGACATCATCGCCATCCTCGGTATCGACGAGCTGTCGGAGGAGGACAAGATCACCGTCAACCGGGCGCGGCGGATCCAGCGCTTCCTGTCGCAGAACATGTTCGCCGCCGAGGCGTTCACGGGCCAGCCGGGCGTGTTCGTGCCGCTCGCGGAGAC
>DATHII010000055.1:0-5404 GCA_035316885.1 Jiangellaceae bacterium | reverse complement strand
AACGTGCGTACACCGCGGCCCCGGTCGTGCGTTACGGCCTCGGCTGCACCCGGGTCGTCGGCGGGGCCGACCCAGACGTTGAGCACGCCTTCCTTGGGGGCGATGAAGCCGAGCAGCGTTCCGTCCGGTGACAGCGCGGGGCTGATCCGTTCCGGGTTGCCGAACAGCACGTCGCGGGGAATGAGGGGCACGGGTGGGCCGGTGGTCGTCACAGCTCCGATCCCATCACGAGCGCCAAGGGTCGGTGAGGGTCGGCCCCGGTCGGGGCCGTACCCTCGATGCCCGTGCCACGCCGCCGGACGCTGCTCGCCGCGCTCGTCGCCGCGACACTCGGCGCTGCGTCGTGCTCGGGCGACGACAGCGTCGCCTCGCCATCGCCGGGCCCGATGACCTCCGCGACCTCCCTGCCGCTGGGTCCCGAGTTGCCTGACGACGCTGCGGTGCGCGCGGCGCTGTCGAACTACTACGCAGCTGCCAACAGAGCGGTGACCAACCGGTCGGTGGCCGCCCTCGACGCGGCGACGACGCCGGACTGCCCGTGCCGCGACCGGTATGTGCAGGTGATCGACCGACTGAACGAGCAGGACGTGACGACCTCGGGGTTCTTCGTCACCGGTGTCGCCACGGGTGACGTGACGCTGGAGGGCAACAGCGCGACCCTGGCCTCGATCGAGACCACCCAGGCCTACGACATCCTCGACGCCGACGACGCTGTGGTCGACCAGGTCGGATCAGCGCAGACGCTGGTCGTGTACACGTTCACTGCCGCCGACGGCAACTGGCTGGTGTCGGGTGCGGACGAGGACGCTTGACCAGGCGGACGCGCCTGTGGGCGACCGGTCCGGTCGCCGGCCGCACTCGATAGCGTGCACCGAGTGAGCGATCCGGACGGAGGCGTCCCCGAGCGTGGCGTGCGCGCGTTGCTGGAGGCGGCCGTCGACGCCATCGGCGGCAGCGAGCGCTCCGGCCAGGTCGAGATGGCGGAGGCGGTCGAGACCGCCATCGCCTCGGGCGAGCACCTGCTCGTGCAGGCAGGCACCGGCACCGGCAAGTCGCTGGCGTACCTGGTCCCGGCGTTGCTGCACGCCGACGCGAGCGGCGAGCCCGTCGTCGTCGCGACGGCGACACTCGCGTTGCAGGCACAACTGGTCGACCGCGACCTTCCCCTGCTCGCACAGGCCGTCGAGCCCGACCTGGGTCGTCCGCTGCGGTGGGCGACGCTGAAGGGACGGGCGAACTACGCCTGCCTGCACCGTGTCCGCGACGGCGTGCCGGACGAGCAGGGAGAGCTCGTCCCGGTGGTGGACGGGTCGCTCGGCGTCGTCGGCGCCGATGTTCTCCGGGCCCGAAACTGGGCCGAGGAGCAGGCCTCGACCGGCGGGACTGGAGACCGCGACCGGCTCGAACCCGGCGTGGGCGATCGAGCCTGGGGCCAGGTGTCGGTCACGGCCCGCGAGTGCCTCGGCGCCCAGCGGTGTCGCTATGGCAGCGAGTGCTTCGCCGAACGCGCGCGGGCGCGGGCCGGCGACGTCGACGTGCTCGTCACGAACCACACGCTGCTGGCGATCGACGCCATGGAGGGGGTGCCCGTCCTACCCGAGCACGATGTCGTCGTCGTCGACGAGGGCCACGAGCTCGCGGCACGGGTCACCGGCGTCGCGACGGCCGACCTGTCACCGGCCTTCGTCGACCGGGCGGCCAGACGATCTCGCTCGTTCGTCGGCGACGCCGACTCCGAGCAGATGGGCGACGCCGGCGAGGCGCTGCGGCGGGCGCTCGGTGAGGTCGAGCCCGGCCGTCTGGACGAGTTACCCGGCGGACTGCTGGCCGCGGTCGCCGGCATCCGCGACGCCGCCCGCGCGGTCCAGTCGGGGTTCGGCGGGGGAGAGCGGGACGCCGACCAGGAGGCCGGCCGGCGGACCGCGAAGGCTGCGGTGGACGAAGTGTTCGACACTGCCGAGCGCATGGCGGAACACGGCGAGCATGACGTCGTGTGGGTCGAGGAGCGCGACCGTGCCGCGCGCCTGCTCCGTGTGGCGCCTCTGTCGGTGGCCGCGCTGCTGCGCGACCGGCTCTTCGGTTCCGCAACCGTGGTCGCGACGTCCGCGACGATGGAGCTCGGCGGCTCGTTCGACCCGGTCGCCCGTTCGTTCGGGCTCGTCGGCGAGGGTTCGCCGGACTGGCGGGGTCTCGACGTCGGCTCGCCGTTCGACTACGCCCGGCAGGCGATCCTCTACGTCGGGCGCGACCTGCCGCCACCGGGACGCGACGGGCTTCGGCCGGAGGCCGTCGACGCCCTGGCCGAGCTGATCTCGGCGGCAGGCGGCCGGACCTTGGGCCTGTTCTCGTCACGGCAGGCGGCGACGGAGGCGGCCGAAGCCGTGCGCGCCCGCCTGCCCGAGGTGCCGGTGCTCTGCCAGGGAGACGACGTCGTGCCGACCCTGGTGCGGCGCTTCACCGACGACGATCGGACCTGCCTGTTCGGCACATTGTCGCTGTGGCAGGGCGTCGATGTCCCGGGCGGGGCGTGTCAGCTCGTGGTCATCGACCGGCTGCCCTTCCCACGACCCGACGACCCGCTGATGTCCGCGCGCCAGCGAGCCGTCGAGCGGGCGGGCGGCAACGGATTCATGTCGGTGGCCGCGACGCATGCGGCGCTGCTGCTGGCCCAGGGAGCAGGCCGGCTGATCCGGCGGTCGAGCGACCGCGGGGTCGTGGCTGTGCTCGACCCGCGGCTGGTGAGCGCGCGCTACGCGGGCTTCGTGCGGGCGTCGTTGCCGCCGATGTGGTTCACCACCGACCGAGAGGTCGTGGTGGGTGCACTCCAGCGGCTGGCCACCCCTGTCAGGGCTCGGCCGGGCCAGGGCTAGATCCGGCGCATGACGGCGACCACACGGCCGAGGATGGTGGCGTCGTTGCCGGCGATGGGTTCGTAGGCGGGATTGTGCGGCATTAACCAGATCTCGCCGTCGCGGCGCTTGTAGGTCTTGACCGTGGCCTCGCCGTCGATCATGGCCGCGACGATCTCGCCGTTCTCGGCGACGGGTTGCTGGCGGACGACCACCCAGTCGCCGTCACAGATGGCGGCGTCGACCATCGAGTCGCCCGCCACCCGGAGCATGAACAGCGTGCCTTCGCCGACCAGTTGGCGGGGGAGGGGGAAGACCTCCTCGACGGCCTCGTCCGCCAACACCGGCCCACCGGCGGCGATTCGGCCGACAAGGGGCACGTAAGACGGCTCGGGCCGGTGGTCGCCACGTCCGGTGTCGTCCTGGTCGGCCGGGATGGCGGCGACCGCGCCCGGATCGCCGGGGGAGAGAACCTCGAGCGCCCGCGGGCGGTGCGGGTCGCGGCGGATGTAGCCCTTGCCCTCCAGCACACGCAGCTGGTGCGAGACGCTCGAGGGACTGGCCAGGCCGGCGGCCTCGCCGATCTCGCGCATGCTCGGCGGGTAACCCCGCCGCTCGACCGCGTCGCGGATGACCTCGAGCACGCGCCGCTGCCGCGGAGTGAGCCCCGTGGCGTCCTGCTTGGTGTCGGGGAAGGGATGGACCGTGGCGCCGTCGCCCGGGCCCTCTCCGCGCTGCCTGCCCACACCGGCCTCCTCATGCGTGGCCCGCCGGCTGTCCGGCAGGTCCTGTCTACCGCTGACGTTAGCCCTGTGCGCCGACACGATCAAACACATGTTCGAACGTGTCTCGACTTTGTCGGATCCCCGGTGTAGAACTCGTACGTGCGTTCGATCGAACGACTGTTCGACACGACGTCCGACGGAGACCAGCCAGTACGGAGGCGGACATGACGACCCTCACGCTAGTTCCCCCGGCACGCCCGGTCGGGCGGGTCGCCCCAGTCCCGTCGGCCGCCCGCCCTCGGCCCGTACAGTGCGAACGGTCCCACGCCGCAGACCTGCGCGGTTCGCGGCTCAGCCCGCGCGGACGCCTGGTGGTGGCGTTGCTGTGGATCGTGCTGGCGGCGGCCGGCGCGTTCGCCTTCCTGCGCCCGGGGGCGGGCTCCACCGAGGTCGGGCAGGCGGACACCACCACCGTGGTCGTCGAGGCCGGCGACACCATGTGGGCGCTGGCCAGATCCCTTGACACTGACGCCGATCCGCGCGTGGTCGTCGATGCCATCGTCGAGCTCAACGGTCTGCGGTCGGGGGCCGACATCCATCCGGGCGACGTGCTCGTCGTGCCCCTGCTGGACTAGGCCGGTGCCGGGTCGTCGCCCCGGCTCGCGCGACACGCCGCGTGACCGTCCGGCGGCGGGCGGTGACCTGCGACGATGAGATTGGCTGATCCGGGCACGGCGATTCCAGTTGCACGAAGGCCTCCGGAGCCCTAGCGTCCCCTACATCTAGTAGTTACACTTGTGTAAGTCGTCCACAAGTTGTGGTCCGGCGCTCACAGGTTCTCCCCAGGAGATCCACAGGTTCTCCACCTCGGGAGGCCAGGCAGCCGGTTCGCGACAGGTACGAGCAGACGTGTCGAGAGGGGGAGATCGCCGTGCACTGTCCGTTCTGTCGCAACCCTGACAGCCGCGTCGTCGACAGCCGCACCGCCGACGACGGCACGGCGATCCGCCGGCGGCGGCAGTGCCCCGAGTGCGAACGCCGGTTCACCACGGTCGAGCAGGTCACCCTCGCCGTGGTCAAGCGGTGCGGGGTCACCGAGCCGTTCAGCCGCGAGAAGGTCATCGCCGGCGTCCGCAAGGCCTGCCAGGGGCGCGGGGTGGGCGAGGACGCTCTCGCCCGGCTCGCCCAGCTGGTCGAGGAGCGCATCCGCGCATCGGGCTCGGCTGAGGTGCCGAGCAACGAGGTCGGCCTCGCCATCCTGGGCCCGCTTCGCGAGCTCGACGAGGTGGCCTACCTGCGCTTCGCCAGTGTCTACCGGGGGTTCGACACCCTCGCCGATTTCGAGGCCGAGATCACCATGTTGCGGGCCGAGCGGGGCGAGACCGTCCCCGAGCCGCAGCCGCGCGTTCCCGGCTGACCACGAACGCCGCACCACCGGCACCACGTACGCGACCACGACGGGGAACCGCCCCGGGGCAGGGCCGGGACGGGACGACGACAAGGAGAAGGCATGACCGAGACGGTGAGCAGCCACGGCCGCGACGCCGGCAGCGCCAAACGCGCGGGCCGGTCGAGGGCCGCGGCGGCTGAGCAGGGCGGCCTCACCATCGAGCGGATCTTCACCACGCCCGGGGTGCACCCACACGACCAGGTGAGCTGGGAGCGGCGCGACGTCGTCCAGCAGAACTGGAGGACGGGCGAGACAGTCTTCGAGCAGCGTGGTGTCGAGTTCCCCGACTTCTGGTCGGTCAACGCCTCGACCATCGTCACGAGCAAGTACTTCCGCGGCGCCGTCGGCACCGACGCCCGCGAGTGGAGCCTGCGCCAACT
>DATHII010000054.1:0-21212 GCA_035316885.1 Jiangellaceae bacterium | reverse complement strand
CGCTTCGGACGCGCCCGCAGCTGACCGCTCCTCCGGCCATCCAGCGGGCGGGTACGAAGCGGGGCAGCCGGGTCGCTGCCGTCCAGCGGGAACCTCACCACGCCCGAGGTCGAGCCGTCCCCGCGATTTCCAGCCAGCGGGAGCCCGTCAGCTGCTCTCCGGCCGCGACGGCTACTGGCCCACCCTCCCGTCGATCCGCTGGCGCAGCAGGTCGGCGTGGCCGTTGTGCCGGGCGTACTCCTCCACCATGTGCACCAGCACCCAGCGCAGCGACATCGCCCCGCGCCAGGGATCCGGGACCTTTCCGGTGAGGTCGAGATCGGGCGCCTCGGCCACGAACCGCTCCGCGAACGCGACCTCGGCCCGCCACACCTTCCACGCCTCCGCGACCAGCTCGGGGTCGGGCACTGCGCCGTCGAAGTCTCCATCGGGGTCGACATCGGAGGTGAACCGCGGCGGCGCCTCCTGCCCGGCCAGCACCCGCCGGAACCAGCCGCGCTCGACCTCGGCCATGTGGCGCACCAACCCGAGCAGCGACAGCGTGGAGGGAGGCACGGAGCGACGGGCCAGGTCGGCGGCGTCGAGGCCGGAGCATTTCAGTTCCAGCGTGTCGCGCTGCCAGCGCAGGAACGCGGCGATGGTGGCGCGCTCGTCGGCCTGGGTTGGTGGGTCGGCCCGTGGGTCGGCGTCGGGGTCGAGGAACATGTCGATGGACATGCCCGCGATCATCGGCGATCCGCGCGGGATCCACCACCGGTTTTCTGGTGCCGTGCCGACCGCAGTGTCCAAGGTTCCCGCCTGGCCGGTCGAGGGCGCAGCCACCAGCGTCCTCCTCCGACGTCACGCCAGTCCGGATTTGTCGGCTTTGTCCGACAGCGGATCGAACCCCGGAAGCAGGGCAACCGGTCTTGACACCTTTGGACGAACTGCATACATTTTTCGAGGTGGAGCCTCCGCCCGATCCGCCGCCCAACGTGGACTCCCGTGCTGGTCGGAGGTCTAGATTGGCAGAATTCCATGGCAGGTCGGACGCGCAGCCCGTGCCGGCTGCAGGCGAGGCCGTCAGCAACCTGGATACACCTTCGATCCTCTGCGACCTCGATCGGCTGGAGCGCAACATCGCCGACTGGCAGGCGCTCATGGACCGCAACCAGGTCAGGTTCCGGCCCCACATCAAGACCCACAAGATCCCCGACATCGCCCGCATGCAGGTCGCAGCGGGCGCGCGGGGCATCATCTGCGCCAAGCCGAGCGAGGCGGAGCCGTTCGTCGCCGCCGGCATCGACGACGTCTGCATCGCCTACCCCGTGCTCGGCCAGCAGAAGTGGCGCCGCATCGCGGGCATGGCCGCCGGCGGCGTCAAGATGACCGTCAACTGCGACAACCAGACCGCCGTCAGGCAGGCGTCCGAGGCGGCCAGCGCCGCCGACGTCACCGTCAACCTGCAGATCGACGTGGACTCCGGGATGCACCGCGGCGGCATCCCGATGACCGAGATCGGCGAGATCGAGCTGCTCGCCCGGACCATCGTCGGCCTGCCAGGCGTCGAGTTCGACGGCCTCACCACCCACAGAGGCATCTGGTACGAGGGCTCGCCCGGCCCCGAGGGCGCCGGGCACGACGAGGGCCTGCTGCTGGTCGACATCGCCGACAAGCTGCGCGCCGGCGGCCTGGAGGTCCGCGAGCTCACCGCCGGTGGCTCGTTCACCGCCAAGTGGGTCGCCGAGGTCCCTGGCGTCACCGAGGCGCGCGCCGGCACCTACGTCTTCTACGACCTCATGCACCTGGGCGCGGGCACCGCGACCGAGGACCAGCTCGCCCTCTCGGCGCTGTGCACCGTCGTCAGCCGGCGCACCCCCGGCCGGCTCACCATCGACGGCGGCTCCAAGACGTTCAGCGGCGACCGCGGCGTCGTCGGCGGCGCCGAGACGACCCCTCCGGACGTCGCCAGGGCGGTCGACCGCCGCGTCCACGTCGACAGGCTCACCGAGGAGCACGGCATGGCCAGGGCCGACGAGCCGGTCGAGCTTGGCGAGAAGATCCGCTTCTACCCGTTCCACGCGTGCACCTGCGCGAACCTCACCAACGAGATCGTCGGGGTCCGTGGCGGGCGTGTCGAGACGGTCTGGACCGTCGCCGCCCGCGGGCTGCGGACCTGACGAGCGCGACGTGGACCCTCCAGCTCTGGCGGCGGCCTCGCGCCGCTTCGTGCTGCACCCGCTGCAGCGCGACCACGTGCTCGACCGCGAGCGCAAGACCGCGGCCACCGCCGCGTGCGCCGCTGGGTAACGACCAGAGAGGACCCACATGGGCAAGCGCGTGATCCGCAGCGACCAGGGCGCCCCACCGCTCGGCGCCTACTCCCAGGGGTGGCGGGCCGGCGGCTTCATCTTCGTGACCGGCACCGGGCCGATCGGCCCGGACGGCAAGGTCAAGGGTGACACGATCGAAGAGCAGACCAACGTCACGATCGACAACATCGAGGCGGTCCTGGCCGCCGCGGGCGCCACCCTGGCCGACGTCGTCAAGGTCAGCGTGCACCTCGGCGACACCGGGACGTTCCCCCGCTACAACGAGGTCTACCAGCGGCGGTTCCAGGAGCCGTACCCGGCCAGGACCACCGTCGGCAGCGACCTGGGCCAGGTGCCAGGGATGATGATCGAGATCGAGTGCATCGCCTACGTTGGCGAGTGACGGGCGCCTGACATGAGGAGGTTCGAGAGCAGGACCGCGCTGGTCACCGGCGCCGCGCAGGGGATCGGGCGCGCCGTGGCCGAGCGCCTGGCGTCCGAGGGCGCCAACCTGGTCCTGCTCGACATCGAGCCGGAGGCGCTCGAGCGGACCGTGCGCCAGCTGCGCGTCAAGGACTGGCCGGTCGAGGCCGTCAGCGGCGACGTCGCCGAACGAGCCGACGTCCGGCGGGCGGTCGAGCTGGCCGTCGAGCGCTTCGACGGCCTGGACGTCCTGGCCGGCATCGCCGGCATCACCGAGTTCTCGTCCGTGCTCGAGCTGCGCGACGAGTCCTGGCGGCGCATCCTCGACGTCAACCTCACCGGGATGTTCATCGCCACCCAGGAGGCCGGCCGGGTCATGGCGGCGCGCGGGCGCGGCGCGATCGTGCTGATGGCGTCGACCAACGCGTTCTACCCGGAGGCGCACACCGCGCCGTACTCGACCTCCAAGGCGGGGCTGGTCGGGTTCGTGCGGGCGGCCAGCCTCGACCTCGGCCAGCACGGCATCCGCATCAACGCGGTCAACCCCGGGATCATCAACACGCGCCTGTCGAAGCTGCTGATCGACGACCCCATCGGCGGCCCGGAGTACCTCAGGCGCATCCCCCTGCGCCGCTGGGGGGAGCCGGCCGACATCGCGGCGGTGGTGGCGTTCCTCGCCTCCGACGACGCCGGCTACATGACCGGCGAGGACGTCACGGCCGACGCGGGCGCCACCGTCGGGGTGGTGCTGGAGGTGGAGGACGTCGGCCTCGGGGAGCACGGGTCGGGCCGGGCGGGCGGCGATGGCTGACGGGGCGGGCCGGCTCGCCGGCAGGGTCGCCATCGTCACCGGAGGCGGCTCGGGCATCGGGCGCGCCGTCGCCCTGCGCTTCGCGGCCGAGGGCGCCGCCGTGATGGTCGCCGACGTGGCCGGTGCGAACGCCGACACCGTCGCCGCCGAGGTCGCGGCGGCCGGTGGCCGGGCGCTCGGCATGGCCGTCGACGTGACCGACCTCGAGCAGGTCACCACGATGGTGGACCGGGCCGTGTCCGCGTTCGGCGGCGTCGACGTGCTCATGGCGGCCGCCGGGGTGCTGGCGTTCGGCGACGTCGTCGAGACCCGACCGGACGTCTGGGACCGCGTGCTGGCGGTCAACCTGACCGGGGCGTACCTGTGCGCCAGGGCGGTCATCCCGTTGATGGTCGCGCGCGGCGGCGGCTCGATCGTGACCATCTCGTCGTCGACCGGCGCCCACGACGCCGCGCCAGGCAGCGCCGCCTACGTCGCGTCCAAGGGCGGTGTGGCCATGCTCACCAAGGCGATGGCGGTCGACCATGCGGCGGCTGGTGTGCGGGTCAACGCGATCGCGCCCGGCCCGACCGCGACCCCGATGCTCCAGGCGGTCATGAGCCCGGACGAGCTGCGCGCGTTCGGGCAGGCCATGCCGATCGGCCGCCTGGCCGAGCCGGAGGAGCTGGCCGCCGCCGCCCTGTTCCTGGCCTCCGACGACGCCTCCTACGTCACCGGCGCGGTGTTCGCGGTCGACGGAGGCCAGACCGCGAAGGTCGGCATGACCCTTGCCGACCTCGGCACGATCGATCGGCAGGAACGCCGATCGGAAGGAGGGACCCAGTGACTGCGCAAGCCCCAGACGGCCGGATCGGGACCGAGCTACGGCGCGACGCCGTCGGCCTGCCCGGCATCGTCATGCAGGGCGTCGCCACCATCGCGCCGGCGTTCGCGATCCTGGCGTCGTTCGTCTTCACCGTGAGCCTGGCCGGCCTCACCGCGCCGCTCTCCTACCTGTTCGCCGGTGTGGGCATGCTGCTGGTCGCCATCTCCGTCAGCCAGCTCGCCAAGGCGTTCCCCTCCGCCGGCGGCTGGTACACCTGGATCGCGCGCTCGCTGCACCCACGGGCGGGCTTCCTGGCCGGCTGGATCTTCTCGATCTGGCTCCCACCGGTGGGCGTGCTCACCTTCTCGTTCTTCTCCAAGACCGTGCTCGAGCCGGCGCTCAAGTCCGAGTACGGCATCACCGTGCCGTGGTGGATCGTCACCATCCTCGGGCTCGCGCTGGTGGCCTGGGCGACCTACGCGGGCATCGCGATCTCCGAGAAGCTGCTGATCATCACCGGTGGGATCGAGATCGTGATCATGGTGGCGCTGGCGCTCACGGGCTTCATCAACCCGGGACCTGGTGGGTTCAGCCTGGCTCCGCTGAACCTCGCCAACGCCCCGGCGGGCAGCGGCCTGTTCACCGCGATCGTGTTCTCGATCTTCGCGTTCAGCGGCTGGGAGGCGGTCGCGCCGCTGGCCGAGGAGAGCAAGCACCCGCGCCGCAACGTGCCCATCGGCCTGGTCGCGTCGGTGATCATCCTCACCGTGTACTTCGTGATCGCGGTGTGGGGCTACCTGGTCGGCATCGGCGTGGACAACGTCGCCGGCATCCCGGAGGCTGAGGCCTTCCCGGTCTTCACGCTCGCCACCGAGGTGTGGGGCGGGGCCTGGGTGCTGGTCCTGTTCGCGCTGCTGAACTCCGTGTTCGCGGTGTCGATCGCGTGCTTCAACGGTGGCACCAGGACCTGGTACGCGATGGGCCGCTCGGGCACGCTGCCGGCGTGGTTCTCCAAGGTCGACGCCAGGCGCAGGACGCCCGACAACGCGATCCACTTCCAGGTCGGCGTCCAGGTGCTGTTCTTCGTCCTGATCCTGATCTGGGGCCCCGAGAACGTCTTCTTCACCTGGGCGCTGACCATCACCCTCGGCCTCATCCTCATGTACATCCTCGCCAACGCCGGGGTGATCAGGCACTACACCGGGGAGGCGCGCTCGCAGCTGAGACCGTTGCTGCACGTCGTGCTGCCGGTGGTCTCCGCGATCGCCGTCGCCTACGTCGCCTACCGCAGCCTGCAGGGCCTGACCTCCCCGGTCTCCTACGCGCCCTGGTTGTTCCTCGCCTGGCTGGCGATCGCCGGCCTGGTGCTGCTGTACCTGCGCGTGACCGGCAAGGAGGGGTTCCTGGAGAAGGCGCAGCTGGCCATGGAGGAGTCCGACGAGATCAGTCCGAAGGAGATCGACACGCCGGCCGCGACGGCCTGAGCGCGGTCCAGCCGGAGGGCCACGGGCCGCGCGGCGCTGGGCCGCGCGGCCGGGCCCTCCTCGCGCAGATCGCGATGAGGAGGTGCAGCATGGCCACGGTCACGGGCGCCAGGCCGGTGTCGGCCCGCGAGTTCGCCGACGTCTACGAAGCCTGCAAGAACTGGGGGCGGTGGGGACCTGACGACGAGCGTGGCGCCCTCAACTACATCACCCCCGAGCACGTGCGCGCGGCGAGCGCGCTGGTCCGCTCGGGCCGCACCGTCAGCTGCGGCTGGCCGCTGGACACCAAGGCCGGCCCGGACAACCCCAAGCCGGTCGTGCACCACATGACCATGCTCCAGGACCTCGACATCGGCGACCACAGCAGGCTCCGCTTCACCTGCGACTTCATGGGCATCGAGTTCCACGGTGACGCGCACTCGCACATCGACGCGCTCTGCCACGTCGTCTACGACGGCAAGCTCTACAACGGCCTGGCGGTCGAGCAGGCCGTCAGCTCGGTCGGGGCCAGCCGCCAGACCATGGACGTCGCCAGGGACGGCCTGGTCAGCCGAGGTGTGCTGCTCGACATCCCGCGGCTGCGCGGGACCGGCTGGGTCGAGCCGGGCGAGGCGGTCCTGCGCGAGGAGATCGAGGCGGCCGAGGCGGCGCAGGGTGTCCGCATCGGCCAGGGCGACCTGGTCCTGTTCCGCACCGGCCACGCCCGCAAGCGCATCGAGGAGGGTCCCTGGGACGCCGCCAACGCCAAGGCCGGCATCCACACCTCCGCCATGCCGCTGTTCCACGAGCGCAAGGTCGCCGCGATCGGCTACGACGGCGACGGCGAGGCGGTCCCGTCCAACTGCGAAGGGGTCATGTACCCGATCCACACCATCGGGGTGAACGCGATGGGGCTGTACTTCCTGGACAGCCTGTACCTGGAGGACCTGGCGGCGGCGTGCCAGCAGGAGGGGCGCTCAGAGTTCCTGCTGGTGATCGCACCGCTGCGGCTGGCCGCAGGCACCGGCTCGCCGGTCAACCCGATCGCGGTGCTGTAGGGCGATGTCCGAGCCGGGCACGGCCGACGACGGGCCGCTCGCCGAGCGGTCGACCGTGGTCGTCCACGACCGGCTGCGCGCCGACATCCTTCGCGGGGAGTTCGACCCGCGCGAGCCCATCTCCCAGGTCCAGCTGGCCAAGCGGCTCGGGGTGAGCCGCACGCCGCTGCGCGAGGCGCTGCGCATGCTCCAGCGCGAGGGCCTGATCGACTCCGAGCCGAATCGCAGGGTCCGGGTGGCGGCGCTCTCGGTGAGCGACCTGGAGCAGCTGTACGCCGCCAGGATCGTGGTCGACTCGCTGCGGGTCCGGCTGGTGGTGCCGCGGTTGACGCCCGACGACCTCGCCGAGATGGGGCGCCGGCTGGAGGCGATGGCCGGCGAGCGCGACCTGGACGCCTGGGACGTCCACCACCGCGTGTTCCACGACCTGCTGAAGCGCCCCATCGGGGAGCGGCTGGACCGGATCGCGCAGGAGCTGTTCGACCATACCGAGCGGTACCGGCGGGTGTACCTGGCCGCGCCGCGGGCGTGGTCGGCGGCCGCCAAGGAGCACAACTCCATCTTCGAGGCGTGCCGGGAAGGCGACGCGATCGCGGCCAGCCACCACCTCGCCCGCCACCTCGGCACGACCGCGCTCACCATCATCGCGATGGCCGCGCCGGAGCGCGACCCCGTCCTGGTGCGTGAGGCGCTGCGCATGGTCACCGGCGAGGGCTCCTGACGGCGAGCAGGGTCGGCACCAGCCGTCGGTGGGCTTCCAGGCGTTCGGCGTAGCGCGCGGCCCGCGCCGGGTCCGGCTGGTGGCGCCGGGTCGTCCTGAGCCGCACCCTGGCGGCCTCCTCCATCGAGGCGAACACGCCGGCGCCCATCCCGGCGAGCATGGCCGCCCCGAGCGCGCCCGCCTCCGCGTCCGCCGTTACCTCGACCGGCACCCCGGTCAGGTCGGCCTTGAGCTGCATCCACCAGCGGGAGCGGGCGCCCCCGCCGCTGGTCCGCCAGGCGTGCACGGCCGCGCCGGCACGCTCCAGCGCGCGCCGGGTGAGCTCCAGGTCGCAGGCGATGCCTTCCAGCAGCGCCTTGACCACGTCCAGGGGCGTGCTGGCCAAGGTCAGGCCGAGCAGCGCCCCGCGCGCCTGCGGGGCCGCCCAGGGCGCGCTCGCGCCGGCCAGGTGCGGGATCGCGACCACCGGCGACGGGTCCGGTCCCGCGTCGTCGAGGCGCCGGTCGAGGGCGCGCAGCGGCACCCGCGTGAGCCGCCTGGCCCAGTCGACCGCTGCGGTGCCGTTCGGGCTGCGCGCGAACACGCCCGTGCCCGGCAGGCTCGGGTGCGGGCCGACGGCCATCCCCGCCTTGGCGATGACCCCGGGACGGAGCTGCCCGGCCGGCGCGACCAGCGACTCCCACGTGCCGCAGGCCAGCAGCGGCACACCGGGCGCGACCGCGCCGGACCCCACCGCGGCGCACGAGGTGTCGAAGCTGCCGACCACGACCACGCAGCCGGCGGGCAGGCCAAGCTCGGCGGCCGCCTTCGGCCGGACCGGGCCGAGCGAGGTCGCCCACGGCCGCACCTCGGGCAGCAGCGAGCGGTCGAGGTCGAGCGCCGCCAGGCGCGCGCCGGACCAGTCGTGCGCCTCCAGGTCGTACAGCATGAAGCCGGCGGCGAGCGCGGGGTCGGTGACGGCGTCGCCGACGAGCCGGAGGGTGACCAGCTCGTGCCAGTTGAGGAAGCGGCGTGTCACGGCCCAGACGTCGGGCCGCTGCTGGCGCCACCACAGCAGCCGGTTGGTGGGGTCCATGCGGTCGGGGACGTGCCCGCAGGCGCGGATCCAGCGCTCCGGGCTGTGGTCGATCAGCGCGGCCGCGTCCGGCTCGGCGGCGCGCGCGTCGCCGGTGCGCAGGCAGGGGCCGAGCGGCCGGCCGTCGGCGGTCGCCGGGAACACCTCGCGGCCGGACGCGGACACGGCCAGCGCCGCAGGCGGGTCGTGGCGCACGGCGTCGTGCGCGGCGAGCCGCTGGAGCACGGCGACGGTCGCCGCCCACACCTCGTCCGGGTCGGCCTCCCACTCACCCGGCGCGGGATAATGGTCGTCGACGGGCTCGCGGACCAGCGCCAGCGGCGTGCCGGTGTCGTCGTAGGCACCAGCCTTGACGGCGCTGGAGCCGATGTCGATCCCGACCAGGCTCACTGCGAGCGTCCCCGCGCGGTGACGGGGAGCTGGTCGACGACCTGGTCGCCGCGGGCGAGCCAGACCTGCGGGTGGAGATTGAAGGTGAGCCGCACGTGGCCGGGGCGGAGCGCCAGGCGGGTGCCGAGCGGCGGCGGCGTGTCGGTGTGCCAGGCGACGATGGTGTGCTCCTCGTTGACGTCGCCGACCTCGCCGCCGTCGTCCAGGAGCAGCGGGAACCCGTAGTCGCAGGCCAGCGACTTGCGGCCGGCGTCGAGGACCACCTGGCCGGGTGAGCGGCTGATCACCGTGGCGAGGACGGTCGCGGCGTGGCGGAAGGGGAGCTCGAGCTCCTCGAGGTCTGCCTCCATGAGGGCGTAGGTCCCCGCCTGGATCTCGTTGACGGTGGGGTCGGCCGCCGCCTCCCGGATGGTGGAGGTGCCCGCGGAGGAGACCGTGCCCACCTCGAACCCGGCGCGCTCCAGGCCGGCGCGCGTCTCGGCCAGGAGCGCGTAGGAGCGGCCCAGCTCGGCGGTCCGCTCCGTGCCGAGCGTGCGCACGCGGCCCTCGTAGCCCATGATCCCGGCCAGCCGGAGCCCGGCGGTGCGCGCAACCGCCGCGGCCAGGGGGACGGCGTCGGCGGGGGTGGCCACGCCGCAGCGGTGCAGGCCGATGTCGACGTCGACGAGGACGTCGACCAGGCTGCCGGCCTGGCGCGCCGCGGCCCCGAGGGCCTCGGCGGCGGACGCGTCGTCCACCGCCACGGTCACCCGCGCCCGCCTGGCGAGGCCGGCCAGGCGCGCCAGCTTGTCGGCCGCGACGACCTCGTTGGCGACGAACACCTCGGCGATGCCGGCGTCGGCCATGACCTCGGCCTCGCCGACGGTCGCGCAGGTGACGCCGGCGGCGACGCCGCCGAGCTGGCGGGCGGCCAGCCCGGGGGTGCGGTGGGTCTTGACGTGCGGGCGCAGCCGGGTGCCGGTCCCGGCGAGCAGTGCCTCGGCGGTGGCCACGTTCGCCTCGAACGCGTCGAGGTCGACGACCAGGGCTGGGGAGGGGAGCTGCTCCATGCCCGCGCCGGTGACCAGCGCCCGCCCGCCCGGCAACCGACCGCTCATCGCTGCCTCCCCTACCCGAGCCGGGAGCTGTCGCCCGGTCGGAGCGACACCTCGGCGACGTGGAGGCCGTCGTCGAAGCTGCGCGAGCGGTGCCGCTCCCACAGCAGCACCTCGTGGCCGGGGACGATCCGCTGGCTCCGGCGGCCGACGGTCCGCATCATCTGGTCCATGGCGAAGATGCACTGCTGCTGGCTGCCGGTCGCGAACCCGATCGGGACGTAGTGGCCGCTGCCGTCGACGCCCTCCAGGTTGGCGTAGGTGTAGACCGCGTCGCCTGGCAGCACCCAGGTGCCGTCGTGCTCGTTGTCGACCACGACGTGCTGGTGGCCGTAGGTGTGGGTGTCGAAGGTCGGCTCGAGGCAGAGCCCGGGGAGCACCTCGGGGACGCGCCCGTCCACCAGCCGGAGCCGGCCCTGCCTGGTCAGCTCGACCGCCGCGGTGAGGTCGTCGAGGTTGACCCCGTCCTTGAGCCACTGCATCTCCGGCGGCCAGCTCAGCGCCCTGATCCAGCCGAACAGCTCCCGCTCCTGGAGCCAGGCGACGGCGTTGGGGAACTCGTCAAGGGTGCCGAGGTGGTCGTAGTGGGCGTGGGTCAACAGGATGGTGTCGACCTCGCCGGGGTCGACGCCGATGCGGGCGAGGACCGTGCGCGGGTGGGTCCAGCGGGTGATCCCGTCGATCTCGCCGAGCGTGCGGCTGAAGCCGTCGTTGACGAAGCCGGTGTCGACCAGCACGGTGCGCTCAGCGCTCTGGAGCAGGGTGAGGGAGTACGGCAGCTCGCGCGTGCCCTGCTGGCCGTGGATCAGGAGGCCGGCGGGGGAGTCGGGGGCGCACGCGAACTCCAGCACCCAGATCGAGTAGTCGGCCACGGTGCCGCCCGCCTACCGGCCGGCCGGGACAGGCTCCCCGGCGAGCCGCTGGTACAGGCCGAGGGCGTCGTCGACGCCCTGGCCGTGGTGGACGACCGCACGCAGCGCCTGGATGGCGGCGACGGGATGCGCCGACTGCCACACGTTGCGGCCGAAGTCGATGCCTGCCGCGCCCGCCCCGACCGCGTCGCCCGCCAGCGCCAGCGCGTCCCTGACGGAGTCCAGCCGTTTCCCGCCCGCGACGACCACCGGGACCATGGCCGCCTCGACCACCGCGTCGAAGCCGTCGGCGTAGTAGGTCTTGACCAGGTCGGCGCCGAGCTCGGCGCAGATCCGGGTGGCCAGCCCGAGGTAGCGGGCGTCGTAGGCGCCGAGCTCCTTGCCGACCGCGGTGACGGCGAGGACCGGCAGGTCGTAGCGGCCGGCCTCGTCGACCAGGGCGGCCAGGCTGCCGAGCGTCTGGCGCTCGTGCTCGGTGCCGACGAACACCGAAAGGGCGACCGCGGCGGCGTTGAGCCGCAGCGCGTCCTCGACGGTGGTGATGATGGTCTCGTCGGACAGCGACGGCCCGACGATGCTGGTCCCGCCGGAGACGCGCAGCACGACCGAGCGCGGCAGGGCCGGGTCGACGCTGGACCTGAGCAGCCCGCGCGTGGCCATGAGGGCGTCGGCGTGGGGGAGCAGCGGGGTGATGGCCGACCGCGGCGACTGCATCCCGCTGATCGGGCCGAGGAAGTAGCCGTGGTCCACGGCCAGCATGTTGGTCCGGCCGCTGGCCGGGTCGAAGATGCGGCTGAGCCGGTTGCTCCTGCCCCAGGACATCTGCGTGCTCCTTGTCAGACCGAGTTGTCAGACCGGCTGGATGGCGGCCAGGTTCGCGGCGCCGAGCAGGTCACCGTCCACCAGGTGCCGCACGACCTTGGCGCCGAGCAGGTCGGCGCCGCGGATGACGGTGTCGCGCGAGGCGCCGGCGATGTGCGGGGTGAGCAGCGTCCCGGGCAGGCCGAGCAGCTCGTCGTCGCCGGCGGGGGGCTCCTGGTCGAAGACGTCGACGATCGCGCCGGCGATCCTGCGCTCGCGCAGGGCGGCCCGGAGCGCCTCGGTGTCGACCAGCTGCGGCCGGGCGGTGTTGACCAGCACGGCCGTCGGCCGCATGCGGGCCAGGGCGCGGGCGTCGATGAGGTGCCGGTTGCCCCCGTGGTAGCGGGCCATCAGGACCACAACATCGGAGCGCTCGAGCAGCTCGTCGAGGCCGGCCGGCTGCACACCGGCCTGCGCGACCTCGGCAGGGTCAACCCACGGGTCGGTCGCCAGCAGCTGCATCCCGATGCCGCGGGCGATCGGGGTGAACGCGCGTGCGACCTGGCCGAAGCCGACGATGCCGCAGGTCTTGCCGGCCAGCTCCATGCCGGCGCCGTCGACCGTCCACGGCGCCATGCTCCAGCGCCCGGCGCGCAGGGCCGTGGCGGCCCCGACGATGCCGCGGAGATGGGCGATGATGGCGCCGGTGACGAACTCGGCGACCGCCTGCGCGTTGCGGCCAGGGGTGTTGAACAGGGGGATCCCGCGCTGGTTCAGCGCGTCGAGGTTGATGTTGACCGTGCCGCCGCGGACCGTGCCGACGACGCGGAGCGCGCCGGCGGCCTTGACCGCCGCGCGCGAGACGGGCGCGGCATGCACCAGCAGGACCTGGGCGTCGCCGACCAGCGGGACCAGCTGGTCGACCGGGCCGGTGTACTCGCGCAGCGCTGGGTCGGCCGCGTCGGCGCCGAGGCGGGCGGTGATGCCGTCGATGTCCTCCCAGAACGCGCGGACCCGACCGGAGGGCGGGTCGTCGGGGAGCGGGATCGCCGCCGCGCTCGGGTAGGGCAGGTCGACCTCGTGGAGGTCGAACGCGAGTCCGTGGGGTTCGCCGTGCGCGGCCAGCCGGGCGCCGAGGAGTGCCGCCGGGACGAAGCGGTCGCCGACCGAGAGCACCCGCAGCCGCTCGATCGGTCCAGCGCCCAAGGTCGGCCAGCCCTTCGCGACGGCTCCTGGTCGGCCGAAGCCTATCATGATAGGTTCAGGCGGCGAATCCCCTTGTGGATGGGTATTCGCGCACCTCTGTCCCTCGATCTGTCATTACAGGCCCCGAGGACATCGTATGCGCGCCGACGACCTCCCACCGACCGCCGATCCCCTCGCCGGCACGCCCCGCTCGGCCGCGCACGCCGACCTGGTGGCGCGCGCCGACGCCGTGCTCCCCGGCGGGACGACCAACTCGGCCCGCCACCCGGCCGGCCTGGAGTTCCTGGTCGAGCGCGGCGCCGGCGCCGAGCTGTTCGACGTCGACGGCCGCCGCTATCTGGACTTCGTGCTCGGCGGGGGACCGCTGGTGCTCGGCCACGCCGACCCGCGCCTGCTGGCGGTCCTGCAGCGGACCGCGCCGCTCGGCGGCCACCACTACGCGCTGCACCGGCGCACCGTCGAGCTGGCCGAGCGGATCGCCGGCTACGTGCCGTCGGCCGAGATGGTCCGTTTCACCGGCAGCGGCAGCGAGGCCACCTTCCACGCGCTGCGGCTGGCCAGGACGGCCACCGGCCGCGCCGGCATCGTCAAGTTCGACGGCGCCTACCACGGCCACCACGACCTCGGCGTGTGGTCGTTCGAGCACAGCCCGACCGCGCCACCGGTCCCGTTCCCCGAGTCGGCGGGCGTGCAGGACGGCGTCGCCGGCGACGTCGTGGTGCTCCCGTTCAACGACCCCGGCGCGGTCACCGAGCTGCTGGCCGCGCAGCCGGAGCGCTTCGCCGCCGTGATCTGCGAGCCGTTCCAGCGGGCGCTGGCGCCGCTGCCAGGGTTCCTCGACGCCGTCCGAGCTGCCTGTGACCGGAGCGGGACGGTCCTGATCTTCGACGAGGTCGTCACCGGCTTCCGTTTCGCGCCAGGGGGCGCGCAGGAGCGCTACGGCGTGGTGCCCGACCTGACGACCCTCGGCAAGGCGCTCGCCGGCGGCCTGCCACTCGCCGCCCTGGCCGGCAGGCGTCGGCTGATGGAGCATCTGGGCCCCGGCGGCGGCCGGATGCCGTCCAGCTTCCACTGCGGCACCTTCAACGGCTGGCTGCTCGGGGTCGAGTCCGCCCACGCCACCCTGGACATCCTGGTCGAGCAGGGTGGCCACGCGCGGCTGGAGGAGCTCGGCGAGCTGGTCGCCGGCGCCCTGCGGCGCGTCTGCGCCGACCGCGGCGTGCCCGTGCAGGTGGCCGCCGCGGGCGGCGTCTTCCAGCTCTGGTTCGGCGACCGGCCGGTCACCTCGGCGGCCGGCATCCGCGCCACCGACCTGGCGATGTCGGTCGCCTGGCACCGGCTGCTGCTGCAGGCGGGCGTCTACAAGCTGGCCCCCAAGGGCTATGTCGGGCTCGCCCACGACCAGGGCCACGTCCAGGAGCTGGCCGATGCCGCCGGCTGGGCGCTGGGGCAGCTCATGCGGTGACCCCGCCGTCGACGGCCAGTGACGAGCCGGTGATGAAGCTCGACTCGTCGCAGGACAGGAACAGCGCGGCGTTGGCGACGTCCTGCGGGGTCCCGAGGCGACCGAGCGGGTGGGCCGCCGTGTCGGCCGCCAGGGCGTCGTCATAGGCGCCCTCGGCGTGCTCGCGCAACCACAGCTCGTGCAGGGGGGTCGCCACCGAGCCGGGGCAGACGATGTTGACGCGGACGCCGTCGCCCGCGTGGTCGAGCGCCAGCGCCTTGCAGAGCATCAGCAGCGCGCCCTTGGTGGCGCAGTAGGCGGCCCAGCGGCGGTCGGCCGAGAACGAGTTCGCCGAGCCGCTGATCACCATCGTGCCGCCGCCGGCGCGCGCCAGCTCCGGGATGCCGTGCTTGGCGAGCAGGAACGCGCCGTTGAGGTTGACCGCGACCACCCGCTCCCACTCGGCCAGGGTGGTCTCCGGGACGGTCTTGGAGACGCCGATGCCGGCGTTGGCCCAGAGCAGGTCGAGCTTGCCCCAGGTGTCGACGGCGGCGCGCACCGCCGCCAGCACGTCGGCCTCGGCGGCGCAGTCGCCGCCGAGCGCCAGCGCCTTGCCGCCGGCCTCCTCGATGTCGGCGACGGTCTTGGCGGTGCCGACCCCGTCGGGATCGAGCAGGACCAGCGCGGCGCCCTCGGCGGCGAACCGCAGCGCCCCGGCCCGGCCGATCCCGCCACCGCCGCCGGTGATCACCCCGACCCGGCCGGCCAGCCTGCCGGTCATCGCCCAGCCCTCCTCATGCGCGGCCTGCCGGCGGCCTCGGCTGGCCCGGGACCCAGGCCACCTGGATGGTGTCGGTGGGGTCGTGTGGGGCGCGCACGAACACCGCCCGCCAGGGCGCGTCGGCCTCGTTGACCAGGTAGTGCATCTCGCCAGGGTCGCAGCGGTGCAGGTCGCCCTGGCGGAGGGTGAAGCGTTCGCGGCAGTCGCTCCACAGGCTCGCCTCGCCTTCGAGGGTGAAGAACAGGTTCTCGGAGTGGGCGTGGTAGTGGTTGGGATATTCGTCGCCGGGGCGCAGGACGATCACGCCCACGTCGATCCGGGGGCCGCGCGCGAGGTAGCCGGGGCCATGGTCGCCGAACTTGTAGCTCAGGTCGCGCTGGTTGCTGCGGTACACGCAGGTCCTCCTTCCTGCCTCAGGCCTGGCCGGGTGCGCGCCACAGCGGCGTGGTCACGCCCTGGTCGGCGAGGGCCAGCTGGTGCTCGTAGGCCCGCCGCCAGCGCCCGAAGCAGTCGTCGTAGACCGCCGCGGCAGCCGGGTCGGGCTGGTGGACGCGCCCGCCGGCGGCGAGCGCCGCGGCCGTCGCGGCCGCGTCGTCGAACGCGCCGACGCCGACGCCGGCGAGGATGGCCGCGCCGAGCGCGCTCGCCTCGGTGACCGGCGGCACCTGGACGTTCTGGCGCAGGACGTCGGCGAGCAGCTGCGCCCACAGCGGGCTGCGCGCGCCGCCGCCGCCGAACGCGATCGACGCGGGCCTGGCGGCGCTCGCCGCCATGGTCTCCAGATTGGCCCGCGTGACCAGGGCGGCGCTCTCCAGCAGGGCGCGAAAGAGCAGCGCGCGGGTGGCCGGCGCGGCGGCCACGGGCAGGTTCAGCAGGGACGGGGCCGCGTGCCGCCAGCGCAGGTAGTCAAAGGCGTTCGAGCCGATCGCGAGCACGCCGTCGGCGCCCGGCGGGATCCGCCCTGCCTGCTCGGCCATGGCCGCGAAGGCGTCGCCGGCGGCCGCCTCCGGCGCGCAGAACGCGTCCAGGAACCAGCGCACCAGCGCCCCAGCGCCGAGCGCGATCGTCTCGGCCTGCCAGTGCCCGCCGAGCACATGGCAGGTCACCCGAATCCGTCCCTCCGGGTCGGTGGCCGGCTGGTCGAGGTCGACCAGCTGCTGCCAGTGGGTGCCGCCGACGACGGCCGCCTGGCCGGGCCGGACCACGCCGAGGCCGAGCGCCGCGACCTGCGCGTCGCCGCCGCCCATGACCACCGGGGTCCCGGCCGCCAGCCCGGTCGCCGCCGCCGCGGCCGCGCCGACCTTGCCGATCGGGGTGCCCGGCTCCACCACCGGGGGAAGCAGGTCGGTGCGCAGTCCCCAGCGGCTGGCCAGCTCGGGCGCCCAGGTCCGCCCGGCGAGCGAGAACAGCCCGGTGGTGCACGCGTTCGCCGGGTCGGCGGCGTGCTCGCCACTGAGCCTGGCGAGGACCCAGTCGCTGATCATCCCGAGCGTCGAGGCTGCCTCGTAGACGCGCGGGAGCCGGTCGCGCAGCCACAGCAGGCGGGGGAGCGCCGCCATCGCGAGCGTCTGCCCGGAGCTCCGGTACGCCTCGGCCTCGAACCCGGGTTCGCGCAGCCGCACCGAGCGGACCTGGTCGGCGGCGCGGGCGTCGGTGCTCCCGCACGCCCACAGCTCGTCGCCGGCGGCGTCGAACAGGACGAGCCCGCCGCGCACGCTGGTGGCGCTGACCGCGCGGACGTCGTTGGCGCGCACATCGGCGAGGCTGTCGCGCACGCACTCGCTGATCAGCGCCCAGGCCGCACCGGTGTCGAAGTCGACCGAGCCCGGGTGGTCGGGGTCGGCCGAGTGGACCCAGCGGCGCCTGGCGCCGGCCAGCGGCCGGCCTTGGTCGCTGAAGACGACCGCGCGGCAGCCGCCCGTCCCCGCGTCGATGGCCAGCAGGTGGCCCATCCGGCGATCCCCTTGTCCGCGCCGAGGGTCCGGCGCCAGCGCTCCGACGCTACCAACCAGCACCTGTCATGACAAGCTGCCGGCGGCGCCGGGATTCCCGGTGTCAGCCCGCCAGCAGCGCCTCGGCGCGCCTGGCTGCACGGGTGACCGCCTCGTCGACGCTGATGCTGCCGGCGACGGACGGGTGCAGCTCCTCGCCGACGGCGACGATGACGTCCTCGGCGTTTTGGCCGACGACCAGCGGCCGGGCGCCCGCGTGCAGCGCGTCGACGGGCTGGTAGTAGGCGCCCGGGTCCAGGCCGTCGGCCCAGGCGGAGGCGTCGGTCAGCACGCCGCCGCCGACCGGGGCGCCGCCTCGGGCCACGCGATCGCGCTCGTTGGCCGCCATCCAGGAGATGAACGCCCAGGCGGCCTCCTTGTCGCGGGCGTTGGCAGGGATCGCCCAGTACCAGACGCCGAGCACGCTCGCGCCGCCGGGGATGGGGGCGAGCGCGAAGCGCCCGGCCAGCTCGGGGGCCGGCCCGCCGCGCGAGCTCAGCCACGGCACCGCCCAGTTGCAGTTGACGGCCGCGGCGGCCGCGCCCTCGGCGAGCGCCCGCATGGAGTCGTCGAACGCCCACTCCAGCGAGCCGGGCGGGGCTGCGCTGGCGTGCACGTCGACGTAGACCGCGAGCGCGTTGCGGGCCGCCGCGGAGTCGAGCACGACCCGGCCCGCGCCGTCCTGGACCGCCCCGCCCGCGGCGAACAGCCAGCTGCCGAACTCCTCGCACAGGTCGTAGCCGGCGCGCGGCTGCATGGCGATGCCGGCCTGCTCGGGGGTGGTCAGCGCCTTCGCCGCCGCCGCCAGCTCGTCCAGGGAGCCAGGTGCGGACACCCCGGCTGTCTCCCAGAGGTCGCGCCGGTACACCAGGCCAGGTGTCCAGCTGTAGAACGGCACCCCCCAGATGCGCCCGTCGAGCTCGGCGGCCGAGCGCAGCGTCGGGTGGTAGCCGTCCCAGTCGAGCCCGGTCGCCGCGATGCGCTCGTCGAGCGGCTCGAGCTGCGCCGCGCCGACCAGCCCCTCCACCCACGGGTTGTCGAGGATGACGAGGTCCAGGTCCGGCTGGTCGGCGCGCAGCGACGCGAGCGTCGGGCCGCGCAGGTCGTCGTAGTGCATCGCCTCGACGTCGACCGCCACCTCGGGGTGCTGGGCGCGGAACGCCGGCAGCATGGAGGCGACCACGTCGGTGTCGGGGACCGTCTCCATGAGGATGCGCAGCCGGGCCGTCATCGGCGTCTCCTAGCGGCTCATCACGTGCAGCCGGGTCTCGTCGGTCCGGTGCAGCGCGTAGTAGTACTCCATGGGCAGGCCGCCCTGGAGCCAGGCGATCGACTCGATGCCGAGCACCGGCGCGGCGGCGGGGACGCCCAGGAGCGCCGCCTCCTGGTGGTCGGGGACGGCTGCCTCGATCCAGCGCTCGGCGCGGAACGGGACCAGCCCGTAGCGCTGGCGGACCGTCTCGTACAGCGAGCGGTTGTGGAGGTTGGCCCGCTCCAGCCCCGGCACCAGCGCGGCCGGCAGCGCGGTGCCGACCAGGATCGTCGGCGTCCGGTCGACGACGTACAGGCGCCGGAGCCGGACGACCTGCGCGTGCTCGTCGAGGCGGAGCGCCGCCCGCTCGCGCTCGCTCGCCTCGGCGAGGTCCTGCGCGAGGACCTTCGTCTGGACCTGGGAGCCCTTGCCGGACATCTCCTCCCAGAAGCCCATGGTGGTGCCGACGAACTCCTCGTCGCCCTTGCGCTTGGAGACGAAGGCGCCCTTGCCCTTGATCTTGTAGATGCGGCCGTCGACGACCAGCTGGCCGAGCGCCTCGCGGACGACCGTGCGCGAAACGCTGAAGCGCTCGCACAGCTCGGCCTCTGACGGCAGCTGCTCGCCGGGGGAGAGGGCCCCGTCCTCGATCTGGCGCTTGATGAGGAGCCGGAGCTGCAGCCACAGGGGAGTGTCGGCCCGGCGGTCGACGGCGTCCTCGCCGGCGTCGAGGCGTCCGTCGTCCACCCTCGGCTTCACGCGCGGCTGATCCTCTCGGCAGGCAGCGGGGGTCGCCCAGTTCGTACCTATCATAACAAGTGCGCTGGTAGCCTAGCCGGCCAAGCTGGTCGAGGTCGACGCGTGGCAGCGGCCGTACCGGCGGCTGTGCTCGAAACGTCTGGACTGCGCAAGCAGGTGGTCAGCTTCTGAGGTCAGTGCTTCCGTACAACACGCTCCGGCTCACCCGGCTTCCAGACCGTGACGTCCATGTGGCCACCGCCGACCTCCACCGCCGCCGCGCCGGTCAGGTCGGCCGCGTAGAAGTGGTCGAACTCCAGTCCCCGGAGGTCGAGCCCGGTCTCGTCGAACAGTGCCGTGGCGAACCGCTGATGCAGCGGCTTGTCCTGGACGTCCTTGACCACACCCCACAACTTCGCGTCGCCGTCCTTCACCTCGGTGTCGACGGTCGCGGTGTGCAGACAGAAGCGCGGGTCGCGGCCCAGGTCGCGGAATTTGGTGGTGTCCGGCATGCCGACGATCCACAACTGGTCTTCGAAGATCCTCGGCTCGATCGGGCTGATCCGCGGGAATCCGTCCGAGCGGAGGGTGGCCAACAGGCACAGGTTGCCGGTGGCGGCGTGGCGCCGGGTGAAGATGGCGGCGATCCGCGGCGCGCGTTCGGTGAACTCTTTCCAGGTGGTCATCGTCATCACTCCTCGACCTGACCGGGTACCGCCGGGGATGCGGCCTCAGGTGAGGGCCTCGACGATCGCCGCCCCGAGCTCGGCCGGCTTGGTGAGCTGCGGCCAATGCCCGGTCGGCAGATCGACCAGCTGCGCGTCGTGGACCTTGGCGAGCTCCGCCGTGTACGAGTGGCCCTTCGCCATCAGCTCGCGCAGCATCTCCGACGGGAACTCGCAGGTGATCACCGTGATCGGCACGTCGTAGCGGCGCGGGTCGCGCAGCACCTGGCGGTCGGTCGCGACCCCCACCGGCTCGGGGATCGACGTCGCCCGGAACCGCTCCCGCAGTTCGTCGTCGAGATCGGTCAGGTCCTCCTCCTCGAACACCGACCAGTCGGGCAGCGGGATCTCGCCGTCCACGACGGGCAGTTCGTCGTTGATCAACCCGCCGTCGCCGAGCGGCACCGAGTCGACGTACACGACGCGGGCGACCCGATCCGGCCGCGCGTCGACCGCCGCGTGCGCGATCGCCCCGCCGCCGCTGTGACCGACCAGCGCCACCGGCGCATCCGTGTCGTCGATGACCGCGATGACCGCGGCGACGTGATCGGCGAGGCCGACGCCCGCCCGATCGTCGTCGATCGACGCCAGCCCGGGCAGCGTCAGCGCGCGCACCCGGTGCCCCGCGGCCTCGAGCGCGGGAACGACGCCGTCCCACGAGGCGGCGTTCAACCAGAATCCGGGAATCAGAATGACATCCATGACGCCGATGCTACCCAGGCCCCCCGACAGCGGGCCACCCGAGCCCACCGCCGCCGGTTGCGAGCGTGCGCGTGGCCGTGCCCAGCCAGGTCGACGCGGATGTGCCGCACCTCATCGCCAGGAAGCGCCAGATCCAGGGCATCGCCGAGGTCGGCGTGTGCCTCCCGGCGGCCGCACGACTGCCAGGCTCGGCGAGGGGATCAACCAGATGTCCGGGCCGCCCTCTACACTCGCGATGAGCTTTGCCCCGCTGGGCCGTCTGATACCGCGCTGGGCTCACCTCATGCCGGGATCCGATCGAAGGGACACAAGCAATGAGCAAGCTGATCGTGAGCACCTTCTTGACCCTGGACGGGGTCATGCAGGCCCCGGGCGGACCTGAAGAGGACGACAGTGGCGGCTTCGCGCACGGTGGCTGGTCGGTGAACTATTGGGACGAGCAGATGGGGCAGGTCATGGACGAGGCGACCAGCAAGCCGTTCGCCATGGTTCTCGGCCGCACGACCTACGACATCATGGCCGCATATTGGCCGGACGCCCCAGAGGAGGCCGGCGCCAAGACATTCAAC
>DATHII010000053.1:0-4051 GCA_035316885.1 Jiangellaceae bacterium | reverse complement strand
GTCCATCTGGGTAGGCATCGCCGTCTCGGCCAGGTCGAGCGACCCCCGCAACGCAGCACAGGTTTCCCTTCTGATGAGCCTACCCACGGTGGCCGTGACCACGCTTGTCGCGTTCAACGTCATCCCCGCCACCCTCGGCGTGGCACTCGGACTCGGGACCGCCCTGCTCCTCCTCGTCGGCCTCGGCTGGCGGATCGCGTCGGCCATCTTCGACCGCGAAAGACTCATCACAAGCACCACGTAGGCGTTGCCCGACATCCATGTTCGGCACCACGTCGCGCGGATCTCGACATGTCCGTGAAACCTCGCACTTCGCATGTCCATGAAGAATTGCCCACCCGACGGGCGGCGGAAAGACGCTGTTGTGGAGGGCTCTGAAGCCAGGACGATCGCGCACGTGCCGATTGCCAACCAAAGTGTTCGGCTGACTGCCTGACAGGCGATCGCTGTCGCCAAGGGGCCATGCCGCGCGGGCACTTCGCGTGCAACGCGGAGGTAGGAGCGGGTAAACGGATGCACCAGACAGGCCCGCAAGCGGCGGAAAGACGCACCCACATCGCGGCATGGTCGGGCTCCGCCCCGACAGCGGCAGATCAGTGCGAGGACGCGACGGATGTCGTGGTTCCGGCCCTGCGAATGCGTTCAGGCATTGGTTCGAACTCCCACGCGGGTCAACCGTGACCGAACAGATCCGCGAACGCTCGTTCGACAATCTCGGCTGTCCCGGCAGCCTCTGCCCTCGCATTCGACGGCCCAGCCGCCCCGCCCACGACCTGCGGCTCGGTGTCGGCATTCACGAGACGACCATCCGCGTGAACGTGAGGTGGGTGACGCCGCTGGGGGAGGAGACCGCCTCGACGTCGTAGGCATCCTCGAGGGCCTCCAGGCCGTCCCAGATGCGGACGCCGCGGCCGAGCACGATCGGGACCTGGACGAGATGCATGTGGTCGACGAGCCCGGCGGCGAGGAAGTCGCGTACGACGGTGGGGCCGCCGCCGATCCGGACGTCCTGGCCCTCGGCTGCTTCGCGGGCAGTCTCGAGCGCCTCGGCCGGGGCGGCGTCGAGGAAGTGGAACGTGGTGCCGCCCTTCATCTCGATCGAGGGCCGCGTGCGGTGGGTGAGCACGAAGGTCGGTGTGTGAAACGGGGGGTTCGGGCCCCACCAGCCCTTCCAGTCCGGGTCGTCCTGCCAGCCGGGCGGGCCGAACTTGTTGGCGCCCATGATCTCGGCGCCGATGCCGTAACTGTGGCGCTCGGCGAAGGCGTCGTCGACTCCGGCGGTTCCGCCCGCGTCCCAGAACCGGGTACTAAACATCCACTCGTGTAGACGCTCGCCCGCATGGCCGAACGGTGCATCGGCGGACTGCGGCTCGCCGGTGGCGAATCCGTCGAGGGAGATGGACAAGTTATGGATCCGTGTGAGTGACATCCGCGCGCTCCTCGGTTGGTGATTGCGTCTTGCAATCGATTCTGGGGAGGCTGACCAGGGTAACCGGAGATTCTCATCGGCCGCCGAGGTCGGGATGCGTCACTTCGACATCCCGCTCTCCGACTCCGACCGGCCCCCGGCCAGCGAGCAGTTGCAGGCCGCGTACGAAGCCGCGACGACCGGCGACCTTGATCAGTAGTCACGAGATACACGACCTCGGGGCCCGATCTGGCGACTGAGAGAAGGTTTGCCGGGACCCGCTCATCTCGGCAGATCCGGTAACGGCGACAGCGGTTACAAGCGATGAGCGATCGCGGCGAAGGGACGCAGCAGCACCAAGCCGCCCAGGCCCACCTGACCGGTCAACCCTGCGGCGCTGCGCGTCGCGACTGTCAATACATGCGGGTGGGCCTGTCACGCACCCGAGGGCGATGACCAAAACGACGCCTGCCCGTCCGCGGCACGAGCCGGATACAGTCGGTCCTCAGCGTGGACGGCCTCGGTCACCCTCTCCGGGGGCCCTCGAGGCACCGGTAGCGCAGCAGCATCACTCCTGCGGGATACGACTTCGGCGGCTCGACCTGCGCGAACCGGGTGGCGGGTGTGCCTTCAGGGAAGAGCTTCTTGCCCTGCCCGATCACAACCGGACACACCCACAGGTTCACCTGGTCGACCAGGGCCTCGCGGAACAGGGTCTGCAGCAGGTTCGCGCTGCCCCACGTGTGGATCTGCTCGTGGCGCTCACACAGGTTGCGAACCTCGGCGCCCACGTCGGTGATCTGGATGCTGGTGTCCCAGGACAGTTCTGGCGTGCCGCGAGACGCCACGTACTTGGGGACCCGGTCGAAGGCCCGCCCGATCTCGTCGGTCTTGCCCGGCCAGTAGCCGCGGAAGATGTCGTACGTCGTGCGACCCAGCAGCAGCGCGTCGGATGCCTGCACGTCCGCAATGATCTGTTCGCCGGACTCCGCATCCCCGAACGGGCGCTCCCAGCCGGCGTACTCGAAGTCGCCGTCCTGCTCGGTGGGGCCACCGTTGGCCTGGATCACGCCGTCGAGCGTGATCTTCATGTTGACGTGCAGCTCACCCATCGCGCCATCTCCTCATCATCCTCGTTGCGTCCATTCGGATCACCTCCAACGTCAGCATCGGTAGATGGCAACGGATCGGTCTAGCTCACGGAGAGCACGACGACCTAGAGGGGTCCGGTCCATCTCACTGCTCCTGTCGCCAGAGGCTGCTCCCCACAGCCTGTCGCCGTCGACGCCTCGCCGCCGTCCCAGTTCCGTGGGACCCGACGCAGGAGACGACCCGCGCAGCTCCCGGAAATCATCGGACCCCGCGAAACATGCGGTGTGGTGGTCGACTGGCGGCGGAAAGACGCCCCGGGCGACCGCGCGGATCGCGGCCACTTGTGAAGACCACAACGTCGAGCAGTGACGCATCCAAACGGACACCTGTCGCCAACCCGGCACGGGGGATCCGGCTCTATCCGTCGGTCTGGTGGGACTGCTTGCGGACGCGGAAGCGGAGGATGGTCGCGTCGCCCGACCGCGTGCTGCTGAGCGGTTCAAGGTCTGTCCTCGCAAGGCCCGGGGACGAGAAGCGGATGCCGTCGCCGAGCAGCACCGGCAGCACATACACCAGGATCTCGTCGACGAGCCCCTGCTGCAGGCACTGGCTGGCCACGTCCGCGCCGAGGATTTCGAGGTTCTTGCCGCCCGCAGCGTCCAGTGCGGTGGCGACCGCTTCCCCGATGTCGCCGGAGAGGATCGTGACCACCGGGTTCGGCGGCTCCAGCGGTCTATGGGTGAGGAGGAACATCGGTCCGGAGAACGGGTAGTCGGTGCTGCCCGGCTCCTCGGCCTCCATCCGGTCGCCCACCTCCCAGGTCCGCCGGCCGACGAGCATGGCGCCGGTGGCCGCGGCGACTTCCGCGAAATCGTCCGGTGCCACGAAGTCGGCAAGAGCGCGACCACCGCCCCAGTCCATCGAGTGGCCGGGACCCGCGATGAATCCGTCAAGCGACATACACCTGTTCACGACTACCTTGCCGCTCATCTCACAGCCGCCATCCTTGGGTCGTCACCGCACGTCTGGCCCTTCCGGAGCCGACACCTGCCGGATCTCAGCGCGCGCCGCCACGGGTTCAGATCCTCGCGCCGATCGGGGCGTACGGGAAGTGCCGCTCCAGAACGTCTCACGTGACGCCTGGCGGGCGGAGCAGTAGCGACAAGCAACATCCGCATCTCGGCAGATCCGGGCGCACGCTTGCGGCGAAACACCCCCGTCCACGAAGACCGCCGCAGGACTTGACCGCCCTCCGCTTACCCTCCGGATTCAACTGTCCCGAGCCGGTACTGATCGGTTACGATCGGAGACGTTCGAGACAGCGGACACCGCGTCAACACAAGCGATTGAGCTGTTTCCCGCGACGTTCGGTAGCAACCGGAATCGCCCTGTGTGATTCCAGAGGCCGCAGGTTCGAGTCCTGCCGGGCGCGCAAATGTGATGTCTCAAGACATCCCGGACGGCCGAACCCAATAGACGTGGGTTCGGCCGTCCTTTGTTTAGCGGGTGGGGTCGGGCGGTCTGCCGGTGCCTTGGTAGCGCTTGGATGGG
>DATHII010000052.1:0-6330 GCA_035316885.1 Jiangellaceae bacterium | reverse complement strand
GGCCCAGCCAAGGCGGCTCCCCGACACGGGTCCACCTCCCGCCGGGTCAGCACCGCCAGGCACCCCAACCGCTGGCCCATTGTCGCCGGCACGGGCAGCGCGCGTGGCATGGTTCGTGGCATGAAATGAGGTCGACCATGGCGCGCTGGTGGGGCTGGTGGGGGACGCGGTGGGGGCATAGTCGCAGGTAGGGCCACAGTAGCCGCTATCCTGGGTCCTTCTAATCCGCGGGTTGTGGGTTCGAGCCCCACGGGGCCCACGAGTGTGATGTCGCGGGACACCGTGCACGGGTGTCGCGCGACATCGTTCACGTTTTGGGCTGTGGTTGGTAGTCCTTGGACGGATCGAGGTGGAGTTCTCGAAGCAGTTCGCCGTCGTGGTTGAGGACGCGGACGTGCAGGTCGTGGACTAGGACCAGGATGTCGGTGCCTGCGTGGCGTCGCCCGACGCCGATGTGGTGCAGGCGGCTGTTGTCCCGCAGAGTGAACACTCCGCTGGGGTCGATCTGTCGCTGCCGCAGGGTCCGGGCCCGGGGTTGGGTGGTGAGCCATTTCTTGAGGGTCTGGTGGAACCGTTCGACCTTGCCGCAGGTCTGCGGGCGGTAGGGCCGGGAGTGCCGGAAGCCGATGCCGCGAGCGTTCAAGGTGACCTCGAGGACCTCCCGGCCGCCACCGCGGGAGCGACCGGTGAAGACCGCTGCGTTGTCACTGCGCATGCTGGCCGGATCTCCATAGCTGGCAGCAGCTTTGCGGAAGCAGTCGTCGACGTCGCCGGCCTTGAACACCGGCGGGGTTGGGCTGCCGACGCAGACCCTGGAGTGGTCGTCAAGGAGGTTGAGGATCTCCACGTCGGTGCCGTCGGCGAGGGCCCAGTGGGTGATGTCGAGCTGCCAGCGCTCGTTGGGCTGCTCGGCGGTGAACCGCAGGTAGCTGCTCTTGGGGCGCTTGTGGGGCTGCGGGGTGACCAAGCCGCGGGCGGACAGGATCCGCCAGATCGTGGAGACGGCGGGCGCCGTGCCGTGCCGTTGTTCAAGGTGGAACGCGATCGTGGCCGCGCCGGCCTCATGGCCGCCGCGGTCGAGGTCCTTGCGGATCTCGACGATCTCGTCCTCGACTTCCACCGCGGTGCGCTGTGGGCTGGTCACCGGACGGCGGGATCGTGGCTCCAGGCCGGCGTCGCCCTCGGCGAGGTAGCGCTGGACAAGGGTGATCACCCACCGGCGTGATACGCCGTACTCGCGTGCGACCTCGCTCTTGCTGCGTCCCTCGACTAGGACGGCAGCGACCACCAACTGCGCCATACCCATCGCTCACCCCTCGGCTCCGGGTGTGAACGATGTCCCGCGACAGGTGTGAACGATGTCCTGAACTCAGACACCACGGGGCCCACGAGCGCAATCGGATGGCGCGTATCAATCCGACCCCGCAGAGCCTTGATCATCCATATGACCTGTGCGAGGACCTACTCGACTGTGATGTCCAGCTTCATACCCATGTCCTTGTGGTTGCCCACCGGGCAGTAGAGCTCGTACTCGCCTGCTTCGAGTGTGACGGTGAGCTCTGCGGTGTCCCCGGGCGCGAGGTCCTCGGTTTCTTCCTCCAGGCCCTGGCCCTCGATCTCGAGGGCGTGGGTGGTTTGGCCGCTGTTGGTGGTCACGAATGTGTACGTGCCTGGTGTGAGCTCCATCGTCGAGAGTTCGATCGTAAAGTCCTTCTCGTCAACGTTGATCACCGTGCCGGCATCGGTGCCGCCCGTTGCCGCGGATGTGGCCGGGCTCTGAGTCGTCGCTGCAGAGCCATCGTCATCACCACCGCAGCTTGTGACTGCGAGCACCGTTCCGGCCAGGATGACGGCAAGGCGCGCTAGGTGGATATTGAAATCGTTCGGCTCCTGCCGCATAGCCACGGGGTCCACCTCCGGTCATTCCATTCATGTCACGCACCGGCGCCGCTAATGGTTCAGCAACCAGGCTCATGCCTCCAGTGGCCCAACCGTGCGGCGCCCGGAGACGGTGCCTGCGCCGATTCATAGTCCCGCCCGCTTTCGCCGCGGCCGGCGCCCGGGGCCACAATCCCACCCCCGCCCGCCTCTGTCTGGCCGTGGGCGCGGCGCGACGTGCGCCGCGGGCGACACGTTTGAGACGGTCAGCAGTACTGCACGTGGCACGTCGGCCTGACAGGTCGACGTGCTCGCGACTTGTCAGGGCCGCGGAATCGCCGACCAGGCCTGGCGCCGCCGGACAGCCTGACAACTCGATCGGTGAGCGACTTGCCAGGGCCGCGAAGCGGCTGACCAGCGCAGATACCTCGCCCAGCGCTGACCAGTCGCGCTGACGGTTCCGCGATCAGTCGTCGCCGGTCTCGGACTCGTTGTCGCCTTCACCGCTGATGACGTTGAACGCCTCGTCGAGATGGACATCGACCTGGCTACCGTTGTCGAGGATCACCTCGACTTCGTAGAAGCCTTCCTCGTCACCTACCTCGGTGCCAGTAACACGCCCGCCGCCGGTGTGCTCGAGTGCAGCGTCCGTCGCCTGGTCCAGCGCCGAGCCGCTGATCGGAGCCTGGGTGGTGTCGTCGTCAGCACCGCCGGCCGCGGCGAAAGCAGCCGTGCCGGCCACGGCACCACCGGCAAGGGCCGTGGTCGCGATCGCGATCTTGGTCTTGCGTCTCATCTTCTGGCCTCCCGGACACTCCATGGTACGACAGTTTCGCTGTCATCCACGATCGTGCGCATTCACGCCTGAACCAGGGCTGAATCAGGAACCGGGTGTTAACTCGACCAGCTCTTCGGACTCCGCGGGGCCCGCCGTGTGCTCAGCGAATATCAGGCCCACGCCGGGCGCGAAGTACTTGTTCTCGATGATCTCCGGGTCGAGCGGGTTCCAATCCTCGGTCACCACGACGTCGGTGTACGCGCCGATGCCGATCTTCTTGGTCTCGCCGACCTTGACCACCTCGGCCACGTCCTCTGCGTGCCCCTTGTAGTACTCCTGCCGGTAACTGTCCCCCACGGTGGGGTTTGCCAGCATGACAATGCCGGGTAGGGCGCCGTCGACTCCGTACTCCCAGGACCCCTCTTTGCTGGTCGTCCCGTCCTCCTCGTACGCGGTCGTGTCCTCGCCGAGGTACCAGACGTTGCCGTCCTTGTCCTGGGCGTACCAGTCGTAGGTGTCCTCGGCGACCCGCCCGCCGGCGGAGACGGTGTCCCGGACGACGGTCGCGGAGATGCCCTGGATGTCACGGCGTTCGGTCGTCACGACGATTTCAGTGCGTTCGGCCTCGCCTTCGCTCTCCCCCTCGTACACCCACCTCATGCCGGGCATGAACGGGAGGTAGGGGTTGTCGACCACGTCGACGAAATTCGCCGGATCGAGGTCGGGCTGGTAATTGCCCCCGTCACCCGGGTCGACGACCGGCGTCGGCGACGAGCTCGCCCCGGTCTCGGTGCCCGCGCCGGCAGTCTGGTTGCCCGTGCCGGCCGTCGGTGCGTTGTCACCACCACAGCCGGCGATGGTCAGGGCCAGCGTGACCGCTACGGCCACCGTCCCACCTCGCACGATCCAGGTCATTGGTCTCACCCTCCACGTCATGTGTTGTCGTGACCGCGAGGATGGAGAGGCCAACCTGAATCCAGGCTGATCGTGATTCAGGTGGCTGCCGGACGTTGCGTTCACGGTGGTGCGCCGCCCGCCCGGCGCGCCCGGTGGCAACGCCCGCCGCAATGACCGCAACGACCAACAAGCGGCCCGGACACGCCGGAGTCCGCGGGTCTTGCAACGTCCCGGTCGTTACCTACGCTCGACCGGGTAAAGACGTCGCGTCGGCGGGAGTCGCATCCTCTGCGCCTCCTTCCCGGGCGACGCTCGCGCCGATCCGTGCCGTCTGGTGGCCGCCGTGTTGGGGTCCTGATCGTCATACCGCCCGGGCCGCTCGCCCGGGTTGGCTGGGGCCCGTTGATCGCCGTGGACCTGGCGGTCAGTGAGGTGTTGGTGGTCCCCGGCCGCGGCATCGGTGTGGACATCCTCCGGGTGCTCACCGCTGCGGGGTCTGCCGATGGCCCGGCTGCTTGTCCTCGGCCCGCTGGCCGTGTGGCTCGCCTGGCGGCGTCGGTGGCGGCTGGTCGGCCTGGTCGTCGCCGGCGGGGCGCTCGTCGGGCCGCTCAACCTGCTGCTCAAAGCAATCCTCGACCGTCCTCGTTCGTCATACGACGGGACCATCGAGATTGGGCTCGTACCCGAGTGGGCATGCCGCCGGCGCCGCCGCAGTCGCGACCATCCTGGTGCTGGTGTTCTGGCCGGTGCTGTCGCGAGCCTTGCCCATTCGAACACCTGTCCTGGACACTGTACGGCGCGGAGGAGTGGGCTACCGAGCGGGCACGGCAACGGGCCAACGCTTGGCAGCCGGGCCAGCAGATCGTCAACGAGGCAGGAGCCCGCCAGCCGGACCATCGCCTCTTTCCACCCGTGCCCGTCGTGGCCAAGATCCACTGGGCCGACAATGGCGTCGGATACGTCGACACCACGACGCTGGGCTGGACTGGCCAGCATGTCTACGTCCGCTTGACAGACTCGCGCTGGCAGTTCACCGCCGTCTGGCTCGACGCTAACGACGTTCGTCGTCGATAGCTGTGCAGCCCGAGTGTGACGCAGATCACACAGGAAAGTCGCGGCCCGCACGGGTGGGTCGCTGAACCACCTGGGCGTCGAGGTCGGCTCGACCGAACAGGTGGTGGCGGCCACTCGGCGATACGCCGCACTCGGCCTGCCGACCCGGTGCAGGATGGCACCGGTTGCTGCTACGCCATGCAGGACAAGGTGTGGGTCAGCGGCCCGTGCGGCGAGCCGTGGGAGGTCTACACCGTTCTCGCCGACGTGGGCGCGGAACTCGAGGGCATAACCCGCCACGGCGAGGTGGTACCGCGGACCGGCCGTATGACATGTCCCGGTCAGCAGCAGCCGGGCTCGCAGCACTCCAGCATCTCGTCGCAGCGGTCGTACATCCTGTTCACCTCCTCACCAGTTGCGCAGGAAAGAGCGGCTCAGCCTGCGCAGCACGCGCCTGCGGACGCGGTCTGCTCCTCTTGGATGAGGGCCACGCTTGCCGACCTCGACGCTGAGCTCCGTGGGCTGCGGCACGCCTCAGACGCACGGAACGCGCACGCCGCCGCCGATCATGCCGCCCGCGCCGCGGCCCAACTCCGCGGCTGATACCTGCTCCGATGATCACGTCAACACGGCAACGGCCAGCCTCGGGTCGATGCCTCGCTGGGCGAGACTGCGAGCCGGTCACGGATCCACTCGAGCACGGCGACCTCCCCCGGTCAGGCCGGCAAGGTCCTTCGCCGCGGCGTGCACCCGCAGTTGCTGGGCGTGCAGATGGAAGCGGTCGGCCTCGACGTTCCCGCGGTAGAGCAGCTCGAGGTCGAGCGCGGACTGCGCGACGTCGACCGCGGCTTGTGACGATCCAGCTGCGTCTTCGTCGGTCACCGCGCTGTGCAGAGCTTCAAGCGCTTGGTTCATCGGGATTGAAGTGAGGCATGCCCCCGCAGACGCCGCTTCGACTCAGGGTCGAAGGGTCGACGGCTGCTCAGTCGGCCAGGGCCAGGGTCATGCTGCCGACCGACTCGGCGGCGCGACGAGCCTCGACCGCCTTGGCGTAGCGTCACTGAGCGGCCGTGGCCTCACTGGCGCTCGGGTCCGGCGAAAAACCAGTGTCGAGACGATCGAACTCGGCCTGGCGAGGATCCTCGGTTCCGAGGGGACGTGACCGGGATTCACGCCGATAACTATGCCGGTGCGCGCCCGCCCATGGTCCACTGTCCCTGCCACGAGGGCCCTTCGGACGAGGAAACCCCAGAAGTACCGGAGTGCGTCGTCGGTCAGCTGTCCACAGCGGAGTTGGTCGGGCTGTGAGAACTGCGGCTAGTGCCCTGCCAACCACGAACTGAAGGGAGCGCTCAGATGAGCGACGTACCCACGGAAACCCCTGTCCTGGATCTGCTGGCGACCATGACCGCCGCCTCGATGGAAGCCTCCAGACTCGACCCACAGACCCTGATGCTGGTGCGCATCGCCGCGCTGGTCGCGGTGAACGCACCGCCGAGCTCATACCTGTTGAATATCGGTGCCGCAGGCGAAGTAGGGCTCGACGGGGAACAGGTCCGAGACGTCCTCGCAGCCGTCGCACCGATTGTTGGAACGGCCCGGGTCGCCTCCGCGGTGGGCAATGTCGTTCGCGCGCTCGGCCTCGCCGAACTCGCGGTCGAGCAGCAGCTCGCTGAGGGCACGTAGCTCGCTGCACCTGCCGCCGCGACTCGCGTCCTCTGCGA
>DATHII010000051.1:0-2061 GCA_035316885.1 Jiangellaceae bacterium | reverse complement strand
CGCTCACCGGCACTGCCTTCGTCGGGTTGTCGCTGCTCGGCGAGCTGCCCTGGTGGGTCACGGTGGTCGTGCTCGTGCGTGAGATCGGGATCACCGCACTGCGCTTCGTCGTCATCCGTCACGGTGTGATGCCCGCGGGCCGGGGCGGGAAGGTGAAGACGGCTCTGCAGGGGTTGGCGCTCGGTCTCTATCTGCTGCCGCTGCCTGCCTCCTGGCACCCGGTCGAGGTCGCGGCCATGGCCGTCGCCGTCGTCGTGACCGTCGCCACCGGCATCGAGTACGTGGCGCAGGCCGCGCGTCTTCGCCGCACGAGCGCCCGGACGGCAGCCCGGGACGCCGGGCCGGCCGGGCCCACGGCGTGAGCGGGCCGTCGCCGGGCACGGTCGCGCTGGTGCTGGTGGGCGACGAGCTGCTGGCCGGGCACGTGGCCGACGCCAACGGCCCCTGGCTCGGACGGACGCTCGCCGACGCCGGCGTGCAGGTGGTGTCGGCGGCGTTCGCGCGCGACGACGTCGATGCGGTCATCCATGCTGTCGGGCGCGGCCTCGACGACGCGCGCGCGGTCGTCGTCACCGGCGGGCTGGGCCGTACGAGCGACGACGTCACCCGACCGGCGTTGGCCCTCCTCGCGGGCGACCGGGCCGGGGTCGACCTACCCAACGGGCGAGGCTCCGAGGCAGGTGTGCGGCTGGACCTTCTTCGCGGGACCGTCTACGCCGTGCCCGGGGTGCCGCGCGAGATGGCGGCAATGGTCACCGATGAGGTCCTGCCTCATCTGGTGGCCGTCGCCGGTGAGATGCCCCCCCGGCTCACGCGGTCGCTGGTCGTGATCGGCGTCAGCGAGGCCTGGGTCGCTGCGGCGCTGGCGCCGCTGGACGCCACGCTCGGCGCCAACGGTGCGCTGGCCTACCTGCCACGTCCCGGCGAGGTCGAGGTTCGTATCCGGGTGGCTGGGGCCGATGCGGCAGCCGTGGCGGCGGCCGGAGTCGCCCACGCTCGAGAGCTCCTCGGCGACGTCGTCGCCGCCGTCGACCGGCGCCTCGAGGAAGCGGTCGTCGGCGATGTCGCCGCACACGATGCCACGGTGGCGACGGCGGAGTCGCTGACCGGCGGCCTGCTCTGCGGTGCGCTCGTTTCGGTTCCCGGGGCCTCCGCCGTGGTCCGCGGGGGAGTCGTGGCCTACGCGAGCGACCTCAAGGCGGAGCTCGCAGGCGTGCCCTGGCCGGTGCTCGACCGCCACGGCCCGGTGGCGGCGGCCACGGCCGCGGCCATGGCCGAAGGGGTTCGGCGCCGCTGCGCGGCGACGTTCGGCGTGGCGACGACAGGAGTTGCAGGGCCGGACCAGCAGGACGGACACCGGGCCGGGACGTTCCACGTCGCGGTCGCGTCCGGCGCCGGAACCCGGGTCGGCTCACGCCCTCCGGTGCCGCACCTGTCGGCCGACCGCGAGATGATCCGGCGGCTGGCCGTCGTCTACGCGCTCGACCTGCTGCGTCGCTGTGTCCAAGGCGTCGGCGGCGGGGTCGGGGAATCCTCGGCCGCGCCGACACGTTGAGCGGTCACGTGCCCCGCACGCCGGTGCTGTCGCCGGCCGGAGGTACGGTGAATGTGTCGGTGACGGCATACGTCGCAAGGAGGGGAGTGGCCTGTGGTTCTCGTCAGACGTCTGATCGGCGATGTTCTGCGCCGCCGTCGGGTCGACCAGGGCCGCACCCTGCGTGAGGTGTCGGCCGCCGCCCGGGTGAGCTTGGGATACTTGTCCGAGGTCGAGCGCGGACGCAAGGAAGCGTCCTCCGAGCTACTCGCGGCGATTTGCCAGGCGCTTGATCTGCCCATGTCCGAAGTGCTCCGCGAGGTCAGCGACGAGATGTCGCGTGTCGAGGCCGCGGCCGTCGGCGCGCTCACCCAGCTCCGGGCTCCTCGCCGCCCGGACCGCGACGTGGTCGCCGTCGGCTGACCCGACGTCTCCTTCAGTCCGACTCGGCGCGCCGGACATCCGCCCTACTTCCGGTGGCAGTCTTCTACTGGTAAGTTTCCTATCTGAAAAGACTGTTTCCGATA
>DATHII010000050.1:0-24553 GCA_035316885.1 Jiangellaceae bacterium | reverse complement strand
GGAGAGCCGCATCGTCTACGTCGACAACGATCCCCTCGTCCTGACCCACGCCCGGGCGCTGCTCACCAGCACCCCACAGGGCCTCACCGACTACGTCGATGCCGACGCGCGCGACACCGGCAAGGTCTTGCAGGAAGCCGCCAAGACGCTGGACTTCACGCAGCCCGTCGCGATCACCCTGCTCGGTGTCTTGGGGCACATTCTCGACGATGACGAGGCCAACGCGATCGTCGACCAGTTGCTGGACGCCGTACCCTCCGGCAGCTATCTGGCCATCACCGACCCCACTCACAGCGAGTCGATGGATGCGCTTCTCCAGCAGTGGAACCAGTTCGGCGAACCCAAGATGACCGCCCGCGATCCCGAGCAGATCGCGCAGTTCTTCGGTCGTCTGGAGTTGGTGGAGCCAGGCATGGTTCCGGTATCGAAGTGGCGGCCCGATCTCGGCGATGTCAAGGTCAACGGCGAACCTCGTCCCGAGGCGGATCCGCTGGGTGCCATCGGACGCAAGCCCTGACGGGACTACCCGCCACGTCGGATTGGTAGGCCGCGATCACGAAGCAGTAGACGAACCCGACGACGACCAGCACTCCTCGCCGGCCGTGACGGCGACCATGCCCTCGTCGAGCGATGCCAGCCCAGCAGCGGTCTCGCCGAGCCCGATCAGCGCCTGGCCCCGGCCGATACCGGCAAGAGTCACCAGGTCCGGGGCACCGAAGCGTTCCCCGACCTCGGCGATCCGTGCGAACGTGGCGTAGGCGGTCGCGTTGTCGCCCTCGTCCACGTTCTGGAACGCACGGAGTACGAGGCGGTAGCCCTGTTCGACACAATCGCGCTGGCCGTCGAGAAGCCGCTCGGCACGCGCCAACCAGCCGCCGGTACGCGCCGTGTCGCCGGTGAGCTGTAGCACGAAAGCCAGCCAGAACGCGCACCGGGCCGCGCGGTCCACCTGCCCCCTGTCGAGGCGGTCGTGGTACGCACGTGCCCAGGTACCCGGTGCTGTCGGCGTCCCTCCCCAGCAAGAAGGCGGCCGTCGCGAGGCGCTCGAGGTCGTCGGACGCGAGCGGCGCCTGCCGATCGGCGGCCGACAACTGGGCGTAGGCATCACCCCAGTTCTGCCGACCGTACGAGTCCCGGCCCTGAGCGAGTGCGTCGGCCGCCGTCATCTGCTCTCCTCGCGGTAAGACCCTCACGGTGGGATCCGGGTCGCCCGCGCAGGACGCAACCTACCGAAGGGTCAGCAGCACCCGTCGGCGCAGGCCTCGGGGGGACAGTCCAGGTCGTCACAGCAGGCTCCGGACACCACCAGGTCATCAGTCACATCGTTCACCTCCCTCCGCACACCAGGTACCGGGCAACGGATCGGGACAGTCCGCGTCGGGCAGCCGGGACACCATGCCGACGAGCTCGCTCCGCAACGTCGACAAGCGCGTCAGTTCGGCGTCGATCTCGTCGATCCGACGGCGGAGAAGCTGCTCGGCGGGTTCGCACGGACACTCGCCCGTGTCGCGGACGCTCAGCAGATCCGAGATCTCTCTCAGCCGCAGCCCCAGACGCTGGCATCCCTGGATGAACCGGAGCCGGTCCACCGCGCTCTCGTCGTAGAGCCGGTAGCCGGCCGGACTGCGCGGTGGCGCGGGCAGCAGGCCCGAGCGCTCGTAGTAGCGCACCGTGTCCCCGCTGATGCCGGCCTCCGCGGCGAGAGCCGCAACCGTCAGCGGGGCGTCGCGAGGCTTGCTCCGTACCTGCAGGCTCATGCCCCGACGTTAAACCTTGGAGCAAGGTCCAAGGTCAAGACCCGCATCACCGGATGCGCAAGGTCAGCGTCTACGCCGGAGGACTTCACCTGGGCCGGGTGATTGTTCTTGGGGCCATGGGGTAGGTGCGACTGGTGGTGTAGACGCATCTAGGAGGCATCAGCGATGTCCGTCACGGCCTTCCAGGACCTTCCCCTTGCCGACCGTGATCGGGAGTGGGACGGGGACGCGGCCGAGAGCAGGGTCCGGGCGTGGGCGAACGCGCAGGACGAGCCGAACGAGGACTATCGCGACGCACACGTCTGGTACGACAGCGGGAAGAAGAGCAACTTCACGGCCTACAAGTTGCTGATCGCCGACGTGGTGAATGACCGCCTGGTGGCAGTCCCCCGCGGCGTCATGGCTGCGGCGGCCGTCATGCGGGGCTCCCGGGGAGGCGTCGACCTGCCCCGCGGTGACGTGGATCGCGTCAAAAGCCACCTGGCGAAGTACTACGCCAAGATGGACGACACCGCTCCGTGGGACGAGAACTGACCGGCCGTTCCGGTCATTTCGCTGTTCCGCGCGAGCGCCGGCGCATCACCGTCCACACGAACACTGCCGCGGCGATGAGCCCGGGCAGCATGTGCACGGCGAGCACTCCGGCGAGGCTCGGACCACCCCAATCGTTGCGGTAGGTCGCGGGATCGGAGAAGTCGATGACGAAGGGCTCGGCGATCGCCCGGATGATCAGGAAAATGCCCAGGACGACGCCGAGGGCCGCGGCAACTCTCCTCACGAAGCGCTCCTCCCTCCTGGCTGGGCACGGAAGGATCAAGCCTAGGGCGATTGCCTGACGCACATGCGCCCACCGGAGCTATGCATGAGTACCGTCGTTCGGTATGTGGCCCCGCGTGGACGACCTACGGACTCTGTGCCTAGGCACACCAGGTGAGATGCGTGCCGAGCTCAATTCGCTCGTCCTCGACAGCGCCAAGACAGCGACTGCGGGGCTGCTGGCCGAGTACGAGACCGAGGGTGAGGAGCTCGAGCGCGTCGGCGAATACCTCGCCCTGGTCGACGACCACGACGCACCCGTCGGCGTCGTCGAGGTGACGGCGGTGAGTGTGGTGCCGTTCGGTCAGGTGCCGTGGGAGTTCGCCGACGCGGAAGGCGAGGGATACACCTCTATCGAGCACTGGCGGGACTCGCACGCACGCTTCTGGGCAGGGCAGGGCGCAGCCGTCGACGACGACACCGACGTCGTCTGCATCCATTTCGTCCTGACATCGGGCCGGGCGTAGCGGCACTGCCCGCCGCTTCAACCGGGCGGCGGTGGCGGCCATCTACGATCGCCTGGTGACCGTTGAGGCAGTGATCTTCGACTGGGGTGGAACGCTCACGCCGTGGCACACGGTCGACCTGGCCGAGCAATGGCGGGTCTACGCGAGGGTCGTCACGCCCGATGACGTCGATGCTGCGGCACTCGCGCTGTTCGCCGCCGATGGGCAGGTGTGGGAGGCGGCCCGTCTCCATCAGCGGTCGGCGACGTTCGCAGACGTGTTGTCAGCGGCCGGCGTCCGGTACGACGACGAGGCCGCTCGCGCGCTGCGCGAGTTCTGGGAGCCGCACACGTTCACCGACCCGGACGTGCCGGACCTGTTCGCCGGTCTGCGGGACCGTGGCGTCCGGGTCGGCGTGCTCTCCAACACGATCTGGCCGCGGGCGTGGCACGAGGACGTCTTCGTCCGTGACGGTGTGCTCGACCTGGTCCACGGCGCCGTGTACACGTCCGAGATCGCCCACACGAAGCCGCACCCCGAGGCCTTCCGGGCTGCGATGTCGGCAGTGGGCGTCTCTGATCCCGGCCGCTGCGTCTTCGTCGGCGACCGACCGTACGACGACATCTCCGGTGCACACGCCGTCGGCATGCGCGCGGTGTTCGTGCCGCATTCGGAGATTCCGGCCAGCCAGCAGATGCCGGTGGACGTGTCGCCGGATGCCGTCATCGACCGGTTGTCCGACCTCGTCGCGCACGTCGACTCCTGGCGCGATGCGGCGTGAGCCACTGGGCGAAGTGGCACGTCGACTACGACAGCCCCGGCTCTGGACTGGCGCGGCGGCTTCGGGTCGTGCAGGAGTTGCTGGGTCGCGCCCTCGACGCGGCGCCGCCCGGCCAGGGTGCGGCTGCTGATCCTGTGCGCCGGGCAGGCGCGCGACGTGCTCGGTGTCGTGCCGGACCATCCGCGCCGAGACGACGTCCGCGCGCGCCTGGTCGAGCCCCATCAGGGCGACACCGATGCTCTGCGCTACGGGCGCGACCGTCCTGTGGACCCGGCACAGGAGGCAGCCCGAGGTCGTGCCTCGAATCCTTGGCTGGTTCGCGGCGGCCGGCTTCGCAGAGATCGACGTCGTCATGCCCGCCGGCAGCACGTCGACGATCGGCTCCCACCGGCTGTCGGCACCGCCGCAGGGCCGTTGAGCCCGGAAGGCATCTCTTCTCGTTCGTTCGTTGACGAACTGTTGCGTTTCATGGTGGGACGACGGCGGCCAGGTTCGACTACCCCGGCGTCGACGACCACCCGGCCTGAGCCGCGAACACCCACCATCTTGTGGCGGCTTCGCAACGCCTCCTCACTCACCGAGGCGTTGTTATCCCGCCACAGGATGCGGGGGACGGGACGGCTCCAACGGTTGCGAGTCGTGTCACGCTTGCGCGAAGTTACCCGCTAGTAGCAAGATGGTGTTACTGGCGAGTAGCGAACGCAAGACGACCCTCGGAACCGGAGGGCACCATGGGTCATTACAAGTCCAACCTCCGCGACATCGAGTTCACCCTGTTCGAGGTGCTCGAGCGGGGGAACGTGCTCGGCCACGGCCGGTACGCCGACGTCGACGTCGAGACCGCGCGCAGCATCCTGGCTCAGGTCGACCGGTTGGCTCGCGACGAGCTCTCCGATTCCTACGCTGACGGCGACCGCAACCCGCCCGTCTACGACCCGAGCACCCGCAGTCTCACCCTGCCCGACATGTTCAAGAAGACGTTTCGGACGCTCATGGACGCCGAGTTCTACCGCTTCGCCCTGCCAGCCGAGCTCGGCGGCCAGCCGGTGCCACCCTCGCTGTACTGGGCCGGAGCGGAGCTGATCCTGGGCGCCAACGCTGCCACGTGGATGTACGCCACCGGCCCGTCGTTCGCCGCGACGATCTGGCGCAACGGCACCGATGCTCAGAAGCGCATCGCCGAGATCATGCTCGAGCGTGGTTGGGGCGCGACGATGGTGCTTACCGAGCCCGACGCCGGCTCAGACGTCGGAGCGAGCCGGACAAAAGCCGTGCAGAACGACGACGGCACCTGGCGCATCGAGGGTGTCAAGCGGTTCATCACCTCGGGCGAGCACGACCTCACCGAGAACATCGTCCACCTCGTGCTGGCACGCCCGATCGGGGTAGAAGGCGCGGGCGGACCGGGCACCAAGGGCCTGTCGCTGTTCATCGTCCCCAAGCACCGCTTCGACCTCGAGACCGGTGCGTTGCTCGGACGTAACGGCGTATTCGCCACCAACGTCGAGAAGAAGATGGGCCTGAAGGCGTCGGCCACTGTCGAGTTGACGTTCGGCGACGGCGAGCCGGCCGTCGGCTACCTGCTCGGCGACGTCCACGACGGCATCTCCCAGATGTTCCAGGTCATCGAGTACGCGCGGATGATGGTCGGAACCAAGGCCATCGCGACGCTCTCGTCGGGCTACCTCAACGCCCTCGAGTTCGCCAAGGAACGCGTCCAGGGTGCCGACCTGACCCGTGCCGACGACAAGTTGGCTCCGCGCGTCACGATCACACACCACCCCGACGTGCGCCGCTCGTTGATGACGCAGAAGTCGTACGCCGAGGGGATGCGGGCGCTCGTCCTCTACACGGCGACCATGCAGGACCGCCGCTACCAGGCCCGCGCCGAAGGTACCGTCGACGAGACGGCCGAACGCGTCAACGACCTCCTGCTCCCCATCGTCAAGGGGTACGGCTCGGAGCGCTCCTGGGTGCTGCTCGGCTCGGAGACGCTGCAGACGTTCGGCGGTTCGGGCTTCCTGCAGGACTACCCGATCGAGCAGTACGTCCGCGACGCCAAGATCGACACCCTCTACGAGGGCACCACGGCGATCCAGGGCCTGGACCTCTTCTTCCGGAAGATCATCAAGGACAAGGGGCAGGCCGTCGGTTGGCTGTCCAGCCAGGTCCAGGAGTCGCTGGCCGCCGAGATCGGCGGTGGCCGGCTCAAGGTCGAGCGCGAACTGCTGGTCAAGGCCCTCGAGGACGTCCATGCGATCCTCGCGACCATGGTCGGCTTCCTCATGTCCGCCGACCCGAGGACCGAGAACGGCGACGTCCGCAACGTGTACAAGGTGGGCCAGAACACCACCCGGCTGCTGCTCGCCACGGGCGACCTCGTCATCGCCTGGCTGCTGGTCCGCCAGGCCGCAGTCGCGCTGGAGAAGCTCGACGGCAACCTGCCAGGGAAGGACATCGCGTTCTACGAGGGCAAGATCGCGGCCGCCCAGTTCTTCGCTCGCCAAGTCCTTCCGCGGCTCTCGGCCGAGCGGGCCGTCGCCGAGGCCACCGACAACACGCTCATGGACCTCGACGAAGCCGCCTTCTGAGACCGTCCCCGCCTGTAGTTGCCGAGCGCCCGACCAACCGCCGGGGTCTCCGCCCTGATCTTCGCCCTGAGGCGTCGGCCAGCTCGTCGTGAAGATCGTCGTGCAGCTTCGAGCAGGAGCGCGAGCGTGTCCCATCTTCACGACGATCTTCACAACCGGGCAGAAGGCAGCCTTCCGGGCGGCCATGGTGTCAGCGCACGGCGCGACGGCCACGCCGGCGGTCGCGGTCGCCGCCTCGAGGTTTCCCGTAGCCGCGGCCCGACCGGCCGGGAACGCCCTGTCTGGGGCCGGGGCGGCTGCCGCGCGAGGGTGTCGTCGGCGTCATGGCAGGTGCTGTAGCTAACGCATTGGCCGTGAGCGGACCGTCGATGGATCGCGCGTCGAGGTGCTTGGCCTCGACGCCCGCGCGCTTGTGCAGTCCGGTCATCGCCCGGGCCTGGCCCGGCATCGCGACGGTGACGACGACCCCTGACGCACCGTTCCGCGCGGTACGCCCGGAACGGTGCAGGTACGACTTGGGCTCGCCGGCGGGGTCGTAGTGCACGACGAGTCCGACGCCGTCGACGTGGATGCCGCGGGCGGCGACATCAGTGGCGACCACGACCTGGGCCCGCCCGGTCCGGAACCTGTCGAGGTTGCGTTCGCGCACCCGCTGGGAGAGGTCCCCGTGCAGGTCGACGGCGGACACGCCGGCGTCCTCAAGGTTCTCCGCCAGCCGGGTGGCACCGCCCTTCGTGCGGGTGAACACGATGCTCCGCGGATTGGCCCGCACCAGCTGGGTCGTCACCTCGAGCTTGCTGTGGGCTCCGACGACGAGGACGTGGTGCTCCATCTCGGTGACCGACCCCCGGTCGGAGTCGACCTCGTGCCGGGCCGGGTCGGCGAGGTGCCGACGGACCAGCCGGTCGACGTCTCCGTCGAGCGTGGCCGAGAGCAACAGTCGCTGGCCGCCCGGCGGAGTGGCGGCGAGCAGGTCGGACACGACCGGGTAGAAGCCCAGGTCGCACAGGTGGTCGGCCTCGTCCAGGGTCACGATCTCGACGTCGTCGAGGCGACAGGTGCCACGTCGGACCAGGTCGTCGAGGCGGCCGGGGGTTGCCACGACGATGTCGACGCCCTGCGAGAGCCGGCGGATCTGGCGGTCGTACGGCGTTCCGCCGTAGACCGTGACCATCCGCAGTCCCAGCGCCTCGGCCAGTGGCTCGATCGCGGATGTGACCTGGCCGGCCAGCTCCCGGGTCGGGACGATGATCATGGCGCGAGGGTGGTTCGGACGACTGCGCGTACCTGCCAGGCGGGCCAGGATCGGCAGGCCGAACGCGAGCGTCTTGCCCGAACCGGTACGGGCGCGACCGAGGACGTCGCGCCCGGCCATCGCGTCGGGGATGACGGCGGCCTGGACCGGCGTCGGCGTGGTGATCCCGTCGACTCCGAGCAGCTTCACCACCAGGTCGGCAACGCCGAGCGCAGGGAAGGCGGAGGTCGTGACGTCGAACGCCTCGATCGCGGCGGCGCGGGCCGGGTCGGCCGCCCGGCGGTCGCGGGGACCGCCCGAGGGTCGTCCGTCGCGGGCGCCGTGCGGGCGGCGCTTCGCGTACGGTCGGGCGGACCGACGCGCACCGCGACGGTCGTCCCGGCGGTCAGGCCGGCGGCCCTGGCGGTCGGTGGGCAGACTGGACTGGTCGAACGGCATGCAGGTGCTCCGGTGGTCGGACGCTGGGCGCGCCCGGACGCAGGCCGCGGATGCGGCGCACGGTGAGCCAAGAGGCGCACGTACCCGACCATCCCCTGGACGTTCCACGTCCGGATACCGGGCACTGAGACGGCCCCGCTGGGTTCACAGCGAGGCCGTGGCTGCTGTCGATCTTACCGGCACCCGGCCCACACACGAAATCGCCGCCCAGCTGAGCTCGGATCAGATCGGGGGCGGTGGGCCGGTCGTCGCCCGGACGACGAGGCGGATCGGCACCGTCACCGACGCCACCTGCCCGTCGATCGCGCCGGCCTGCATGAGCCGCTCGACCAGCAGGCCGGCCGCGACCCTGCCCTGTTCACGCACCGGTTGCGCCACGGTCGTCAGGTCGAACAGGCGGGACAGATCGTGGTCGTCGACGCCGATGACCGAGACGTCCTGCGGCACCCGTAATCCGGTCCGGCGCAGGGCGTACAGCACGCCCATCGCGATCTCGTCCGACCACGCCACCACGGCGGAGGGCCGGTTCGGTCGCGCGACCAGGTCGGTGGCCGCGATCATCCCGCCGTCCACGGTGAACGCGGCGGGCACCACCAGGCAGGGGTCGGGCTCGATCCCGCAGGTGCGGAGAGCCCGTTCGTAGCCGAGCTGGCGGTCGGGCGCGACCGGGAAGCCGAACTGGTCGGTCGGGTCGCCGCCGACGAAGGCGATCCGCCGGTGCCCGAGTTGGAGCAGGTGCCGAGTGGCGAGATAACCCGCCTCGACATCGTCGATTCGTACGCAGGACAAGCCGGGCACGGTCGGCCCGACGACCACGACCGGGCGATGCAGCTTCTTCAAGGCCGTCACCTCGTGAATGGTCAACGGCACGCTCAGCACCAGAAGGGCATCGACCCGCTTGCTCAGCAGCTTCGTGTCCAAGATGCGGCGATCGGCCTCGTCGGTACCACCGACGTCGTAGAGCAGGACGTCGTACTCGTTCTCGACGAGAACCTGCTGAGCGCCGTCGATGAGCGAGGTGAAGAACCACCGGCCGAGCCAGGGCACCACAACCCCCACCGTGTGGGTGCGCCCGGTCGGCAGCCCAGCGGCACTCGGCGAGGGCACGTACGCGAGCTCTGCGGCCGCCGATCGCACGACCTCACGGGTGGCAGCCGCAACCCCGGGAAGGTCACGCAACGCACGCGACACCGTGGCGACCGACACCCCGGCCTTGGCGGCGACGTCGGTGATGCTGCTCATCGGTGCGCCCCGCGGCCCCGTCCTCTAACCCTTCACGCTCCCCGCGAGCAGTCCGCGGACGAAGTACCGCTGCAGGGCGAGGAACACGATGACCGGGACGATGATCGAGACGAATGCGCCGGCCGACAGCAGATGCCAGTCGCCGCCACGGTTGCCCTGTAGCTCGGCCAACCGGACGGTCAACGGAGCCACGTCTTGGGTGCCGCCCGCGAAGACCAACGCCACCAACAGGTCGTTCCACACCCAGAGGAACTGGAAGATGCCGAACGCCGCGATCGCCGGCATGACGAGCGGCAGCATTATCCGGGAGAAGATCGTGACGTGGCCGGCACCGTCGACGCGGGCCGCCTCGATCAGCTCGCGCGGGACTTCCTTCATGAAGTTGTGCAGCAGGAAGATCGCCAGCGGCAGGGCAAAGATCGAGTGCGACAGCCAAACGGTCCAGAAGGTGCCCGCGACGCTCGGCAGGCCCAACGGCGGGTTGACGTAGAGCTGGAGCAGCGGAATCAGCGCAACCTGGATGGGCACGATCTGCAGGGCGAACACCGCCACGAAAATCGTGTCGCGGAACGGGAACCGCATCCAGGCGAAGCCGTATGCGGCCAGGCTGGCGATCGTCAGTGGGATGATCACCGACGGGATCGTGATGACGAACGAGTTCACGAAGTAGGTCGCGAGCTCGGTGTCGCCGCCGAAGAGCACCTCCTGGTAGTTGTCAAAGGTGACCTCCGGGTTGGTGAACCAGGTCCACCAGCCCGTCGTCTTGATGGCGATCTCGGGCCGGAAGGACGAGAGGAACAGCCCGAACGTCGGGATCGTCCAGAGGATGGCGATCACGATCGCGAAGAAAGACGCCCACGGCGAAGTAAGCCGCTTCTTGGCCCGGCCCGCGATCGTTTCGGCACCGACGCCGGCCAGTTCAGCGCGGGCCTCCGGAGTGGTGATCGCAGCACTCATCGGTACTCCCCCGCCTTCCGCAACTGCCGGACGTTGTAGATGACGATCGGTATCACCAGAACGAACAGCACGACGGCTAGCGCTGAGCCGAGACCACGTTCGCCCTGCCTGAAGCTCTGCACGTAGAACTCGTTGGCGACGACGCTGGTGTCGAACTGGCCGCCCGTCATGGTCCGCACGATGTCGAACACCTTGAGCGTGCCGATAGTGATCGTGGTCAGCACGACGATCAGAGCGGGGCGGATGCTCGGCACGGTGATGTAGCGGAACATCTTCGTGCCGGCCAGACCGTCGAGTCGTGCGGCCTCGGTGATGTCGGCCGGGATGGCCTTGATCGCCGCTGAGAGCACGGTCATCGCGAATCCGGCCTGGACCCAGATCAAGACCACGATCAAAAAGATCGTGTTCGATGGCCACCCGAGCAGGAACTGGTGCGGCTCGAAACCTAGCCAGACGAGTACCTGGTTGGCGATCCCGATCTGGTCGACGCCCTGCTGGTCGGGCCGGTACTCGTAGACGAACCGCCAGATGATCGACGCACCGACCAGCGAGATCGCCAGCGGCAGGAAGATCAGGGCCTTGGCAACCGCCTCTATCCGGGCCCGGTCGACCAGCACAGCATAGACGAGGCCGATGAACGTTGCGACGATCGGCGTGATCACGACCCAGAGGAACGTGTTCTGGAGCACCGTGACCAGTGCCGGATTGGTCACGATCGTCTCGTAGTTGTCGAGGCCGACGAAGTTCTCCGTCCTGCGGTCGAAGAAGGACTGGTAGATCGTCCGAATGGCCGGGTAGAGCAGCCCGATCGCCAGCATCAGGAACGCCGGGAGCACGAACGCCAGCGACGCGACCAGGTCGGAGCGCCCGCGGGCTCGCCCCACCACCAGCAGAACCACACCCATCACCGCGGCGAACAGCGCGACGGCGAACACCATCAGGCCGAACTTCCCGAGATTTTCCATGTGGCCTCACCCTCCGGTCGTAGACCAAGGATGCCGGTCAGAAGGCGACCGGGCTAGAGCGTCGAGCAACGTGAGATGCGGGCAGGGCCGTGCAGAGAGCGCGGCCCTGCCCGCAGCCAGATCTCCCGACCTACGGCCAGGAGTTCTCGATGGCGTCCGCGACCTCATGGGTGCTGGCGCCGGTCAGCCAGTCGACCATCCCGGTCCAGAACGATCCCGTTCCCACCGCTCCGGGCATCAGGTCCGAGGCGTCGAAGCGGAACACGGCGTTCTCGTCCTGCAGGATCTCTGCGGACAGTCGGTTGATCGGGCTGTCGTAGGCGTCCAGCGGAACCTCGAGGTTCGCCGACACGAAGTTCGGCCCCGACGCCCGCTCGTTGTGCCAGTCGGCTGTGGCCATGTAGGCCTGGAACGCCTGGACCTCCGGGCGGTCGGAGAACGCGGCGACGAACTCGCCGCCACCGAGCACCGGCTTGCCTTGCGCCTCATCGATCGGCGGCAGGTAGAAGGCGAAGATGTCGCCGTCCTCGGCGACCTCGGTGCCCTCGGGCCAGTTGGCCGCGTAGAACGAAGCCTGCCGGTGCATGTAGCACTGGCCCAGCGTGATCGGCAAGCCACCGTCCTCGAACCGCGTGGTCGCGATGCTGGCGACGTCGCCCAGACCACCGTTGACGTAGTCCTCGTTCTTGAGGATCTCGCCGACCGTGTCGATGGCCTCGATGATCTGCGGGTCGTTGAACGGAATCTCGTGCGTGTACCACTGGTCGTAGACATCAGGACCGGCGGTACGGAGAACCACGTCCTCGACCCAGTCGGTCGCAGGCCAGCCCGTGGCCTCACCCGAGCCGACGCCGGCGCACCACGGCTTGCCGCCATCGGCCACGATCTGGTCGGACAGGGCGAGCATCTCGTCCCAGGTCTCCGGAACCTCGTAACCCGCGTCGGCGAACGCCGTCGGGGAGTACCACACGAACGACTTGACGTTGGCGCCGAACGGCGCGGCGTAGAAGGTCCCGTCGACCGTTCCGTACGCCTTCCAGTCCGGCGAGAAGAACTGGTCGACGTTCGCCTCCACCTGTTCGGGAGCAGGCACGACGGCGTCGGGGTAGTCCTCGACCAACGTGCGGAGCAGGCCGGGTTGCGGCAGGATCGCCATGTCGGGCGGGTTGCCGCCCTCGACGCGGACCGGCAGCTGGGCCTCGAACTCGTCGGACCCCTCGTAGATCACCGTGGCGCCCGTGCACTCCTCGAATTTGTCGAACGACGCCTCGAGAGGCTCGTCCTCGGGCGCGATGATCGTGCTGTACATGGTGATCTCGGTATCGGCGAGGTCCCCGTACTCCGCTACCAAGGCATCACAGTCAGCGCCGGCGCCCAGGCCCGTGGTTTCGTCGCCGCCGTCACCGCCGTCGCCGTCACCGCCGTCGTCGCCGCCGCACGCTGCGAGGACGAGCGACAGCCCCAGGGCGAGGGTGACCGCGCTGATACCGCGTCTGGTGGTGCTGTTGGCCATGCTGGCCCGCCTCCTCCGATGGTTCCCCCGGTCCGGACGCTTGCGGCCCGCGTCCCGGTGACTTCGAACGCAAACGTTTACGCAACGCGTTGGCAAGACCGGCCAGGTACCTACGCCATAACGATTCGGTCACGCGCACCGAGTGTCCGCATTTGTCCGGTGAGAGCGCTACCACTCGACGATCCGGAGACTCCTGTCAGGAGGCTGGCCGATCCAGCATCGCAGCCGACCGGGCGAGAGTCGCGTTCGCTACGCGTTCAACCCGGGGGCGACGTGCCGGCGGGACTGGACGATGCGGAATCGCCCCGCGACATACGCGCCGTCCGTGAACGCCGCGTTGGCGGCGGGGTTGGCTCCGGTGCCGTGGAAGTCCGAGAACGCCGCCGACTGGTTCACGAACACGCCACGGGTGAGATTGACCGACAGCGCGACGCCGGCCTCGATGGCGGCTTGCTCGGCGGCGTCGACCACCTTCTCGTCGGCCGAGTAGACGGCGGCGGTCATCGCGCCTTGAGCGCGGACGGTGTCACGGAACAGGTCGAGGGACGCCTCGGTGGAGTCAGTGGCTATCAGGTACGACACCGGCCCGAAGCACTCGGTCGTGTAGATGGCGGAGTCGGACGAGTCCAGCGCGATGATCGTCGGCGTACGCACCGTGGCGTCCGGCCACGCGGGGTGTTCGATCGTGCGTGACGCGAGCACCACCCGGCCGGCGTCCGGAGCAGCGTTGAGACGCTCGAGGACGCCGGGATTCACGACGGCGCCCAACAATTCGACGGCCCTGGCGTCATCGCCGAGCAGTGCATCGACGGCGGCCGCGAGACCCTCTCCCACCTCGGCGAAGGACTTGTGGCCCTTGTCGGTGGCGATGCCCTCGCGCGGCACGTAGATGTTCTGCGGCGCGGTGCACATCTGGCCGGTGTAGAGGCTGAGCGAGAACGCCAGGTTTCGGCACATCCCCGCGAAGTCGTCGGTGGAATCGACGACGACGGTGTTGACTCCTGACTTCTCCGTGAAGACGACCGCCTGGCGTGCGTTGTCCTCGAGCCAGCGGCCGAACTCGCTCGATCCGGTGTAGTCGACGATCCGGACCTCGGGTCGGACGGCGAGCGCCGCCGCGATCCGACCGTCGGGGTCTTCTGCGGCAAGCGTCACGAGGTCCGGGTCGAAGCCCTGCTCGGCCAACACCTCGCGGGCCACGTGCACGGTGATCGCGAGCGGGAGCACGGCACGAGGGTGCGGCTTGACGACAACGGCGTTGCCCGTCGCCAGCGACGCGAACAGGCCTGGCCACGAGTTCCACGTCGGGAACGTGTTGCACCCGATCACCAGGGCCACCCCGCGGGGTACGACGTGGAAGGTCTTGGCCATCCGCAGCGGCTCGCCCTTACCCGCCGGCTTCTCCCAGGTGGCCGTGGCCGGTGTCCGGGCCTGTTCCTCATGGGCGTAAGCGACGGCCTCGAGGGCGCGGTCGAGCGCATGAGCACCGCCGGCCTGGAAGGCCATGACGAAAGCCTGGCCCGAGGTGTGTTGAACCGCGTTCGCGAGTTCGAAGATCCGAGCATGCAGGCGAGCCAGGATCTCGAGACATACGGCAGCCCGTGCGGCAGGTCCGGCTTCCCGCCACGCCGGCATCGCCTCCTGAGCCGCGCCGAGCAACGCGTCGAGCGCCGCCTGGTCGGGCTGGACGCGCGGGTAGCGAACTGCGAGCTCCGGGCCATACGGGCTGCGTTCGGTCGCGACCAGACCGGCGGCGCCGGGGGTGTCGATCGGGAAGTCGGAGCCGAGCCAGGCCTGGTAGGCCGCCAGACCCTGCGCTGCAGCCGACTCGCCGTACACCCGCGGGCTGGGCGACTCCGGGTAGGCGGAGTAGTAGGCCCGGGTCCGGATCGCCGCGAGAGCGTCGTCGAGCGTGCGCTGATGACGGGACACGAGCTCAGCGACCGACACGGCGACCTCCGACGCAACCGGGGATGTAACAGTCAACACACAGTGCTGCTCCTACTGTGTCACATGCCTTGCAGCCCGGACACTCCGCCGGAGGACCGGGCAGAGCTACGCTCAGCTTCCTGCGTGGGCCCGCGCGTACCGGAGGTGAATGCGATGGCTCGTCCGCTCGCGCAACGGCTTCTGATCCGGGCCGACCAGCGGATTCTGGTTCTCGACGCACCGTCCCGATACATCGACAGCCTCGATCCACGCCCGGACGGGGTGGTCGTGGACACCGAACCCGCCCACGGTGTGCGCTACGACGGCGTCCACCTGTTCGCAGCGGACCAGGACGCAGTCGCCCGGGGTACGCCGCGAGCGCTCAGCGCCCTGCGCGACGGCGGTGTCCTCTGGATCGCCTATCCCAAGCTCAGCGGTCCGGTGCACAGCGACCTCACCCGCGATCGTGGCTGGGAACCGCTCGTGTCCGTCGGGTGGGACGGCATCGCCCAGGTGTCGGTCGACGACACCTGGTCCGCCATGCGGTTCCGACCGACGGAGGACGTCACGTACACGCCGGGCTCCACCCGGCGGCCCCCGGCGTCCCGTCGCGCGCTACGCGAGCAGGCGTCAGACAGAAGGCTCCGCGGTGTCTGACCCTCAGACCATGGCCGAGCGGTCTGCCGCCGCAATGTGGGCCGCGGACGCGGCATCGCAGTCGCTGGGGATGACGCTGGACGAGATACGGCCGGGTTACGCACGGATGTCGATGCGGGTCCGCGGCGACATGGTCAACGGGCACGCCATCTGCCACGGCGGACTAGTGTTCGCGCTGGCTGACTCAGCATTCGCCTTCGCGTGCAACTCCTACAACCGCACCACGGTCGCACAGGCCTGCGACATCGTGTTCGTCGCGCCCGCCCGGCTCGACGACGTGCTGGTGGCCCAGGCGGTCGAGCGAACCAGGTTCGGCCGCAACGGCATCTACGACGTCACGGTCACCACGGTGCCGGCCGGCGACTCCGACGGCGCGGCGTTCACCGAGGAAGGCCGCGGGGAGCTCGTCGCCGAGTTCCGGGGACGCTCGCGTCAAATCGCCGGAACGCTCGCCGAGGAATCCCAGCCGTGATCGAAGCCGTTCTGCTGTCGGCAAGGCTGCCGCACACGAGCGCCGTTGGAAGGTGAGCCGCCATGGTCCACGCGTATCTCGTCGACGGGGTTCGGACTCCGATCGGGCGCTACGGCGGCGCACTGGCGTCCGTCCGGCCCGACGACCTCGCCGCCCACGTCCTGCGCGAGCTGATCGCCAGGCATCCGCAGGTGGGTGCCGAGGCCGTCGAGGAGGTCGTCCTCGGCTGCGCCAACCAGGCCGGCGAGGACAACCGCAACGTGGCCCGGATGGCGGTTCTGCTTGCCGGCTGGCCCGAGACGGTCCCGGGCGTGACGGTCAACCGGCTGTGCGGGTCCGGGATGGACGCTCTGGGCTACGCGGCGCGAACCGTCGTGTCCGGCGACGCCGACGTCGTGGTGGCCGGCGGTGTGGAGTCGATGTCCCGCGCCCCCTTCGTCATTCCGAAGGCCCAGTCGCCGTACGACCGCGGCCAGGCCCAGGTCTTCGACACCACGATCGGGTGGCGCCTCGTCAACGCCGCTCTGAAGGCGGCCTATGGCACCGACTCGATGCCGGAGACCGCGGAGAACGTCGCGGTCGAGCATGATGTCAGCCGGGTAGACCAGGACGCCTTCGCCCTGCGCAGCCAGGAGCGTGCCGCCAAAGCCATGGCCAGCGGGCGGCTGGCGCAGGAGGTCGTCGCGGTTCCGGTGCCGCAACGGCGCGGCGACGCCGTGCTGGTCGACGCCGACGAGCATCCCCGCGAGACCTCGATGGAGTCGCTGAGCCGGCTGCGGCCCGTCGTCCACGAGGACGGCACAGTCACGGCGGGCAACGCCTCCGGGGTCAACGACGGCGCAGCGGCCCTCCTGGTCATGAGCGAGCACGCGGTGCAGCGGTACAGCCTCACCCCGCTCGCCCGGATCGTCGCCACTTCGACTGCCGGCGTCGCTCCACGGGTCATGGGCCTCGGGCCGGTTCCGGCGACCGGGCGGCTGCTGGAGCGCACCGGTGTTGCGCTCGGCGACGTGGGGGTCGTCGAGATCAACGAGGCGTTCGCGGCTCAATCGCTGGCGTGCCTACGCCTGCTCGGGCTGCCCGACGACGCAGAGCACGTCAACCCCAACGGCGGAGCCATCGCGCTGGGGCACCCGCTGGGTATGAGCGGCGCCCGGATCGCGCTGACCGCCGCGATCGAGGCCCGCCAGCGCAACGCCCGCTACGTGCTCGCGACCATGTGCATCGGCGTCGGGCAGGGCATCGCCACTCTGCTGGAGCGGCCGAGCTAGGCCTGGGCGGTCGACGATGCGTGTCCCTGGCGGCGAGTCGGGACGGTCGGCGAGAGCTACTCGCAGCCGATTCCATCCCCGTCGCGGTCCAGTCCGTACTCGTCAGGTCCGATGACAGCCACCCGACCCGTGTACTCGGGACCGTTTCCGGAACCACCGGCACAGTCCACGTCGCTGGCGATCGGAGCGCAGGGGTCAGCACCGACGACCTGTCCTACCTCGACCCGGACCGGCCGGCGGCGGAGGCAGCGCACCGGATCCTCGCGCAGGGCCGCGGGTCCTGCTCCTCACCGACGGGGGGAACGACGTCCGGGTCTTCACCGACTCGGCCGAACTGCGTGTTCCCGTGCCCCAGGTCCCCGTCGTCGACACCATCGGTGCCGGGACTCGTTCTGCGGCAGTTTCGTCAGCTGGTGGCACCACCGTGGGCACGGCCGCGACAAACTGACCGACAGTGCCCTGCTTCGCGACGCCACCGCTTTCGCGACCGCCGTCGCCGCGATCACCTGCCAGCGGGTCGGCGCCGACCCGCCTTGGGCTCACGCACTACCTAGACGCGACAAGCCCTGACTGAGCTCTCGGGCAGCTCTTCAACGGTCTGGTCGGGCTGCCGAGCTGACCCGCCCTCCGGCCGCCTCGCTGATCCCATCGTCACCGGCCACGCGAGCTCGGGCTCGAGGTGGCGACCACCCGACTTCGAGCGGTTCGCGACGGCCGACGAGTACGGCTACGTACGGGTGTGGAACTGGCACCGCGCCGAAGTCCTCGCCGAGCACCCAGTGGGCGGCGGACATCGCGGACATCTCCTACACCGCCGATGGCGAGAGCATCGTGGTCGGCGAACGGTCCGGCCGAAGTCTTCCTGATCGACGCCGACACGCTCGAACCCGTGAGTGCCGCCCTGCGACTCCACCATCCGATCCGGGAGGTTGTCGTCAGTGCCGATGGTCGAACCAACGCCCTCCGCGAGACCGCACGTCGAAGCCAGATGACCTGGGCCGCAGTGGAGTTCCTCCCCGGCAGCCACACGGTGGTCAATGCAACGCCCGACGGCGGCGTCCACACGTGGGACACCCCGTCCCGAAACATGGATCAAGTTCGCCTGCACGGTGGCAGGCCGAAACCTCACCACCGACGAGTGGAGCGACGGGTTCGGCGACCGGCCCTACCGCAAGACCTGCCCGACGTCGTAGGAATCGGCGACACCACGCGCCTCGACCATGGGTCATCCCCAGACAAGAGCCTGCGCCGGGTCCTCCAGAATCGCAGCGACATCGGCGAGGAACCGCGACCCGGGTTCGCCGTCGACGAGCCGGTGGTCGAAGGAGAGGCCGAGGGTCGTGACCCAGCGCGGCCTGACCTTGCCCTTGTGCACCCAGGGCTGCTTCCGGACGGCACCGAACGCCATGATCGCCGCCTCGCCGGGCGGCAGGATCGGGGTACCGGTGTCGATGCCGAACACGCCGACATTCGTGATCGAGATCGTCCCGCCGATCATGTCCGACGGCGGCGTCTTGCCTTCGCGCGCGGTAGCGGCCAGTTCGTTGATCGCCACGGCGAGGTTGCGCAGCGGGAGGCGGTCGGCGTCCTTGATGTTGGGCACCACGAGGCCGCGGGGCGTGGCCGCGGCGATACCGAGGTTGACGTAACGCTGCACGACGATCTCGCCCGCGTCGCCGTCCCACCGGGCATTGACCTCGGGGGTCCGGTGGACGGCGATGCACATGGCCCTGGCGAGCACCGCCAACGGCGACAGGCGGACATCGCGGAACTCGCGTGAATCGCGCAGGCGCTCGACCAGCCGCATGGTGCGTGTGACGTCGACGGTGACGAACTCAGTGACGTGCGGCGCGGTGAACGCAGACCGGGTGACGGCCGCCGCAGTGGCCTTTCGGACCGAGCGGATCGGGATGCGCTCCTCGCGGGCCAGCCCGTTCCACCCCGCACCGGACTCGACCGGCCGGGCCACGCGAGCCGTACCGTCCGCCGCTTCCTGAACGTCGGCCCTGGTGACGGTGCCGTCGGGGCCGGACGGGACGACGGCCGTCAGGTCGACGCCGAGATCCTTGGCCAGCTTGCGCACCGGCGGCTTGGCGAGCACGCGGACCGCCTCCGCTGCCACGGATGTCGCGACCGTGTCCGGCCCGTCCGCCGCCTCTTCAACCCGTTGATCTTGGCCATCTGGGCCAATTTCGTCCTCGAAGGCCCCCTTTTCGCCATGATCAACGGGGTTGAAGGCGGCGGTGAGGGCGGCAGCGGCGGGAACGGACGCCTCGGGGGATGCCGGTGCTGCCTTGCGCGGACGCCTGCGGGCGGCCGCGGTCCGGGGCCCGTACCCGACGAGCACGGCCTGTCGCTCCGGCTCTGCCTCCGCCGGCGTGGGCACCACGTCCTCGCCCGGCGTAGCCGCCGGTCCGGCAGGAGCAGTGCCGGGACCCCGCACCGCGATGATCGGCGTGCCGACCGGGACCGTCGCGCCTTCCTCGACGAGCAGGCCCTCGACGACTCCCGCGTACGGGCTCGGCAGCTCGACCAGCGACTTCGCCGTCTCGATCTCGACGATCACGTCGTTGACCTTGACCGTGTCGCCGACCTTGACCTTCCAGGACACGATCTCGGCCTCGGTCAGACCCTCGCCGACGTCGGGAAGCTTGAACTGCGAAACGTCACTCACGTCGGTCACCTCAGTACGCCAGGGCGCGGTCGACGCCGTCGAGTACGCGGTCGAGGTCGGGAAGGTACTCCTCCTCGACCCGCGACGGCGGGTAGGGCGTGTCGAACCCGGTCACGCGCAGCACCGGCGCCTCCAGCGAGTAGAAGCACTCCTCGGTGACGCGCGCCGCGACCTCGGCACCGATGCCCAGCGCCCGCTGGGCCTCGTGGACGACGACGCAGCGGCCGGTACGGCGGACCGAGTCGAACACCACAGGCAGGTCGAGCGGCGACAGCGACCGGAGGTCGATGACCTCGAGCGACCGACCCTCCTCCGCGGCGGCTGCCGCGGCGTCGGCACAGGTCTTCACCATCGGTCCGTACGCGATGAGCGTTGCGTCGGTGCCGGACCGCACGACCCTCGCCGCCTCCAGCGCCAGGTCCGGGGAGCCCTCCTCGTCGACGTCGGCCTTCTCCCAGTACCTGCGCTTCGGCTCGAAGAAGACGACCGGATCGTCGAGTGTGATCGCCTGCTGAATCATCCAGTACGCGTCGACCGCACTGGAGACCGCGACCACCTTGAGCCCAGGGGTGTGCGCGAAGTACGCCTCCGGGCTCTCGCTGTGGTGCTCGACCGCGCCGATGCCGCCGCCGAACGGAATCCGGATCACCATCGGCACGCGCAGACGCCCGCCGGATCGGAAATGCATCTTCGCCACCTGCGACACGATCTGGTCGTAGCCGGGGAAGACGAAACCGTCGAACTGGATCTCACACACGGGTCGATAGCCGCGCAGGGCGAGCCCGACCGCCGTGCCGATGATGCCCGACTCGGCCAGCGGGGTGTCGATCACCCGGTCCTCGCCGAAGTCCTTCTGGAGACCGTCGGTGACCCGGAAGACTCCACCGAGCTTGCCGACGTCCTCGCCCATGACGAGGACCTTCGGGTCGTTCTCCATGGCCCTGCGAAGGCCGGCGTTGATCGCCTTGCCGATCGCCATCGTCGTCATCGGTGGGCCTCCTCGCCGGCGACGGAGTCGTTGCCGACGGACCCGTCTCCCCCGATGTCGAATGACGTCAGGTAGGTGGCGAGCTCGTCGCGCTGTTGCACCAGAGCCGGCGTCGGCTCGACGTACACGTGCTCGAAGATCGACGTCGCGGAGGGGTCCGGCAGCCCGCGGCAGTAGGCCCGTAGGTGCTCGGCCATCGCCTCGGCCTCGCCCTCCACCGACTCGAAGAACTCCGCGTCGGCGCCGCCGCCCCGGGTGAGATACGCCTTGACCCGCTCGATCGGGTCCTTGAGCTTCCAGTGCTCGAGGTCGGCGGCCAGCCGGTAGCGCGTGGGATCGTCCGTGGTCGTGTGAGCGCCCATCCGGTAGGTGTAGGCCTCGATCAAGGTCGGACCCTCGCCGTCACGGGCCCGCTGCAGTGCCTCTCTGCTGACCGCGAGGCAAGCCAGCACATCGTTGCCGTCGACGCGCACGCCGGGGAAGCCGAAACCGGCCGCCCGTTTGTAGAGCGGGATACGGGTCTGGCGCTCCAACGGCTCCGAGATCGCCCACTGGTTGTTCTGGCAGAAGAACACGACCGGCGCATTCGTGACAGCCGCCCAGATGAAGGCCTCGTTGACGTCGCCCTGGCTGGTGGCGCCGTCGCCGAAGTACGCGATGACGGCGGTGTCGCGGTCGGCGTCGCCGGTACCGACCGCCCCGTCGCGCTGGACGCCCATGGCGTAACCGGTCGCATGCAGGGTCTGGGCCCCGATGACGATCGTGTAGAGGTGGAAGTTGTTCTCGCGAGGGTCCCAGCTGCCCTGGTCGACGCCGCGGAACAGGCCGAGAAGCAGACCCGGTTCGACGCCGCGGCACCAGGCGACGCCGTGCTCGCGATACGTGGGGAAGGCGTGGTCCTGGGCGCGCAGGGCACGACCCGACCCCACCTGTGCCGCCTCCTGGCCCAGCAAGCTGGCCCACAGCCCGAGCTCGCCCTGGCGCTGGAGCGCAACGGCCTCGGTGTCGATGCGTCGTGCCAACACGAGGTCGCGGTAGAGAGCGCGTATGTCCTCGTCGGTGACATCGCCGACGAGGTGGTCGTAGTCGGGATGGGCGACCCGTTCGCCTTCGGGCGTCAGCAGTTGGACGAGCTCGTGCTCGTCGTGGGCCGGCATCCCCGCCGCTATGGCGTCGGTCTCGACGGTCATCGTTCTCCTTCGCGTCGTCGGCCAGCGGGGTCGCCGCTTCGGCCTGGTCGTGGCGCGTCGACCGTCCGAGCCCTCGGCGCTGAGGGTGGGCGTTTTTCGGGCCCGAACGGTGGGTCGTTCTGCCCCACGGTACCCAGCCGCGGGTGGGAACGTTACCTGGAAGCGGCCGGGGCAGAACACGGCGGAGCGGAGGGTACTGCTGATGGCGGCGCATGACGAAGCCGGTCGCGGTGAGCTCGCGTTCGCGACACGGCGTGGGCGGCTGGTACTGCTGGCCACGGTCCTGGCGTCGGGGGTCGCCTTCCTGGACGGCACTGTCGTCACGGTGGCTCTGCCGCGCATCGGCGAGGACCTCGGCGCGGACTTCTCGGCGCTGCAGTGGGTGCTCGACGCCTACCTGCTCACACTCGGCTCGCTGGTCCTGGCCGGCGGAGCGCTGGGCGACGTCGTGGGCCGGCGTCGCGTCTTCCTCGTCGGAATGTGGGGGTTCGGCGTGGCGTCGTTGCTGTGTGCCGTCGCGTGGAGCCCGACCGCACTCATCGGCGCCAGGGCCCTGCAAGGGGTCTTCGCCGCCCTGCTGACCCCGGCGAGCCTCGCCATCCTGTCGGCGAGCTTCGCACCGGAGGAGCGCGGTCGAGCGATCGGCGCATGGTCCGGCCTGGCCGGTGTCACCACCGCTGTCGGCCCGTTCCTCGGCGGATGGCTGGTCGACGCCGCCTCCTGGCGCTGGGTCTTCCTCATCAACGTCCCGATCCTGGCCGTGACGGTGCTCCTCACCCGGGCCGTCGTCCCCGCGGATCCGGGCGCCGCCCACGGGCTCTCGCGCCGCGAGATCTTCCACCGCATCGATCTTCCCGGTGCCAGCCTCACCGTCGTCGGCTTGGGGTTGATCGTCACGCCGCTGATCGAGGCCGGCCGGCTGCCAGGAGCGGTAGTGGTGGGCTCGGTTGCGGCGGGAGTGCTCACGCTGGCCGCCTTCATCGTCTACGAGCGCCGACGCGACCAGCCGATGCTCCCGCCCAGCCTGTTCCGGATCCGGACGTTCAGCGTCGCCAACCTGGTCACGCTGACCGTGTACGCCGCCCTGACGGCAAACATCTTCCTGCTCTCCATCGCATTGCAGCGAGGGCTCGGCTATTCCGCCCTGGCAGCCGGAGCGGCGACCGTCCCGGTGACGCTGGTGCTGCTGGCCTTCTCGGCGCGCGTCGGCGCGCTGCTGCCCCGGACCGGCGCACGGCCGTTGCTGACGCTGGGCGCCCTGCTCGCCGGGGCCGGTCTCGCATTGCTTGCTGGGATCAACCCGGACACGTCGTACCTGACCGGCATTCTGCCGGGCGTGCTGGTCTTCGCAGCCGGACTGGTGCTCATCGTGGCACCGGTGACGACGACGGCACTCACCGACGTGCCGCCGGACCGACAGGGGGTCGCCTCCGGTACCAACAACGCAGTCGCCCGCGTGGGAGGGCTGCTCGCGGTCGCTGTACTTCCACTGGCCGCTGGGCTTACGACCGCAGAAGATCCCGAACCGGCGGCACTGCTGGATGGTGTCTCCGTTGCCCTGTGGATTGCCGCGATGCTGTGCGTGGTCGGCGCAGTGACCGCCTGGGTCGGCCTACGGACCCGGGACTGCCAGGGCGTCCCTGCCCGTACCCCCGTACCAGGGCAGGGCGGGGTGGCTGCCTAGGGTCGACGACCGTGAGCGACTTCAGCGAAGCCACCGCGGTCCGGGCGGAGGGGCATGGCAACTACGCCATCGCCATCGACGGCACCTGGTCGGTAGGCGGCGTTCCCAACGGCGGTTACCTGCAGGCCCTGCTCCTCCGGGCGGTCGCGGCGGAGTCGGCACAACCGCACGCCGTCGCCACCACCGCACACTTCCTGGCCCCGCCTGCGGCAGGATCGGCCGTCGTGCGGGTCGAGCACCTGCGCAACGGACGCACCACCGCGACCCTCCGGGCCACGCTCGTGCAGGACGACCGGCCCATCGTCGACCTGACGGCCACGACCGGGACCCTCGACCGAGGCTCCACCGCCGAGTGGAGCGGTCCGCCGCCGGAGGCAGTCGCTCCGATCGACGAATGCGTCCCCGCTGTCGTCGACCTGCCCGATGGCACCCACGTCGGACTGCTCGAGCACGTCGATTTGCGCCTCGACCCGCAGACCCTGGGGTGGTTCTCCGGTCGTCCCGCGGGTTCGCTCGCGATGCGTGGCCACCTGCGCATGCACGATGGCACCCAACCCGATCCGTTCGTGCTCGCACTCGCCGTGGACGCCTTGCCGCCGACCGTGTTCGGGCTGGGACGGCTGGGCTGGGCCCCGACGGTAGAGCTCACCCTGCTCACACGAGGCCTGCCGGCGCCCGGCTGGCTGACTGTTCACCTGCGGGGGCGGCTGGTGCGCGACGGCTGGTTCGACGAGGACGCCGAGGTCTACGACGCCGACGGGGACCTGGTCGCACAGTCCCGTCAACTCGCCCGCATCCGAGTCAGCTGACCGGAAGCTGCTCAAGTCGGAGAAGCCGGGCGTCGATGCGGCCTCCCCGCACCCGGGCGACCACTAGAGGGCTCTGGGCGGCGAAGCCGCCAAGGTTGAGTCAAGTTTCATGCGGCCA
>DATHII010000049.1:0-10760 GCA_035316885.1 Jiangellaceae bacterium | reverse complement strand
GCAGCAAGCTCTGTGCTAACCAGGCTGCGGGAGGCAGACGTGACCGAGGCGCAGCTGGGACCGGGGGGCGGCCCGACCGTCCGCCGCATGCTGGTCGGCTCGCAGCTGCGGCGGCTGCGGACCGAGAAGGGTCTCTCACGGGAGCAGGCCGGCGAGGCGATTCGGGCGTCGGAGTGGAAGATCCACCGGCTGGAGAACGGCCAGGTCGGGTTCAAGGAACGTGACATCGTCGATCTGCTGCGCCTCTACGGGGCCACCGACCCCGATGAGGTGGTCGCGTTCCTCATGCTCGCCCGCGAGGCCAACGCGCCCGGCTGGTGGCAACAGTACGGCGACCTCCTGCCCCAGTGGTTCCGCGCCTATGTCGATCTGGAGTCGGCGGCCACGCTCATCCGGACCTATGAGGGCCAGTACATCCCAGGGCTGTTGCAGACCGAGGACTACATGCGGGCGGTGATCGGCGCGCACCTGGACGAGTCCCCGGACGAGGCCGAGCGTCGGGTCGCGCTGCGGGTGGCCCGTCAGGCGCTGCTGACGCGGGTGGACGCGCCCCGGCTGTGGGCGGTGATGGACGAGGCGGCCCTGCGGCGGCCGGTGGGTGGCCCCGAGGTGATGCGCGCCCAGCTGGAGCGGCTGATCGAGGCCACCAAGCTGGCCAACGTGGTCCTGCAGATCCTGCCGTTCGGCGCCGGTGCCCACCCGGCCATGGTCGGTGCGTTCAGCGTCCTACGGTTCCCCGACCAGGAGCTGCCCGACGTCGTCTATGTCGAGCACCTGACCAACGCCCTGTACCTCGACAGGCGCGACGACGTCAACCAGTACCTGCACGTCATGGACAGCATCAGCGTTCGCGCCGCGCCCCCCGACAAGACCGTGGACATCCTTCACAAGATCCTGACGGAGCTCTGAGTCAGGCGATTGGCAATTCCCTTCCGGGTGGACATGAACGCTGTGGTCATTTCGCTCTCCCTGGTCGATCGGCTGCGTCAGGAGCACAGCGGATGGCCACCCAGGGCGACCGATTTGCTGGGCGGGCTCAGCGGCCACCGGCGCGTTGCAGGTGCTGCCACAGCCGAGGCAGGAGCTCGTCGCAGACAGCCCGCCACGACGCGATCTCCTCAACGGTCAGTGGTCTGATCTGACCGGCCGCCCGGGTGGCGACGAAGGCGTCGCAGGCGGCGGACAGCAGCCACATGCGGGCGACCGCGACACCGGGTGTCGCGCCGAGGGTGAGCGCGCCGTTTCCGCGGAGCAGCAGGGCTTCGCCGGTGGGCAGGCTCCGGGCTGCGCGCTCGGCGAGATCCGCCGAGCGCAGCAGGTGGGCGCTGTCGTACACGGGGACCGATTCGCCGAGCCAGGCGGCCTGTCCGTGCAGCGGAGCCAGCGACGTGGTGGTGGCTGCCGCGGCGACCGCGCTGGCGGGCTGGGCACGCGCGATCGACCCGGCATCGGGCCTGGCGCGGTAGAGGGCGAGGTGAGCCCAGGCCTCCGCGGGTGCGGCCAACGGCAGCGAGGAGGTCTCGAGCGGCACCTCCACCACGGTTGCTTCGGCGACGGTGGCCAGATCGGCGGCAGGCGTGATCAGCATCGAAGCCCCGGCGCGGGCCGACACGTGGCCGTACGCGGTGACCAGCCCGAGACGGGACAGCACGTGCGCCGCCTCGACAATGGCTTCTCGCTGCGTAGACACCGGAATCACCGTGCCTCCCCTGCCTTGCCAGATGGCCAGCCAGCACCTAAAGTGTATGCAGTTATTCGGGAAGGGGGAAGAGCGGTGATCTCAGGGCTGCACCACTACGCGCTGGAGGTACCGGACCTGGAAGCCGCGGAAGGGTTCCTCCAGGACTTCGGCCTGGAGACCGGGGAGAAGGACGGGAACCTGGTCGCCCAGTGTCCCGGCCGTGACCAGGAACAGGTTCGGATGGTGCAGGCGCCGGCCAAGCGGCTGCACCACGTCTCGTTCACGCTACGCCCGGGCACGCTCGATTCGGTCCGCGAAGCGTTGGAGCGTGCGGGCACGCCCGTGATCGCTCCCCCGGCGGGCGCCAGCGAGGCAGGCCTGTGGGTGCGCGATCCCGACGGCAACGCGGTGCAGCTGCTCGATGAGGCTCCGGCACCGGCACGTCCGGTCGCCGAGGTGCTGACCAACATGGGCGCCAGCCGGCAGCGGATCGGTGTGGCGCAGTGGCAGCAGGCCCAAGCGGATGTCCTGCCGCGCCGCCTGGGACACTCGCTGCTGTTCACCGCCCAGCCGCAGCAGATGACCGACTTCTATACCCAGGTGCTCGGACTTCGCGTGAGCGACCGGATCCACGGCCTGGTGACGTTCCTCAACGCTGGGCCCGGCGATCACCACATCTTCGGATTCATCGCCAGCAGCCACCGCGGCTTCCATCACGCCAGCTTCGAAGTGCCGTCCATCGACGCGATCGCGTTCGGCGCCGATCGGATGCGCGCCAAGGGACGCGAGGCCGGATGGGGCCTGGGCCGTCACACCATCGGCTCGAACTTCTTCCACTACAACCCGGACCCCTGGGGTTCCTGGATCGAATGGTTCTCGGACATCGACCAGGTCGACGACCGCTGGGTCGCGCGCGACTGGGACGTACCCCCCCATCTGTGGGGCACGCCACCGCCGGAGACATTTCTGCGCAACCTCGAGCCCAGCGACTGATCTCGGCCGCTTTGCTCCCCGTCTCGGGCTGACAGGCGACGGTCAGGCGGCGAGGAACGGTTGGACGACGGCCAGGAAGTCGGCCGTCTTCTCGATCATCGCCCAGTGCCCGCAGCCGGAGAGGATGTGCAGCCGCGAGTCGGGGAGCAGGTCCACCAGCTGCGCGGATGAGCTCCGCCAGGGCACGACGCGGTCGTCGCGGCCGTGCACCATCAAGACCGGCGCCCGGATCGCTCCGAGCTCGACGCCGGACAGCGCGAGGTCGTCCACCCAGCGTTGCCGGGGCTCGGGGAACATCGCCTCCCAGGAGTCCCGGACCGGCGGGTTGATGCTCGCCTGGTAGCGCAGCTCGACGAGCTCGTCGGTGATGAGGCCGCGGTTGTGGGCGAACAACCCGATGACCTGGCGCATCTGCTCCATCCCAGGGGTGTAGCCCCACACGGCGTTCAGCCCGGAGGGGAGGGCCATCGCCACCCCGACCGAACCCATCAACACCATGCGCCGCACCCTGTCCGGCCGGGCCGCCGCGATCGACAGGGCGATCGCGCCGCCCATCGAGTTGCCGATGATGTCGACGGTGCCGATCTCGAGCGTGTCGAGCAGGGCCAGGGCGTGGTCGGTCCAGGCCGTGCGGCCGTAGGTGCGTCGCTGGCCGGTGGCCGTGCCGCCGAAGCCGAGCTGATCGGGCGCGATGACACGGCGGTCGGCGCTGACCGCCGGGATGATCGGACGCCAGTTCGCGATGGCCGTCACACCGGGCCCGGACCCGTGCAGCAGCAGCACCGGTGGGGCGGCCGCTCCCTTCGGCGTGCCGGTGTCGATGACGGCGGTGGAGACGCCGGCCACGTCGACCTGGCCGGCGGAAACCACCGCCTCAGACGCGTCCATCGTCGCGCCCTCCAGCTCGTTTCGCCGGGTCGGGGCACCGTCGGCTCATCCGGCGCTGACCGGCTGGCTCGGGAGTGGTGTGATGTTGTAGTTCATCCGGAAGAAGTTCTCCGGGTCGTACTGCGCCTTGACCCGGCCGAGCCTGGCGTACTTCTCCGGCCCACCGAAGGCCTCGACGACTCGGTCCATCTCATCGAAGTTGAGCATATTGACGTAGATCCCTTTCCCGATCCAGGGTTTGAGGTCACCGACGATCTTCCGGGTCCGGTCGATATAGTCGCGGTCGTTGGCCGGGTCGTCCCAGCGCATCGCAAAGTTTAGCCACAGGAGGTAGTCACGGTTCGAGAATGCCGTGGCGTCCTCAGGGACATCGGCGATCGCCCCGCCGAGACCGATGATCTCGACCTCGCCCTGCATCGGCATGTCCTTCCAGAAGGCAACCAGGGTGTCGATCGCCTGGTCGGCCAGCTCCAGCACATGCGCCTCTTTGGTGTAGTAGCGATGGCCGTCCTCGAACTCCTCGTCGATCACCTTCTGCACGCGCGCCGCGAACGGCATCACGGTGGTGGCCTTCACGCACGGCTGGCCGACGGTGGCCAGGCGTTCGACGAGCTCGACGCCCGCCGGGTCGTCGGCGTCGTCGAGCCACATCGAGATCAGCATCAGCAGCCTCCTGCCAACCATCTCCGGCGGCACGAAGGGCAACGCCGGCATGTCGTGCTTGAGCGCCGCGTGCCAACCCACGGTGCGGGGGAGGGTCGGGACGATCGAGGCGTAGTCGCGCAGCGCCTGGGCGGCGTCCTCCGGCTCGTACAGGGACACGCCGACGCGCATCATCGGGCCGAAGCTGTATGCCCTGAAGGTGAATCGCGTGACCACCCCGAAGTTGCCGCCGCCGCCTTTGAGGGCCCAGAACAGCTCAGGATGCTCGGTGGCGGAGACCTCGATGACCTCCCCGCTGGCCAGCACGAGCTCAAGGGAGACGAACTGGTCGCAGGTCAGGCCGTGCTTGCGGGAGAACCAGCCGATCCCGCCGCCGAGGGCCAGGCCGGCAACACCGGTCTCCGACATGATTCCAGCGGGAACGATCAGCCCGTGGCGCGCGGTGGCTTCGTCGACATCGCCAAGCAGGCAGCCGCCGCCGACGTGGACGAGACGGCGCTCGGCGTCGACGGTTACCGCCCGCATCCCGCTCATGTCGATGGTCAGACCACGTTCAGCCAGTGCCTTGCCCGATACCGAGTGTCCACCGCAGCGGATCGAGGGTGGGAGCCCGTTGGCGCGCGCCACGCTGACGGCGGCGACCACATCCTCGGTGCTGGTGCAGCGCAGGATCGCGCCGGGGCGCTTGTCGACCATGGCGTTCCACACCGAGCGCGCATCGCTGTAGTCGGCGTGGTCTGGGCCAATGAAGTCGCCGTTGAACCGCGCGCCCAACTGATCGGCGATGCGGAGCCGCATCTCCTGATCGATGGCAGGATCCGCCAGGGCGGTTGTGGCAGGGGATGAAGTCGATGACATGTGACGCTGCCTCCCGGGTTATTGGCGGGGGTTGTCCCGCTCAGGCGGTCACCGCCTCAGGCTGCCCACGCTGCTCGGCGCCGATCTGCTCGAACAGCGGGGCCAGGTCGATGTGGACACGCAGAGAGGTGACCTTGCCGTCGGCGTTGCGGTCGAGCAGGGAGACGCAGGGCACCGCGACCGCTGCGCCACCCTTGGTCGTGTAGTGGGTGACGACCTCGAGCACCGCGGTGTCGCCGTCGTTGACGAACCAGAGGTTGCGCCGCTCGTGACGCAGACCGCCGATCATCGACCAGAAGCCGCCGATCGTCGCGCCGATCGCCTCCTTGCCCACGGCCGGCGGGTTGTTGCCGAACACGACGGCCGCGTCGTCGCTGTGCCGCTCGACGTACGCCTCCAGGCGCATGGCGTCGACGTCGGCGTAGTAGTCGTCGATCCAGGTGGACATGCTTCCTCCTCTGAGGGTCTGGATGTGGGCCGGCGGGACCAGGGACGGTGGTAGGGGTCGTGACGACCTGCGGCTGGGCGGGTTGTCAGGCCGCCTCGCCGCGGGCGATGCGGCGCATCGCGTCGAGCGTGGCGGCGACGGCCTTGAGGTAGTCCGCCGTCATCCCCTCGGCGTACTCGCGCTCAGCCTGCGAGCCGCCCCGAACGCCGGCGACGACCAGGGCGAAGCTGAAGCGCAATTGGAGAGCATCGTCGGGGCCCTCGACCTCGTTGGCGATCGTGCCCAGGACGGGTCCCGAGATGCGGGTGAAGACGACGCGGTGAGGCTCCTCGAGGGTGATGCGCTCTCGGAACTGCTGCCCGCGGAACTCGATATCGCGGTCGAAGCTGGCCGGTCCGTGCCGCTCCACGATGTCGCACCGCGTCATGGCGGGGACGAACGGCAAGGCGTTGTCCGCCTTGAGCAGGAGGCCGGCCCACACGGCCGCGCGGTCCAGGTGCGGCTGGCCGTCTTCGTTGACGGACAGCGCGTGACTGACGAAGATCATGGCTCCTCCAGGCGCGAGCGGGGTGGGTTTGACGGGCGGTGCGCGTGCACCGGCGGGTCGGCGGCGACGATGCGGTTGACCAGGACGCCGAGGTGCTCGATCTCGGTACGGACCACGTCCCCGGGCCGCAGGGACACACCTCGGCCGGCGCCAACCCCGGCCGGCGTCCCGGTCGAGATGACGTCACCCGGCTCCAGGGTCACGGCAAGGCTCGCGGCGGCGACGAGCGCCGGGATGTCGCAGATCATGTCCGCGGTGCTCCCGTCCTGCCGGAGCTGGTCGTTGACCCACAGGCGAATTCGTAGATTCTGGGGGTCCGGGACGAGCCAGGCCGGGGTCAGGCCAGGGCCGAGCGGCAGCGAACCGTCGCGGGCCTTCGAGGCGAACCAGTCGTAGCGGAACGGGGGTGCGGGCACGCTCGCCCGACGGTGGTACCCGCGCGCCGTGATGTCGTTCGAAACGCAGTATCCCGCGACGTGGGCGAGGGCCCGCTCGCGCGGGATGTCCCGGCCGCCGACGCCGATGACGACGGCGAGCTCGGCCTCCCAGTCCAGCCGCGCCGCCTCCGGGCCGTCGACGGGGACGTCGTCGAACGGACCGACGACGGTCGTGGTGGGCGGCTTGAGGAAGAAGAACGGCGTCCAGTCCGCCGACGGCGGTTCGATGCCCATCTCCGCGATGTGCCGCCGGTAGTTGACGCCGGCGCAGATCACCTTGCGCGGGTAGCGCAGCGGCGCGAGCAGCCGGACGCCGACGAGCGGGGCTGCGGCTTCGACGTCCATCGCGCCGAGCACCTCGGCGGCCGCCGGCCAGCCGTCGACGAGCTCGGTGAGGCTCGCCCACCGCTTGAGCGCGGGCACCTCCCGCAGGCTCCCGTCGCCCACCCGGGCGGCGACGAACGGCTCGTCGTCGGCGACGACGGTAACCAGGGACCATGGGGTCACGAGGCGCTCCCGGGCTCGGCGGACCCCGGGCTCTGGCCCGACAGGACGTCGTGAACGGCGGCGATGTCGAGCTCTCCCCAGCCGTCGGCGAGCGCCCTGTCGTACAGCTGCTTGGCGACGGCGAAGAGGGGCAGCGCGGTCCCGATCGCCCCGGCCTGGTCCTCGATCTGCTCGAGGATGTGGTGGAGCGTCGCGATCGGCCCGGGCGCGGGCGTCCAGCGCCGCTCCCGGACGAGCGGGCCGCGGCGCCGCCAGATCGCCGACGACGCGATCGAGTCGTCGAGGGTGCGCTGGACGAGCTCGAGGTCAAGGCCGCTGCGGCGGGCCAGCAGCATCGCCTCCGCGGTCGCGACGGTGTGCACCGCGACAAGGAGGTTGGCGACGTACTTGAGGCGTGCCGCGGTGCCGAAGGCGCCCGTGTAGACCCACGGCCCGGAGATCGCGTCGAGCACCTCGCGGACGGCGTCCACGCTCGCCTCCTCCCCCGAGACGAAGGTCGTGGCCGCACGGGGCCGGACCATGGCCGGCGTGCCGCTGATCGGGCAGTCGAGGAGGTCGCCGCCGGCGGTCCGGACGCGGTCGCGCAGCGCCGCCTTCTCGGCGACGTCGAGCGTGCTCATCTCCACGTGGACCGTGCCCGGGCGCAGCTTGGTCATGGTGCCGTGCGGGCCGAGGAGGACCTCCCGCAGCGCCGCGACGTCCGGCAGGATCGACAGCAGGACGTCGCTGGCGGACGCCACCTCGGCCGGTGATTGCGCACCGGTGCCGCCGAGGGCGGCCAGCTCGCCAGTGCCCGAGCGCCGGTAGCCCACCACCGCCAAGCCACGGTCCATGAGGTTCTGGGCGATGGGCAGGCCCATCTTGCCGAGCCCGATGACCCCGACGGTCGTCATCGTCCGCCTCCCTCCGGCCGGCCCGCGGCCATCAGCTGATCCGGTAGGTCGTCGTGCCGAACGAGACCCGTACGGTGAGCGCGCCCTCCATGACACGCCAGCCAAGGACGTCGAACGTGCGCAGCCCCTTGGCGACGAACGGGTCCTTGGCCGCGAGCGCGGCGGCCTCCTGCTCCGTGGACGCCCTGAGCACCGTGAGGCCGGCGCCCGGCGTGGCGCCCGGCCCCGAGGTCAGCGGGCCGGAGGCGACGACGTGCCCGGCGGCCTCCAGCCCCAGCATCCATTCCAGGTGGGCATCGCTGGCGGCCTCGACGTCCGCCGCCGTGACCCCATCGCGGGGGCTCCACCGGACGACCCAGAGTTGCGCGTCGAGCATCGCCGAGCGTTCGACAGGCATCGGGCACCTCCTCACACCTCGCCTCAAACTGTATGCAGTTTGGCTCGCCGGCGTCAAGACTTTCGGCCAAGATGTGTATGCAGTTGAGGTCCGTTTGCATACAATGCGTAGATGGCACCCTCGGCAGCCCCCATCCCCGGGATCGAGCGCGTCGACCTCCCCGAGGCCAGGCAGGCCATCCCGCGCCTGCACACCTACCTGCGCGAATGCATTCTCGACGGTCGCCTCCCGCCGGGCACGAAGCTGTCGCAGGTGGCGCTCGCCGAGCAGCTCGGCGTGAGCCGGACGCCGCTGCGCGAGGTGCTGCGGATGCTCCAGGAGGAGGGCTACGTCGAGTTCGAGCCGAACCAGCGGATGCGGGTGGCCGACCTCGACCCGGTCGAGCTGGACGCCGACTACGCCTGCCGCATCCTGCTCGAAACGCTCGCGCTGTCGATGACCCTGGGGTCCATCGGCTCACGGCAGCGCCGGGAGGCGAGCCGGCTGCTCACCGCGATGCGCCGGGCCGCGCGGATCGGGGACTTTCCCGGGTGGTTCGAGGCGCACCACGCCTATCACCGGGTGATCACGGCCGGGGCGGGCGAGCCGCTCCTGGGCACGCTGCAGTCGCTCGAGGACCGCAGCGTGCGCTACATCCGGATCTACCAGCAGTCCGAGCCGGCCGACTGGCAGACCGCGGGCGACGCCGAGCACGCGGCCATCCTGGACGCCCTCGCGGCCGGGGATGACCGCGCGGCCCTCTCCGGGCTCGCCCACCACCTCGCCCGCACAGCGCTGCGGGTGCTCTCGGACTGCGCGCCGGACTACCGGCCGCGGGCCGTCCCGCAAGCCGTCGCCCTCGCCGAGGGCGCCGACCCGGCGTCGCTCTCGGGCTAGCCGGAGAGCGACGCCGGGAGCACGGCCGCCGCCACCCGCGCTGGATTCTCGGACGGCGCCCCTGGCACGGCGCCGTCCGGCGCGTCGGAGCGCGCCTGCGGCTGCGTCCTCGGTCGCGAGGTCGGCCCGAGCCACATGTCGATCGACCCTGGCTCGGCCGGGTCGAAGGTCCGTGGCCGCCACGCCGCGTCGTCCTCGATCCGGCGCACCCCGAACGAGTACTCGTAGGTGAAGCTCTCGGGACCCAGGAAGTAGATGAAAACGGCTGTCGACTGCGGGTGCCGGCCCGGCCCCATCTCGATCTCGACGTCGTGGTCGACCAGGAAGTGCCAGTTCCGGAAGACGTCGTCGATCGAGGCGACCTGGAAGTTCATGTGGCACAGCCCCGGCCCGTCGCCCTTGAAGACGGCCAGCTTGTGGTGCACGGGGTCGATCCGCATGAGGCATGCCGCATCGCCGATCCAGTCGGACACCCTCGCGTTGAAGGTGCCGGACCAGAACCGGTAGGCCTCGTGGACGTCCGGCGCGTCGAGGCACAGGTGACCGAACTCCGTGATCCCCGACGCACGCCCCAAGGCGACCGGCCGGGCCAGGTGCTCTTGATGTGTCACCAACTCGAGCCGGTTGCCGAAGGGGTCGTCGAAGGCGATGCCGGACCGGACCCGCCGCGATCGCGCGGCCGCGGCGTCGAGACGCTGGACCGCGATCCCACGACGTTCGAGCTCGCGCTCCGCGTCGGCCAGGGCGCCGTCGTCAGCGACGGTGAAGCCTGACGCGATGACCCCGGACCGCCCCGCGACCAGAGCCAGGCAATGGTGGCGCGCGTCGGCCCGAAGGTGCGCAACCCCCTGCTCGTCCGAGGTCGCCAGCTCAAGCCCCACGACGTCGGTCGCGAAGCGAACGGCGGCCGGCAGATCCGTGACGCCGGAGCGCACGTAGGCGATATCCTCGAGCTCGATCACCGGCAACCTCCCTTCCCCCGCTAAACTGTACACAGTTTTGGGGAACCGGGACAAGTGACACGCAACCCACTTCTGGGGAGGCAGCGATGGAGGCGGCAGCGGTACGGCAAGGGCCCGAGACCGGCCCGGAGGCCAGGCGCCGGACCGTCACCTGGGAGGACCCCCTGATCGGGGCGCGCGCCGCCGGGTCGATGAGCGGGCTGGAATACATGCAGGCGATCGCCGGAGGGGAGGTCCCTCCTCCACCGATCGCGCTGCTGCTCGATATGTCGATCGTCGAGGTCGAGCCCGGTCGCGCCGTGTTCGAGCTGGATCCGGCCGAGTTCCAGTTCAATCCGATCGGCAGCGTCCACGGGGGCGTCCTGGCCACCCTGCTCGACTCGGCGATGGGATGTGCCGTGCACGCCATGCTGCCCGCCGGCACCGGCTACACGACACTCGAGCTGAAGGTGAACTTCCTGCGCCGCGTGACCACCGAGACCGGTCGCCTCCGCTGTGAGGGATCGGTGATCCATGTCGGCCGCACCGTGGCCACCGCGGAGGCTCGGGTCGTGGACGGCGGCGGCCGGCTGGTCGCGCACGCCACCACGACCTGCCTGGTGATCGGCCC
>DATHII010000048.1:0-2584 GCA_035316885.1 Jiangellaceae bacterium | reverse complement strand
GACCCTCACCCTGTTCCTCGTCGCCCTCTGGGTGCTCGCGATCATCGCCCGGCCGTACACCTGGTTGCGGATCCTGCTGGTGCTCGCCATGGGCGCCGGGTTCGCGATCGTTCTCACGGTTCCTGCACTGCAGGACTTCTTCCAGCTCGACCTGGTCGGAACCAGGGCGCCCTGGGTCGCCGTGGCGATCGCCGCGGTGGCGGCGCTTGCCCTCGAGGTGGTCTGGCGGCTGCGCTGGTTCCGCGCCGGCAGCTAGCCGGATCTTTACCCGCCACCGAACGGGTCGCCGACCGCCGCGGACTCCTCGTCGAGGGGCCCCTGCGCGAGACGGGTCGACAGGTACGGCTGTGCATCGACTCCCTCTCCGGTCAGGCGAAGGGCCACGAGCAGATCGTCGGGGCGAACCGTCGGAGTCTGATGCCGCAGGACGGCACACAGCGAGGTGCCGTCGGCCCCAACCTCGAGCCGCACCACCGCAGCCCGCGCGTCCAGCATCCGGGAGCCGTTCTTGGTCATCCGCCGGACCTCGACGGACGGCGCTGCGAGGAATGCCGCCACAGCACCGGCGAGGCGGCCATGGTCGACGCCCGGAAGGTCGATCCGCCAGGCCGACGCCTGCAAACGGTCCGCGAGTGGGTCCCCGCCGGCCTCGACGACCTCGACCACGTCCAGACCTGGCGGCAGGGCGTCGTCCAACGCCCGCCCAACGTCGGCCGCGTCGCACACCCGGGTCACGGCGATCTCGAGGTACTCGGCCTCCGAGGCGGCCCCGGTCGGCGCCGCGCCTGCGTACGACACCTTCGGATGCGGGCTGAAGCCCTGCGAGTACGCCACCGGCACGCCGGCGCGGCGCAGAGCCCGCTCGAAGGCCCGCTGGAAGTCGCGGTGGCTGGTGAAACGCAGCCTGCCGCGCTTGGCGAAGCGGATCCGCAGCCTCTGCACAGCCGGGGCCTGGTCGCTGTGCGGTGCGCGGGTCACGGTCGGATTCTCCCGCAACATCGACCGTCCGCGACGGCAACCGAGGGCAGCTGGCACGTCGACATAGGCCTTGCTGGCGGTCGGATACCCGCGTTACGTTCGCTGGATCATCCGGCGGTGGGGGGATACCCGATGACCGATTCTGTCGATTCGCGTGCGTTGGACGAGCTTCGCAGCACAGTGGGCGGCCAGGTGATCGTCCCGGCAGACGGCGGCTACGACGAGGCGTTAACGCTGTTCAACGCCATGATCGACCGGCGTCCTGCCGTGATCGTGCAGTGTGAGGGCCGGTCCGACGTGGTCCATGCCGTCGCGTTCGCCCGCGCACACGGCCTCGAGATCGCCGTGCGCGGAGGCGGCCACGGGGTCGCAGGCACGGCATTGACCGAGGGCGGTCTGGTCGTCGACCTGCGGCGGATGAACCACGTCTCGGTCGACTCGGATGCGCGCACCGCCGTCGTCGGCGGTGGCGCCACCATGAGCCATCTCGACCGCGCCTGCCAGCCGCACGGTCTCGCCACGACCGGTGGCCGGGTGTCCACCACCGGCGTCGGCGGATTCACCCTGGGCGGGGGTACGGGGTGGTTCGACCGCAAGTTCGGTCTTGCCTGCGACAACCTGCTCGACGCCGAGGTCGTCACCGCCGACGGCCGCGTGGTGCGAGCCGCCGCGGACGAGAACGTCGACCTGTTCTGGGCTCTCCACGGGGGCGGCGGCAACTTCGGCGTCGTGACGTCACTGACGCTGCGGCTGCACCCGCTGACAACCACGACACTCGGCATGCTGCTGTTCGCGCCCGAGCGCGGCCCCGAGGTCGCCCGCCTCTATCGCGACGTCCTCGCTGAGGGTCCCGACGAGCTGGGGGGAGGTCTCATCTACCTCACCGGCCCCGAGGGTGAGGACTTCGTCCCCGAACAACTGGTCAACCGTCTGACCCTGGCCATCGTCGTCACCTACGCAGGACCGGAGGACGAGGCGCGGCGGGTCGTGGCTCCGCTCGTCGAGCAGCAGCCCGACGGTCAGATGATCGAGGAGATGCCGCACGCCGAACTGCAGTGTGCGCTCGACGACCCACCCGGCTACCGCAACTACTGGTCCGCCGAGCAACTCGACTCGTTCCCCGACCCGGCGGTCGACGCCTTCTGTGCGCGTGCAGCCGACATGGTCGTCCCGTCGGCGTCGCAGCACGTCCTGTTCCCGATGGGCGGGGCAGTAGCCCGGGGCGACGCTGACTTCCCGATCCCCTGGCGCCGGTCCTCCTGGGTCGTCCACCCGTTCGGCCTGTGGACCGATCCGGCCGACGACGAGCGGGCCATCCGGTGGACCCGTGACGTCCGGGCCGACGTCCACCCCTGGGCGACCGGCGCGGTCTACCTCAACTTCATCGGCGACGAGGGCACCGAGCGGATTGTGGCCGGACTCGGTCAGGACAACTACGACCGGCTCGCCGCGATCAAGGCGGAGTACGACCCCGAGAATGTGTTCCACCTCAACCACAACATCGCGCCCATCCACCCCGAGCCGTCGACCGTCTGACGGCTCGCGGTCACTCCTCCAGATCGAGTTGGAGCAAGCGCGAAGGTCTGAAGCCGAACCGCTCGTACAG
>DATHII010000047.1:0-3312 GCA_035316885.1 Jiangellaceae bacterium | reverse complement strand
GCGGGATAATTCAGTCATGGGCTACGACCACGAGTTGGCCGACCGCATCCGCGAACTGGTAGCCGGTGCGGACGGCGTCGCCGAGCAGCGGATGTTCGGCGGCCTGGCATTTCTGATCAACGGGAACATGTCGGTTGCCGCCAGCGGGCGGGGCGGGTTGTTGGTCCGGGTGAACCCCGATGAGACCGACTCGCTGGTCGCCGCTGAGCGGGTAACGCCGATGGTCATGCGCGGGCGGGAGATGCGCGGGTGGCTGCACGTCGATGCCGCGGCGGTGGCTGCTGCCGGCCAGCTCGAGCAGTGGGTGGCTCGCGGGGTCACCTACGCGCGTTCGTTGCCCGCGAAGCGGAAGGGGCCGCGCCGCTGAACCACTGCCACGGGCTGAACCGAACCCAACCCGCTCGAGAAGGGTAATGCGGTCACCGAGCCGACCGGTTCACGCGATGTCAACGCCCTGCTCGGCGCCGCACGCGGCTGAGAGCAAGCCTTCGACGCCGGCCCAGGGGCCTGACGGGTGATCGATGCGGATGGCATGCCTGTTGGATCAATGGAGGCAGGTCAGGATGCTTGGAACCTCCCCTGGGTTGCGTGCTGGAGGCCGCTAGTATTTAATGAGTGCGTTAATTAACTGGAGCGTTAGATGCCAACCGACGAGCTCAGCCTCACCTTCGCCGCTCTCGCCGATCCGACGCGCCGCTCGATCCTGACCCGCCTCGCCGAGGGGCAGGCGACCGTGAACGAACTGGCGCAGCCGTTCGCGGTGAGCCTGCCGGCGATCTCGCGCCACCTCAAGGTGCTTGAGCGCGCGGGACTGATCGTCCGCAGCCGGGAGGCTCAGTGGCGGCCCAGCCGGTTGCAAGCCGACCCGCTCGACGAGGCGGTGGAATGGATGGCCTCCCGCAAACGGACGTGGCAGACCCGGATGGACCGACTCGACGCACACCTGCGCCGGAAAGGAGACCACGATGACCGACTCGACCCCCGTGGCGGCCGCCGATGAGCAGGTCCTGATCACGCGCACCTTCGATGCATCGCGCGAGCGGGTGTTCAAGGCCTGGACCAACCCCGACGAGGTGGCGGCCTGGTACGGGCCCGACCACGTCGACACACCGCGCGAGCGGATCCACATCGACCTGCGCGTCGGCGGGCGCTACGAGCTCACCATGATCCAGCGCGACGGCGGCGCCGAGTTGGCGGTCGGCTACGAGATCATCGAGCTGGTGGAGCCGGAGCTGATCGTCCTGCGCTCGGACCCGATACCGGAGGTCGGCATGCACCAGCCCACGATCACACGCGTGGCGTTCCACGACCACGGCGCCAAGACGCGCATCACGCTCTGCGACGGGCCCTACCCGCACGGCGGAGGCCACGCCGAAACCGGGTGGAACACCGCCTTCGACAAACTCGCGGCGCTCGTCGCCGAATAGCGACCGCAACGCGGCATGTGAGTGCGGTTGACTTCGCGATCGAGCGCGTCGACGTCGACGACCCTATGCAGACGAGCACGTGGTGTTCGTTGCTCGACGTCCCGCCGGCCGGGAAATTCCGGCAGCAGATCGAGGCCGGCTAGCTCGGCTTGGCCGGGACGAACCGCTTGACGAAGTCGAGCGCGATCTGCGCGACCTCCTGCCAGCCGTAGTCGATGGTCAGCGAGTGGCCGCGGTTGGGCATCTTCTTGATCTCGGTGACGCTCGGGTTGCGCCTTTGCCGCTTGTAGGGAGGCGTTGGCGATCGCCCAGGGAACCGTATGGTCCTTCTCCCCGTCGAGGATCAGCAGCGGGCCCCGATCGGGGTTCCTCGTGTCGACCTTCGACTCGGTCCAGGGGTTGAGGTTGGCGTTGGCCATCTGGGCCAGGGCGATCCCCGACCCGGCCACGTGGTAGGTGTCGTAAAGGCGCTTCGCCTCGTCCTCATCGAGGGCGTTCGTCCAGCCGTATTTGAACTGGTCGAAGGTGAGCGTGATTGCGCGGCCTCGATACCGGGGGTTCAACAGGAAAGGTCCACTCGCCCTGAGCGTGGACAGGGGCAGCGGCAGGACGCCGCGAAACACGCCCGGGTCGATGGCAACCGTGGCTGCCGAGATCCCACGGCCGGCGAGCATCTGGGCGAACAATCCGCCGGTCGAGTGGCCCATCACGGCGGGCTTCTTCTCGAGCTTGCCGATCACCTCGGCAGTGTGGTCGGCAACCTGCTTCAGTGTCTTCCTGGCGAGGACGTCCGGGTTCGCCCGCGCCTCTTCAACCGTTTCGGGATCGTCTGGCCAGCCCGGCGTCAGCGGCGCGTAACCGGCCTGCTTTAAGAAGTCCGCCCAGTTGGCCCAGCTGCTCGGCAGCAGCCAGAGGCCGTGGATGAAGACGACCGGAGTGGTACCGGAGGCGTTTGCCGCCTCGATCTCCCTGCTCTCCCGCTCCGAAATGGACGCCATGCCGAACTCCTCTCGGTCGCAGTGGACGGTCATCCGACCTCGCGAACCGACGACGAGCGCACCCTACGCAACCCGTGCCATCTCCGGCGATCCCCGATGGTGCCGCTCGTGCCCCACTCACTCACATCGGCTACTTAGAGACTTGGCGCAGGATCGGTGTCTGGCCAGACTCGGTCCAGGTGCCCGGCGAGGCGCTCTCATTTTGCGGCTGCCCACCGGTGTCATTGGTGTGGCTCTGATCTGGCTTGCGGTCTGGTCGGGCACCGCGCGAGGAGAGGCTCAAAAGGGGTTTGTTCTGCTCGAAGTAGCGGTGCCCTCCTTGCTGACAACTCATCGGTTCAGCAAAAGGGGGCGCCGTATGGGCGTGATCATCGGGATGGACCCACACAAGCGTTCGGCCACGATCGAGGTGATCGACGAGGGTGGCCAGATCCGGGCGGTTGGCCGGTACGGCACCGACAAGGCGGGTTATGCCGGGATGCTGGGAGCCGGCCGCGGGTTCGAGGACAGGGTATGGGCGGTGGATGGCTGCAACGGCATCGGGAAACACATTGCGCACCGGCTGGTGCACGACGGCGAGGTCGTGGTGGACGTGCCGCCGAGGCTGTCCGCGCAGGTACGGGTGTTCGCCACCGGTAACGGCGGCAAGACCGACCCGGTGGATGCGCATTCGGTGGCGATGGTCGCGCTGCGGACTCCGAACCTGGTCCGCGTTGAGGTCGACGACGACCTGGTCGTGATGGGCATGCTGGTCGACCGCCGCGACGAGCTCGGCCGCGCGCGGACACAGACGATCAACCGGCTGCACCGGCTGCTGCTGGAGCTGTTCCCAGGCGGGGCCAAGCAGTTCCTGTCCTCGCAGCAGGCGCGGACGTTGATCGCGACCA
>DATHII010000046.1:0-11080 GCA_035316885.1 Jiangellaceae bacterium | reverse complement strand
GTGCTGTGGGCCTTTCCCGTCTACTGGATGGTCAACAGTTCGTTCCTGCCGGGCAACGAGATTCGCAGCCCGGAGCCGACCTTCCTCCCGCTCGGCGGCACCTTGGACAACTTCGGCCGGGTCTTCGAGAACGGCGACTTCCTCACCTCGCTGCGGATCAGCGCCACGATCACGCTGCTGACCGTCGCGGTGACGCTGCTCTTCGCGTTCCTCGCTGCACTGGCGGTCTCGCGGTTCCGGTTCAGCGGCCGCACGGGTTTCATCCTGACCATCCTGTTCGTCCAGATGATCCCGGCTGAGGGCCTGTTCATATCCCAGTTCAAGATGCTCGACGGCTGGAACCTGCTCAACAGTGTGTTCGGCTTGACTCTGCTCTACGTTGCCGCCGTCGTGCCGTTCACGATCTGGCTGCTGCGGGGATTCGTCAACGGCATCCCGCTGGAGCTCGAGGAAGCGGCGATGGTCGACGGCTGCAGCCGCACGCAGGCCTTTTTCCGCGTGACACTCCCGCTGATGGCCCCAGGCCTCGTGGCCAGCGGCATCTTCGCATTCATGCAGGCCTGGAACGAGTTCACGCTCGCGTTGGTCATCATGACCAGGCCGGAGAACCAGCCGCTGACGGTCTGGCTCAAGAGCTTCACCGAGGCCAACCGGGCAACGGACTGGGGCGGGATCATGGCCGGGTCCACGCTGCTGGCGATTCCCGTCGTCATCTTCTTCCTGGTCATCCAGCACCGCATGACATCCGGCCTGGTCTCCGGCGCGGTCAAGGGCTGACATGGACACTTCCTTCGACCCCGCGCAGCTGCGGGGCCTGGCCCTCGCGACACTCTTCCCGGGCTTCGGCGGCACGACGGCGCCGCCGCACTGGCTGGCCGGTCTCATCCGGGAGGGTCTCGGCGGCGTGGTCCTGTTCGGCCGCAACGTCGATCCGGGCGGTGGCGACATGGGCGTCGCTGCGCTCACGGCGCGGCTACGCGCCGAACGCCCCGACCTGCTCGTCGCGATCGACGAGGAGGGTGGCGACGTCACCCGTCTCGACGCCACGACCGGATCGGACCTGCCCGGCAGTGCCGCCCTGGGTGCCGTCGACGATCCGGCACTGACCCGCGCGGTCGCGGCTTCGCTCGGCGCGCGCCTGCGCGCGTGTGGCATCGACGTCAACTTCGCGCCGGTCGCCGACGTCGACGTCGACCCGCTCAACCCGATCGTCGGGGTACGGGCGTTCGGCTCGGATCCGCGGCTCGTCGCGCGGCAGGTCAGCGCGTTCGTCGCCGGCCAACAGTCTTGGCGCGTCGCCGCGACCGCCAAGCATTTTCCCGGTCACGGTGCGACCGACGAGGACAGCCACGTCACGGTACCGACGGTGTCGGCACCGGCGTCGGTGCTGGACCGGCGAGAACTCGTACCTTTCCGGGCGGCTGTCGCCGCCGGGGTGAAGATCGTGATGACCGCGCACATCAAGGTGGAGGCGATCGACCCGGACACGCCCGCGACATTGTCCCGGGCGGTGATCACAGGTCTGCTCCGCGACGAGCTGGGCTTCGACGGCGTCGTCATGACCGATGGATTGGACATGCACGCGATCAGCCGGACCGTGGGTCACGCCGAGGCTGGTGTGCAGGCGTTGCTGGCGGGCGTCGACGCCCTGTGCGTCGGGGGGGAGAGCACCGACTCCGGGACCGTGGAGGGGATCGTTGCGGCGCTGGTGGCCGCCGTGGAGTCCGGACGGCTGCCCTACGACCGGCTGGCTGAGGCGGCCCGGCGGATCCGCTCGGTCGGCCGGTGGGCGCGCGGGGCCCCGGTGTCCAGCCGGGACGGTGTGGGTGAGCCGGCGGGCGTACAGGCGGCCCGGCGCGCTCTCGTGGCCGTCGGCGACGTGACGCTGGCCGCCGCACCGGTCGTGCTCGAGTTGCACGACGAGCCGTCGGTCGCAGCGGGTGACGTCCCATGGGGGATCGGCGCACCGCTTGCCCGGCGGTTGCCTGGAACCGTGGTGGTGCGCCTGCACCAGTCGGGGCCGGGCCCGAGCGCTGTTCTGACCGGCTACGAGGACCGTCCGGTCGTCGTATCGGTGCGGGGGGTGCGCCGCCGGGCATGGCAGGCGGCGGTCGTCGCCGCGATCCGCGAGATCCGCCCCGACCTCGTCGTGGTCGACCACGACCTGCCCGCGGACCCGATCGTCCTCGGGCAGCGGTACGTGCTGGCCTTCGGAGCCGCTCGTGTGACCGCCGAGGCCGCCGCCGACCTCCTCGCCGGCACCGTGGTCGCGCCCGGCCCAGGGCCGGGCGCTGGGTGGGGGAGCGCCGTGCCACCGGTGTCCGCGTAGGATTCCGTCGTCTCGCGCCACCCCAGGAAGAGGATCGTCGCTTGAAGACGAGCATCGTGTCGCACAGCCGCCGGGCTTTGGCCGCGGTCGTCTGTGTCGCCACCGTCGCCATCATTACCGCGTGCGACACCGACGAGATCGGGGCTGCCGCCGTGGTCGGTGGCGATCGGATCACGATCGGCGAGCTGCAGGACCAGGTGCGGGCGGTGACTGAGTCCGCGCCCGACGGCGGCGAGCCCACCGGCGACCAGGCAGAAATGCAGCGCACCCTGCTGGAGCGGACGATCCAGCACGAGTTGCTCGCCTCCGTCGGGCGCGACGAGGGCGTCGAGGTCACCGAGGCTGAGATCGACGCGTTCATCGACGAGCAGATCCTGTCCCAGACCCAAGACGGAGACATCGGGCCGCTGCTCGCGGAGAACGCCCTCACCGAGACCACCCTGCGTGAGTTCGTCCGCGACCAGCTCGTCGCCACTGCGCTGATCGACACGTTCGGCGGCCAAGAGCAGCTGATCGAAGCGCTCACAGCCGAGGCCGACGCGCTCGGTGTCGAGGTCAGCCCGCGCTTCGGCACCTGGTCAGGCATCGCGCTCGAGCCGTCCAGCGGCTCGATCTCCGAACCTGCCGACGGTGAGCCCGCCCCGGGCGCGCCGGCCGAAACCCCGGCGGGCTGACCCGCAGCGCGGTGGCCACCGGACGGCTCGTCCTGCTCGTCACCAGCCCGCGGGTGGCACCCGGGCTGCTGTCGGCGGCTGCCTGGGACGCCCTGCGGTCCGGCCGTGTCCTCGCCGCGAGCGACGACCACCCGCAGGCGCCGGCCCTGAACGCAGCCGGCATCCAGCCACAGCGCACTGCACCCGACCCGGCCGCCCTGGTCGACGCGACAGAGGAGGGCACGGTCGTGTGGCTCGGCTCTCCCGACGGCGACCCGGGTCTGGCCGACGGGTTGGCCGCGGAGGTGGCCGCACGAGCAGGCCGCGCGGTCGCGACGCCGGTGATCGAGGTGCTCACCGGCTCGTACGACCTCCCGGGTGCGCGCCTGCTCGACCTCGTCGCCGTGATGGACCGGCTCCGCTCGCCCGGCGGGTGCCCGTGGGACCGGGAGCAGACGCACCGCACGCTGGCGACCTACCTGCTCGAAGAGACCTACGAGACCCTCGAGGCCATCGAGACCGATCCCGCCCACCTGCGCGAGGAGCTCGGCGACCTGTTGCTACAGGTGGTCTTCCACGCCCGGATCGCCGAGGAGCACGAGTCCGACCCGTGGTCGGTCGACGACGTGGCCGCCGGCATCGTCGACAAGCTCGTGCGTCGACACCCCCACGTGTTCGGAGAGGCGCACGCGACGACCGCCGAGCACGTCGAAGCGCGATGGGACGAGCTCAAGCGCGAGGAGAAGCAGCGTGCGTCGTCCGTGGACGGCGTGCCGCTCACGCTGCCCGCGCTCGCGCTCGCGGCCAAGCTCGTCCACCGGGCCGAGCGGGCAGGAGTCGACGTCGCCCGGCCGGCCGCGCAACCCGGTCTGACCGACGCCACGGCTCTTGGCGAAGCCCTGATGGCGCTCGTGGGTACGGCACGGAGGCTCGGCGTCGACCCCGAGCAGGCTCTGCGCGACGCTGCCCGGCGGTATGCGGTGGCCGTCCGCCGCGCCGAGGGCGCATCGGGCGGCTGAGGCGGGCGGCGGGGCGGTCCGCGGTTTGGCGCTCGTCCACGGTTAGGCTTCGGCCGTACCCCGATATCGCCGCAACCCGCGCAGGAGACGACCGACGTGGCCACGATCGACGCTGTCGGCGCCCGCGAGATCCTCGACTCGCGTGGCAACCCCACGGTCGAGGTCGAGGTGGCCCTCGACGACGCCACGATCGCCAGGGCGGCCGTCCCCTCCGGTGCCTCCACCGGACAGTTCGAGGCCGTCGAGTTGCGCGACGGGGACAGTGATCGCTACCTCGGCAAGGGCGTCGAGAAGGCCGTCACCGGCGTCCTCGACGAGATCGGCCCCGAGCTGCTCGGCTTCGAGGCCAGCGACCAGCGGCTGATCGACCAGGCACTGCTCGATCTCGACGGAACGCCGAACAAGGAACGGCTCGGCGCCAACGCGATCCTCGGAGTGTCGCTGGCGGTTGCCAAGGCAGCGGCCGACTCGGCGGAGCTACCGCTGTTCCGCTACGTCGGCGGGCCCAACGCCCACCTGTTGCCGGTGCCGATGCTGAACATCCTCAACGGCGGCGCGCACGCCGACAGCAACGTCGACATCCAGGAGTTCATGGTCGCGCCGATCGGTGCGACCACGTTTCGCGACGCGCTGCGATGGGGTTCCGAGGTCTACCACGCGCTGAAGTCGGTGCTGAAGGAGAAGGGTTACGCGACGGGCCTCGGCGACGAGGGCGGCTTCGCGCCGAACCTGCCCAGCAACCGCGACGCCCTCGACCTGATCGCCGTGGCCGTCGAGAATGCAGGGTTCACGCTCGGCGCCGATGTCGCGTTGGCGCTCGACGTCGCGGCGACGGAGTTCCACGGCGACGACTCCTACACCTTCGAGGGCGTGGCCAAGACCGCCGACGAGCTCGCCGCCTACTACGCCGAGCTCGTGTCGGCGTACCCGTTGGTGTCGATCGAGGACCCGCTGGCCGAGGACGACTGGGCCGGCTGGGCGGCCTTGACGGCGTCGATCGGCGACCGGGTCCAGATCGTCGGTGACGACCTGTTCGTCACCAACCCCGAGCGGCTGGCCCGGGGCATCGGCGAAGGCTGCGCCAACGCCCTGCTGGTCAAGGTCAACCAGATCGGCACGCTCACCGAGACCCTCGACGCCGTCGCCTTGGCCCACCGGTCCGGCTACCGGTGCATGATGAGCCACCGTTCGGGTGAGACCGAGGACACGACCATCGCCGACCTTGCGGTGGCCACCAACTGTGGCCAGATCAAGTCCGGAGCTCCCGCGCGGTCCGAGCGGGTCGCGAAGTACAACCAGCTCCTGCGGATCGAGGAGGAGCTCGACGACGCCGCGCGCTACGCGGGCGCCGGCGCGTTCCCGAGGTTCACGGCCTAGCCGTGGTCGGCCCCGGTCGTGGTCCCGGCGCCCGCCCGCCCGGCGGCGCCCGACCGGCCCGGCAGCGGTCCAGGCCGGCTCGCCCGGCTCCGCGTCCGCGCGGTGGGGTCGAGTCGCCGGGCGCACGCGGACCCGGCATGTCGTCGCGGACCCGCGGCCCCCGCGGTCGGGCCTCGCTTACCGGCCGCGCGGCGGTCCTGGCGCTGGTGCTCGGCGTGCTGGCGGTGTCCTTCGCCTATCCGCTGCGCGCGTGGTACGACCAGCACACGCGGCGGTCCGCACTCGAACAGGAAGCGGCCGAGCTCCAGGCGTCCGTCGACGACCTCGAGACCGAGCTGCGGCTGTGGGACGACCCCGCCTATGTCCGCGCCCGGGCTCGTGAGCGGCTGAACTTCGTCATGCCGGGCGAGGTGGGCTACATCGTGGTCGACGAGGCGGGCGCGACGCAGCCGGAGACCACGCCGGAGGGGATCAAGGTGACCGCCGAAGGTCCCTGGTACTCGCGGTTGTGGGCCTCGGTCGGGGCTGCGGACGCGGTGCCGCCCGAGGGCGCCGGGTGACCCGGACCCCTCCGGCCACCGACATGGCCGCTGTGTCGGCGCAACTGGGCCGGCTGGCTCGCGGGGTACGCGCCGTCGCCCACCGGTGCCCGTGCGGACTGCCCGACGTGGTCGAGACGGAGCCCAGGCTGCCCGACGGCACGCCGTTCCCGACGACGTACTACCTGACCTGCCCGCGGGCCACCGGCGCCGTGTCCACCCTGGAGTCCGAGGGAATGATGCGGGACATGTCCGCCCGGCTCGGCGCCGACCCGGACCTGGCCGCGGCCTATGCACAAGCACACGAGGACTACCTCGCCCGGCGTGAGCGGATCGCCCACGTTCCCGAGATCGCCGGCGTCTCGGCGGGCGGTATGCCGTCGCGGGTCAAGTGCCTGCACGTGCTCGTCGCCCATGCCCTGGCGGCCGGTCCCGGCGTCAATCCGCTCGGTGACGAGGCGCTCGAGGCGCTGCCGGCGTGGTGGTCGGCGGGACCGTGCGTGGAGGTCCCGTGACCCGCGCCGCGCTGCACGCGGCGACGGGTACCGAGTTTCCCAGCCCTGTGCCGCCGGGCGCCGGGTGGCCCGACGACCTTGCGACGCCGGCGACGCCGATCGCGCGCGACGGCGGCGAGGTCGCGCACCTGGCGTCGGGAGCAGGACTGCGGGAGCTCACCGCGGTGTCGTCGGTCTGCCGGGCCTGTCCGCGCCTGGTGGCGTGGCGCGAACAAGTGGCGACGAGCAAGCGACGCGCGTTCGCCGACGAGCCCTACTGGGGACGGCCGGCGCCAGGGTGGGGCGACCCGGCACCCCGTGTGCTCGTCCTCGGGCTGGCGCCCGCGGCGCACGGCGCCAACCGCACCGGGCGCATCTTCACCGGCGACCGCAGCGGTGACTGGTTGTTCGCCGCGCTCCATCGGACTGGATTCGCGTCGCAGCCCACGTCGATCCACGCCGGCGACGGCCTGCGGCTCACGGGCGCCCGGATCGTTGCGGCCGTCCGCTGCGCCCCGCCCGGCAACAAGCCGACGCCGGGCGAGCGCGACGCGTGTGCTCACTGGCTCGACCGTGAGGTGGCGCTCGTGCTCGACACGGTGCGCTGCGTCGTCGCGCTGGGTTCGTTCGCCTGGGCCGCGACGCTGGGCACGCTGGCACGCAACGGGCTGAGCGTCCCGCGACCGCGGCCCGTATTCGGCCACGGCGTCGAGGTCGTGCTCGCCGGCTCCCGCGGGACCGTCAGGGTCATCGGCTGCTACCACCCGAGTCAGCAGAACACCTTCACCGGCAAGCTCACCGAGTCGATGCTCGACGACGTCCTGGGCCGCGCTGCCGGCGTCTGAGGCACTGTTCCTCGCTTGTGAAGCGATTCACAAGCAGTAGACTTGGATCGTGACCGAAGAACACGTCCCGCGCGTCCTGATCGTCGGCGGTGGCTACGTCGGTATGTATACCGCCTTGCGTCTGCAGAAGAAGCTCCGGTGGAGCAGGGTCCGCATCACCGTGGTCGACCCACGCTCCTACATGACCTACCAGCCGTTCCTGCCGGAAGCCGCGGCCGGTTCGCTGGAGCCGCGGCACGTCGTCGTCCCGCTCCGACCAGTGCTCAAGCATTGCCAGGTCATCACCGGCGAGGTCACCGACATCCGCCACGCCGACCGCGTCGCCCGGATCGTGCCGCGGGTCGGCGACCCGTACGAGCTTCATTACGACGTGTTGGTCGTTGCGCTCGGCTCCATCGCCCGCACGTTGCCGATACCGGGCCTCGCCGAGCAGGGGATCGGGTTCAAGCAGGTCGAGGAAGCGATAGCACTGCGCAACCACGTGCTGGACCGGCTCGATGTGGCCGCGTCCACGGCCGACGAGGACGTGCGCCGGCGAGCCCTGAGCTTCGTTGTCGTCGGTGGGGGATACGCGGGTGTCGAGGCTCTCGCCGAGCTGCAGGACATGGCGAAGGACGCGCTGCGCTACTACCCGTATCTCCAGCCGCACCACATGCGCTGGATCCTGGTCGAGGCCACCGGCCGGATCCTGCCCGAGGTCGGCCCGGAAATGGGGATCTACACGATCGACGAGCTCCGCCGGCACGGCATCGAGGTGCGCCTGAACACACGGCTGGAGTCCTGCGTCGACGGCCACGTCGTCCTCGCCGACGGCACCGAGCTCGACAGCGACACGCTCATCTGGACCGCCGGCGTCAAAGCCCACCCGCTGCTCCAACGCACCGACCTGCCGCTGGACGAGAAGGGTCGCCTCACGTGCCGCGCCGACCTGCGCGTCGAGGGGGTCGATGCGGCGTGGGGTGCCGGCGACTGCGCCGCGGTGCCCGACCTCACCTCCGACGTCCCCGGCGCCACCACCGGACCGAACGCGCAGCACGCCGTACGCCAGGCCAAGCGGCTCGGCGACAACATCGCGGCGGTCCTCCGCGGGCGGGAGCCGAAGAACTACGAGCACAAGTACGTCGGTTCGGTGGCGAGCCTCGGCCTGCACAAAGGCGTCGCGCAGGTGTACGGCATCAAGCTCAAGGGTTTCGTCGCCTGGTTCATGCACCGCACCTATCACGTCAGCCGGATGCCCACGCTGAACCGGAAGGTCCGGATCGTCATGGACTGGACCCTGGCCCTGTTCTTCCGCCGCGAGGCCGTCTCGCTCGGGCGGATACACATGCCGCGCGACGAGTTCCTCCGCGCCGCCGACCCCGGCGGCGCCCGTCGTTGATCACGTTCACCACCCTGGCGGACGGTTCACCAGGCTCCGGAACCTGGTGAACGGTCCACGAGCATGGTGAACGTGATCAACCGACCGGAGGGGGCGGGGTTAGGCTGATCGCTGGATCCAGGCCCGGACGGAGGAGGTCTGCGTGATGACCGCGAAGCCGAACGGTGGTGCGGCCGACCGGGTCGCGCTCCTGCTCGAGCACCTGCTCGGGGCACCGCCGCCGTTGCGGATCCGCACCTGGGACGGCACCCAGGCCGGACCCGCCGACGGTCCCACGCTCGTGGTGCGGTCGCGGCGAGCCGTGCGCCGCCTGCTCTGGAACCCCGACGAGATCGGTTTCGGCCGAGCGTGGGTCGCCGGCGAGATCGACCTCGAGGGCGATCTCGAGGAGGCGCTGGCCCGGCTCGAGACGATCGGACGCGACCTCGCCACGCGCCGCCACTTGACTCCGGTCGAGTGCGCCGACGTGTTGCGCGCTGCCGTCATGCTCGGCGCCGTCGGCCCCGCGCCGAAGCCGCCGCCCGAGGAGATCGCTCTGTCGGGTGACAAGCACTCCAGGAGCCGCGACCGGGTCGCGGTCACCCACCACTACGACGTCGGCAACGAGTTCTACGAGATCGTCCTCGGCCCCTCGATGGCCTACTCCTGCGCCTACTGGGCCCGCCCCGACGACGCCGACTACACACTTCAGGACGCCCAGCGCGACAAGCTCGAGCTCATCTGCCGCAAGCTCGGCCTCATCCCGGGCATGCGCCTGCTCGACGTCGGCTGCGGGTGGGGGTCGCTGGTGATCCACGCCGCCGAGATACACGGCGTCGAGGCGGTCGGCATCACCCTGTCGCAGGAGCAGGCGGAGTACGCGCGCAAGCGGGTCTTCGAGGCCGGGCTCTCCGATCGCGTCGACATCCGCGTGCAGGACTGGCGCGACCTCACCGACGACCCGTTCGACGCGATCGCCAGCGTCGGTATGGCTGAGCACCTCGGCGCCGAGCGGTGGGGGGAGTACGCCCGCACGCTGCACGACCTGCTCGTCCCGGGCGGCCGGCTGCTGAACCACCAGATCGTCCGCCGGCCGGGGCCGCGGCGGGGTGGGCGCTCGTTCATCGACGCCTACGTCTTTCCCGACGGTGAGTTGCTGCCGATCGGCGACGTCGTCAACGCGATCGAAGGTGGCGACCTCGAGGTTCGCGATGTGGAGAGCCTGCGCGAGCACTACGCACGGACGCTGCGCCGCTGGGTCGCCAATCTCGAGGGGCAGTGGGATCGGGCCGTCGAGTTGGCCGGTGTCGGGAGGGCTCGCGTCTGGCGCCTCTACATGACCGCGTCGGCGCTGTCCTTCGACGCGGGACGGATCGGCGTCGCCCAGGTTCTCGCCGTCCGACGGCACGGTGACGGCGCCAGCGGCTTGCCGGCCACCCGCACGTCCTGGCTCGGAATGACGTGAGCCTGCTCGCCGTCACCGTCATCGGGCACGACCGCCCAGGGATCATCGCCGACGTCACGGCCGGCCTGGCCGACCTCGGGCTGAATCTCGAGGACTCCAGCATGACGTTGCTGCGTGGGCATTTCGCGATGACCCTGGTCTGCGCCGGTGACCCGACGGCCGACGTGGTCGAGAACGCACTGGCGCCGCTTGGGTCCGACGGGACGTTGGTCGTCTCCGTGCGCGACGTGCCACAGGAGCCCGACCCGGAGGCCGGCGGCGATCCGTACGTCCTGACCGTCCATGGCGCCGACCGGCCGGGCATCGTCTCGGCAGTCACCCGTGTGCTGGCGCGAGCCGGTGGCAACGTCACCGATCTGACAACCCGGCTGACTGGTGCGCTCTACCTGCTCGTCGCGGAGGTCGACCTGCCCGACGCCGTCGACGAACAGGTCCTGGCCGATGAGCTCGCCGCGACCGGTCGTGATCTCGGGGTGGGGGTCACGCTGCGTCGCCAGGAGACCGACGTCCTGTGACGCTGCGCACCTGGTCCGAGCGCGATCTCGGCATGTCCGGCCGGGTGCTGCCCGTGGTCCGGGCTCCCCACCCGGTCCTCGCTACGCCGTCCGAGCGCGTCGACGCGGCGGATCCCGCGGTCGTCCGGCTGGCGGCCGACCTGGTGGCGACGATGCGGGTGTCCCCGGGCTGCGTGGGTCTCGCCGCTACCCAGGTCGGGGTCGGGTCACACGTGTTCTGCGTCGACGTCACGGCGCATCCCAGGGCTCGGACCCGGCACGGCACTTTCGTCCTGTGCAACGCGGAGGTGGTCGAGGCGACGCGTTGGGAGCGGGCCCGGGAGGGCTGCATGTCGGTGCCCGACCTGACCGGCGACGTCAAGCGGGCAACCCGGTTGACGGTCTCGGGCCAGCTGCCCGGGTCCGGCGAGAAGGTCCTCGTCGAGACCGACGCCTTCGAGGCCCGCGCTCTGCAGCACGAGATAGACCATTGCGCCGGCGTCCTCTT
>DATHII010000045.1:0-3383 GCA_035316885.1 Jiangellaceae bacterium | reverse complement strand
GCTCGCCGTGACACCGAGCGGTGACGCCGCAGCCCAGTAGTACTCGAGCAGTAGTTCGTGATCAGCGAGCTGGGTCGCTTGGTGGCGGTGCTGGCTTTCGCGGTGCTCCCACGACGTGGGCTAACGGCAATACCGTTCAGTTAAGATGACTCCGGTGTAGTTTGGGGGGCATGCCGCGAGCGGGTTGGAAGAAGCCGGAGTCGGATCGTCGGTTGTCGGACCTGGTCTCGGTGGGCGTGCTCACCCGGGTGTTCCCACCGGATCTGGTTGATGAGGTGATCGCCGGGGCGGGGCGGACCGAGCAGCGTCACCGTGCGCTTCCGGCGCGTGTGATGGCCTACTTCTCGATCGGGATGGCGTTGTACTCCGAAGGATCGTACGAGGACGTGCTCGCCCAGCTGACCGATGGGCTCTCGTGGGCGTCGGGCTGGCAGGAGAGCTACACGCGGCCGAGCAAGTCCGCGATCTTCCAGGCCCGAGCCCGGCTCGGGTCGGAGCCGTTGGCGGCGTTGTTCGATCAGGTGGCCAACCCGATCGGCGGCGAGGCGACTCCGGGCACGTGGTTGGCCGGACGCCGGCTGGTCGCGATCGATGGGACCTGCCTCGATGTGGCCGACACGGCAGTAAACGCGGAGTTCTTCGGCAGGCCGGGGGTCAACAAGGGTGAGCAGGCCGCCTTCCCGCAGGCGCGAGTGGTCGCTCTGGCCGAGTGCGGCACCCACGTGATGTTCGCCGCAAGGGTCGGAGCCTACGGCCAGTCCGAGGCCACGTTGACCGAGCCGCTGCTGGCGGAGTTGGTTCCGGGGATGCTGCTCACCGCCGACCGCGGGTTCTTCTCCTACGCCTTATGGCGCAAGGCGATCGCGACCGGCGCGGACCTGCTGTGGCGAGTCCGCACTGACAAGGCGGGTCCCAAGCCAACCCACCTCGAAGACCTTCCCGACGGGTCCTGGCTGGCTCACCTGCGCCGCTCCACGCCTGCCTCGGCACGTCGCGAGGAACCGATGCTGGTCAGGGTCATCGACTACACCATCGACGACGGGCGGGAGAATCCCGCCACCTATCGGCTGTTCACCACCATGCTCGATCCCGACGAGGTCACCGCGGTCGACCTCGCCGCGGCGTATGCCCAGCGGTGGGAGATCGAGCTGGCCTTCGACGAACTCAAGACCCACCAGCGTGGACCGCGCACGGTGCTGCGCTCGAAGTCTCCTGACCTGGTTCTCCAGGAGATCTGGGGACACCTGTGCTGCCACTACGCGATCCGCTCGCTCATGGCCGAGGCGGCAACCCACTCCGGGCACGACCCGGACCGGGTCAGCTTCGTCGCCGCGCTGCGCATCACCAGACAGACCATCGCCCAGCCGGGCGCTTTTCCCCCCTGACCAGCGCGGCCGGCACAGCCCCGGATGGCTGTACTTCCTCCGTCGCCTACTCGGCCGGCTCAACCCCGCCCGACGCCACCGGACGGCACCACGCGTCATCAAACGCAAGATGCCCAAGTGGCACGTCAAACGCGCCCACCACACCGCCTGGCCTCGGCCCCAGCACCCACCGGACTACCTCATTCAGGCCTCTAACTGAACGGTATGGGTTTAGTCGAGCTCAGTCAGCGGGCGCTTCGGGAGGGGCGCACTGAGGCGGCCGCGGCGACTTGCGTAAGGTGCTCGCACTGTGGCGCGGGCCGGGCCTACGTGGGGCGGGACTCGACGTCATTCGGCCGGGCCGAGCGCCATCGGCTCGACGCGCTGCGGCTGGTCGCGCTGGAAGACCGTGCCGCCGACGTGGACGCTGGGCGAGCCTGGGATGTCAACGCCGCCTGAAAATTGACCCCTTGGTCCTCGACGGTGTCGCCGTCCCGGCCCACCCGTTGATGTCGGCCGAGGCCGACGCGGTCTGCGGCGCCGCCTACGGCAGCGTTTGTCCAGACCGGACGAACCGGCGCAACGGCTACTGGGGCCGGGAGTAGGACACCCGTGCCGGCACCCTGGAACTGGCTGTGCCGAAGCTTCGGCAGGGCACGTACTTCCCCGCCTGGCTGCTGGAGCGGCGCAAGCGGGCCGAGCGGGCCCTGACCAGCGTGGTGGCGACCTGCTACCTGCTCGGCGTCTCGACCCGGCGGATGGACAAGCTGGTGCACAGCCTCGGTATCACGACACCGTCCAAGTCGCTGCGGGCCTTGAGCTGGTCGTGCTCTCCGCGTGCGAAGGCGGCGTCATCGGCGACCCAACACCCGACGAGGCGATCGGCCTCCCCGCAGCGTTGATGGCCGCTGGTGCAAACGGTGTGATCGCGGCGTCCTGGGCAGTCGACGACCTGATGGCGACAACCCTGTTCTCCCGCTTCTGGGCGACCTGGAGCCCCTCCGATCACCCGGCCCAGCACCTCGGACGGGTACAACACTGGCTGAGACAGGTCACGAACGACGAGCTGGCCGACGAATTCCGAGCCCACCGCAACCGACGGCGGTCGATACCCGCGTCCGCTCGGCGCCTCTGGAACACGCGCCGTCCTTACCGGTCGTCCGTGCACTGGGCCGCCTTCGGCTACCACGTCGCCTGACCCGCCCGGGTGCCTGCGCGAGGCACCAATCCTGCACGCTCCCTTTCGAATCTTGGCGGGGGGAGAACATCGGCAGCCGGTTCGTGGTGCCCACCGTGGCGGGCTGCGTCGACATCGTCGTGCACCTCGACAGCGAGCACGACGGCAGCCGTCGGGTCCGCGAGATCGTCGCGGTGCCCGGCCGGGTCGAGGGCGAGGTCGTGGAGCTCGAGCCGATCTTCGTCCGGCGGGGGGACCGCCTGGGGCGCGCGGACGGGCATCCGCCGCACGCCGACCGCTTCGGTCGCGTTGGAATCGACCCGGCCGGCCTGCTCGCCGCCCCCGATGGCGGCGACGAACGAGAGGGCGCCGCCTGATGGGTGCCCTGGTCGGGCTGATGCTCGGCATCGGCCTGCTGATGGTCTGGCAAGCGTTCACCGCACCGGTCGACCGCAGAGCAGACCGTCCGCGCGGGCGTGACCGCCTCGCCGACCTCATCGCCGAGGCGGGCATCGAGGCCGTCACCTCCCGTCAGTTGCTCGTCTCGTGCGCAGGGGCCGGCGCATTCGTCGCGCTGCTGTTCCTCGTTGTGTCCCGGACCTGGCCGGTGGCGATGGCCTTCGGGGCCTTCGCCGCGTACGCGCCGGTGGCGCTGGTGCGCTTCCGGGTGCGTCAGCGACGTAACGAGCTCCGGGAGCTGTGGCCCGATGCCGTCGACAACCTGGCCTCGGCCGTCCGGGCCGGACTGTCGCTGCCCGAGGCGCTGACCCAGCTCGGCGTTCGCGGGCCGGAGCCGTTGCGGCGGCCGTTCCTGCGCTTCGGGGAGGACTACCGCGCGACCG
>DATHII010000044.1:0-2481 GCA_035316885.1 Jiangellaceae bacterium | reverse complement strand
GCCCTCGTGCTCAGTGGGTGGCCCGACCTGGACAGCTTCACCACCCGCATCGTGATCGCGACGGCGGTTCAGTTCGGGTTCGTGGCGGCTGTGGCGACACGTCTCAGACGAGGGCTTCCGGACGCGACCACCACCTCGGGCGCGGAGTAGCGAGGTCGACACGCGCAGGCCTCCCCTCTCTTACCACGCCAGCCGCGGCGCAGCCGGCATGGGCGGTATGGCGGCTGGCGCGAGCCGCTACTCCAGGTAGTCGCGCATTACCTTGACGGCCGCCCTGATCGCCGTCAGGGATCCGATGGTCTTGTAACGCGCGGACTCCTTTAGCAGGCGTTGCTGGTGTCCTCGCCGGTGAGGTCCGGGCAGCGGTTGTCGCCGGTGCCGCCCTCGTGGTGATCGGAACCGGGCCCTCCGGCGAGCCGGTCGTCGCCCGGGCCGCCGGAGAGCACGTCGAAGCCGTCGCCGCCGGCCAGCTCGTCGTCGCCGTCGCCTCCATAGAGCGTGTCGCCGCTGTCACCGCCGGCGACCAGGTCGTCGCCGCCATCGCCGAAGGCGACATCGCGTCCGCCGCCTCCGTCGATGACGTCGTCGCCGCCCTCGCCGCAGATCACGTCGTCACCGCGGGTGCCGACCAGGCGGTCGTCGCCGGCGGTGCCACGGATCGTGCAGCCGCGCGGGGAGGCGTTGAACTCCTCCACCCCCATCGGCGGGCGCAGGGCACGCTCGATGCGGTCGGTGACAAACAGGCGGCGCAGGACGTCGCCCGCCAGCGCATTGCCGATGGCGCCCATGATCATGCCCTGGTCCAGCGCCAGGTAGGAGTCGGACACGACCCCGGAGTCGACGTTGACCGAGTCCAGGAAGCCCCACTCGGTGTAAACGTCGAAGTCGCGCTCGAGCCGGGAGAGGTTGGCCAGCGTCTCCGCTGGCGCCCACCGCAGCGCGAGGAAGGCTGCGTGCGCCGACACGACGCCGTTGGTGTAGGCGGAGGGCGGCGGGTCGGGCACGGGGTCACGCCCGTGGCAGCCCGCGAAGCCGTGGTCGACCAGCGTCTTGTCGTTGTTGGAGGGGTAGCCGGTCGGGTCCATGCCGATGGCGTCGACCCCGTAGGCCGCGTAGCCGCCCTCGGGGATGTTGGCGGGCGAGAAGCCCCAGTAGCCGTAGCCGGCCTCGCGGAGACCGTGGTTGATCTGTGCCTGCACCCACAGCGGGTGGTTGGCCCGCCAGCTCCCGCCGGCCCACGCCTCCTCGGGAACGAACAGGGTCGGCATCAGCGCCTCGAACATGCTGCCCCCCCAGGCGGGCGTGACGCGGGTGCCGTTGTATGGGTAGGCGCCGTCGAACACCTCCTCGCCGAAGTAGGTGCGGTGGAACCCGACGGGCCTGGTCTCCTGCCAGCTCCAGTCGCAGGTGTCGGGGAAGCTGCGCCACTGGCCGAAGTAGTGCCGCTGCGGGATCTCGCCCTTGGCGATGCCGAGGTAGCTGGCGATGCGGCTCTCGCTCACGATCGTGTCGTAGCAGCACGGCGCCGCGCCGGTGTCCGGGGCGTAATGGAAGAGGATGCGGTTGACCTCGGGGCGGTAGTAGAAACCGAAGTCCATGCTGTCGAACAGCGCGCCGGCCCGCCCGGACAGCTCGGGGACGCCGCGACCCACCAGCTGCAGGCCGGTGGCCAGCCAGCCGTTGTCCACCGACGACAGGATCGGGGTGAGCGGCTCGCCGGTCGGCGGCCAGACGGTCAGCTTCGCTCCGCTGCGGTGGTCATACCAGTTGTAGTACTGGCCGCCGGGCTGGTAGCGCTCCATGCGCTCGAGCGTCGAGATGGACTTGGACAGGCGGCCGACGACCTCCTGGTGGCCGATGAGCCCGAGCCGCTCGGCCACCAGGGTGCTCCACATGTAGGCGCCGATGTTGGTGGTGGAGGTCTGGATGCTGCGGCCGCCGTCCCTGAGCAGCTTGTCGGCCGGCAGCCCCGACCCGTCGTCGACCATCGCCACGAACGAAGCCCAGGTGTCGTTGGCGTACCGCCGAAGCGTCCGCTCCTGCCCGCCGGCTGGCTCGGCCGGCGCCGCCGGCGCAAACACCCCGGTGAGCAGCACCACGGCCAGGGTCGGGACGAGTGCTCGCAGCAGCCTTGACGTGGCCATCGCATCCTCCTTCGACGGGATCAGCTCAGCCGTTGGCGTCCAACCGCTGCGGCGGCGCCGAGGAAAGCGCGTCCATTCCGTGGCAAATAGCTATGCCCAGGACATTCGGGACGTAAACCCTCACCTTCTTTTTCGGCGGACCGGGCGGGCGTGGGCGTGGGGTGTCAGAGCTCACCTTGTCAGGCCGCCCACTCGTGCTCGTGGACCATCCACCCAGGACCTCGCGACGACGCAGCTGCGGAAGGCCGTCGCACTCGTTGGGTCACCACCCACCGACGGTACGGGGCGCACCCAAGCCGAGGCGAGGGTGCGGACGATGCCGGTTGTCGTGCTCGAC
>DATHII010000043.1:0-4335 GCA_035316885.1 Jiangellaceae bacterium | reverse complement strand
CAGCACGGCCGCCCGGTCGAGATGAAGGGCCTCCTGGTACGGATCCTGCACGGCCCAGGCCAGGTGTGCGCGCGCCTCCAGGATCGCGGCCTGCCAGGAGGTGCCCTCCCACAACTCCGACGAGCGTTCGGCGATCGCGAGGTACCTGCGGGCGTCGTCGACGTCGCCCACGTCCGCGCAGGCGATCGCGGCTGGGACCGCGAACATGATGACGCAGAACGTGCACCCGTCCTCGTTACCCATCGTGTCCTCGGCCTGGTCGACGACCGCTCGCGCAGCCTGTGGGTCCGGCGCCGCCAGGATCATCGTCCCGAAGATGGACTGGACCAGGTGAAGCGCGAGCATTGACCACCGCGCCCGCGGCAGGGCCTGTCGGAGCAGCCGGTTCGCCTCCCGCCGGTCGCCCTGCAGCAACCTGACCTCGGCGAGCCGTTGCAGCGACTTGGCCTCACCGGCCGGCGCGCCGATCTCGCGGTGCAGGTCGACGGCGTCCTGCAGCTCGCGCTCGGCCTCGGCGATCTCGCCCGCGAGCAGGGCCGCCTCGCCCAGCAAGGCCGTGGCGAACGCCTCGGCCCGCAGGACGCCGCTTCGCCGGGCCGTTTCCCGCAGGGAGTTGGCGAGCGTCCTGACCTCGAGGTAGGGCGTCGTGCCGTAGAGCAGGTACTCCGCTACGCACAGATAAGGATCGAACACCGAGCTGGCGAAGGCCGGAGCGTCCTGGGCGCGGCGCAATTCCAGCCGCAGGCGCGAGAACAGCTCACCACGGTGATGTGCGATGAGCGCTTGCAGTGTCAGCAGGTCAAGCCGCTGCCAGGTGTTCTTCTCGGGTCTCACGAGTCCACCGACCCGGTCCGAAGCCTTCTTGGCCGCGTCGATGTCCCCCCTCAAGTAGGCCAGGTTTCCCTGCGCGAGCAGGATCGGCACGTCCGCGGGCCCGCCGTCCGGCTCCAGGCCGTCCAGCACGGCCGCTGCCGTATCGAGATCGCCTTCCCTGACGGCGGCGAGCGCCAATCGGGCGCGCAGCAACAAGAGTTCCGGTTCTGCGGCGACGGCGAGCGCCTCACGGAACGCGTCTAATGTGGACCGGTCCCCGAGGGCGGACAGCAGGTTCGCTCGCAGCGCCAGCAGCCGGCCACTGTCGTAGGGGTTCGCGTGGTCTCGTACCGCATCGACGAGGGTCAGCGCGTCGCGGTAGGCACCTATGGCGGCTTCGGTTTCGACTGCCTGGATGACATGCGGCACCGCTTCCGAGAGCTGCCCGGCCGCGATCAGGTGGTGCGCTATCCGGGCCGGCGGAGCCCCGATGGCGTCGAGGCGCCGGGCGGCGTGCTGATGGAAGATGCTCTGCTGGGCGGGCGGGATGTCGTCGAGGAGCGCATCTCGGATCAGGGGATGCCGGAAACGGTAGCCCGATCCCGTGTGCACGACGACCAGCCCAGCCAGCGCCGCGTCCAGTGCCGCGTAGGCCTCCGGCTCGGGCAACCCGGTCAGCGCCACGAACTGGTCGGTGTCGAAACTGATCCCGATGACGGCCACCCGTTGGATGGCTTCGCGAGTCTTGACCGCCAGCAGGCTCAGCCCGAGCGCGCCGAGCGTTCGAACGGTCGCGGTGGCCGGTGCCCTGGCCATCTCGACGACCGCGAACGGCAGACCGCCCGACACCTCCCAGATGTGGTCCAGCGCCGGGGTCGAGACGTCGGCCAGGTGCACTCGGACGAGCTCGTCGGTGCCCTGCCGGTCCAGCGGGCGTAGAAAGACGTGGACGGCGAGATTCCGGCGGAGCAGGCTGCCCTTGATCTGCTCCACCCGGCGCCCACCCTCGCGGTGGCCGACGACAATGAGGGCTCGTTCGCCGGTGATGCACCGGGCGAGATAGTGCAGAAGCCGCAGGCTGGCCTCGTCCGCCTCGTGCATGTCGTCCATGGTCAGCAGCAGACCGGTGCCCGACGCCGCAAGCCGCAGGAGCTCGGCCGCCGCGACGAACAGCCGCTGGTGGGTTCCCTCGCCGCTCCACGTCAGCTCAGCGCCCGCCAGAGCACGTTCGATCTCCTGTCGGTACGTATCGCTCAGCCCGTCGAGCAACGTCGGATGCCGCCGGCACAGGTCGGCGAGCGCGTCGAGCACGGGCGCGTACGGCCAGGCACCCTCGACCGCGGCTGCGACGCCCTGCCCAACCCGCCACCCGGCGCGCTCGGCGCGTTGGCTGACCCAGTCGAGCTGCGCTGACTTGCCGACCCCGGGTGGTCCCGACACGAGCACTGTGCGGCCACCGCCGCGGCCCGCGTCGGCCAGCAACCGCTCGAGCTGCTCCATTTCGCCGCGGCGGCCGACCAGGCTGGCTCGGCCGACGTCCGCGTGGTGTTCGGGGAAGGCGGCCAGAACCTGGTCCCGCACGGCCAGGGCGCGCTGACCCGGTCCGACGCCCAGCTCGCGGCGAAGGGCCGCGTCCATCCGTTCGAACTGCCGCAACGCGGCACGATGGTCGCCCACCTCGACGTGCTGCGTCATCAGCGCGACATGCGCATCCTCGTCGGCCGGTTCCTCGACGAGGAGGTCCTCCCAACGCCTCGCCAGGCGTAAGAGGTCTACGTAGCGCAAGCGGAGATGCTCACGGCGGTTCTCAGCCCATTTCTCGTAGAGGTCGTCCGGCAGCAGCGTGCCGCCGTAGTGGCTGGCCGCCGCAGCGGCGGCAGCCGGCGTTCCGTCGGCCAGCGCCTCCCCCGCGGCCCGCTCGAAGACGTCGACGTCGACGACCACCTCAGCGTCGGGCAGCAGGGCGACGGTCTCGCTGCGGAGAACGATCGCGGTCCGGTCCTCGCCCAGGGCGCGACGGGCGTAGTGGGCGAGCTTGTGCAGGCGTGGGGCCGCTTCGGCGACGGTGAGGTCGGGCCACAACCGGTCGACGAGCTGTTCCCGATGCAGCCGACGCCCCGGGGCGAGGGCGAGCAACTTCACCAGCGTGGCCGCTTGTGGCCGCGGCCAGCCGGCCGCCGGAACGGGCGCACCGTCGAGCAGCACCTCGAAGCCGCCGAGCATTCTGATCTCGACCTTGGCGGCGCCAGATGAATCCGCCATGGTTGCCCCCGCGCCCTCGATCCGGTGTACCAATTGTCATCATCCTCCAGGTCGGCCAGATGTACGTGCCCGCGCCGTTGCCGAGACGGACCCGGCCAGTGGCCGGCAGCCATATCTCAGCCCGCCATGACTGCTGCCCTGGACTGGTCAGGCTGATCAAACCCCTGCAGCGCTTCGACCTGCTCACTCATCGCCGAGCTGGCCTCGAGCAGCAGACGCCGCAGTTCCGGGATCGTCCAGGTGAAGGACGCGATCGTTTCGACCGTGCCGAACAGCCTGTCGGCGAGTGCGTCCCTGGTCGTCTGGTATTCGGCCAGCGCGGTCGCCTCGGTCGCGGTTCCGTTGTGTATGTCAGCTACTGCGCTATCCAAGAGCCCGGCGTCGCGGAGCGCATCGGTGATGCCGTGGGTGCTGAGCGGATCCTCGAAGTGCCCGGCGTCTCCGACCAGCGCCCAGCCCGGTCCCCATGATTGCCGCAGGTACCCGGGCATGCCCGCGAAGCCGCGCAGTCGCTGCGGCGCCCCCGCCGCGGACACCCGTTCGGCGGCCGCGGGTGACACCGTCTCGAGCAGGGTGTCGAACGCATGCTGAGCAGTCCCGGCTCGCCGGGCGGCCTTCATCTGCGTTGGCGTCGTGCCGACGAACACCCCCGTTTGGCCGTCGTTGGTCGGGATCAGGCCGGCGCCTGCACCCGGTGCGTACAGCCACTCGTAGCCGTCGACCGGGAGGCCGTCCCAGTACCCGTACAGGACCGCGGTGCCGTTCCACCGCGCCGTTCGGAGCACCGGGGCACTAGCCTCCCGGGCCACAAGCGATCGGATGCCGTCGGCGCCGACGGTGAGCGGCGCCGATGCCAGCAGCCGCCGGACATCGGCATCGTTGCCGGCGACCCCGGTTACCCGTCCGGTGTCGTCGCGGAGCAGCTCGGTCACCGTCACGCCGAATCGCACATCGGCCCCGGCCGCGATCGCGGCGTCCGCGAGCACCCGGTCCAGGACGGTGCGGCGAGGCGCGTACAGCGCACGGACGCCGGCGGCCGGCTTGAGCGATATCGGGGTGGTCTCGTCCGGGTAGTGGAAGACCACCCGGGTCACCGGTGGTGTGCCGGCGGCGACGATCTCGTCGAGCAGGCCCCAGCGCTGCAACTGCAGGACGCCGCCACGCATGAGTGCGTGGGTGGAGACCGTGTCGCTGCCGTACCTGGCCCGGTCGAGCACGAGGACACGCAGGCCTCGTCGGGCCAGCAGCATCGCCGCCGCG
>DATHII010000042.1:0-5615 GCA_035316885.1 Jiangellaceae bacterium | reverse complement strand
ACAGCCTGCGGCCAGGTTCGCGGCCGAGCCTCAGTCTCAGGCGCCCGGGATCGGCTCGGGCCGGAGTCAGGGAGACAAGACGATGAAGATCACCAAGAGGATCGCACCGGCCGGGCTCGCCGGCGTCCTCGGGCTCACCGGGCTGGGGGTCGCCGTGGTGGGCGCACCGCTCGCCGTGGCGGCCAGTGCCGCCTCGACCTCCGAAGACGGTGCGGGTGACGCAAGCAGCGACCGCCTGCAGGCGCTCAAGGACGCGCTGGCGGACCTGGTAAGCGACGGCACCATCACGCAGGACCAGGCGGACAAAGTAGCGGCGACCCTCGCCGACTCCGACGCCCTGCATCTGCGCGGCCCTGGCGGTCACGGAGGAGATGGCGGCATGGTGCCGCTGGATCTCGATGCCGCTGCGGACGCGCTAGGACTGACGCGTGATGAGCTGCGGGACGCCCTTTCCGCGGACGGAACGACGCTCGCAGACGTCGCGGAGGAACAGGACGTCGAGACCGCCGCTCTGGTCGACTCCCTGGTGGCTGCGGCCAACGAGCGGATCGAGCAGGCGGTCGCGGACGGGCGGCTGACCCAGGAACAGGCGGACGAACTGAGTGAGGCGGTGCCCGAACGCATCGCCGCGGCGATCGAGCGGGAGTTCCGCGGAGACCGGGGCCGCGGTCCCGGCCGCGGCGGTCACACCGGTGACGACGGCTCTACAGGGGCGACTTCGTAGTGGGCGACCGTTGCCTCCCGATCGATCAGAAATCCGTCGTCTTCCGGGTAGTACCTCGCGACGTCGATATCGTCGCCTGCAAAGGCCTTGACGTGTTCGAGGTCTGGCCACCAGCTGAGTGTGACGATCTCGGTGCGCCCATCGCCGAGGTCGCGGGTCAGCAGTTGCGCGTCCATGTTGCCAGAGGTCTGCCGGTACCCGGCCATCCCGGTTCGCTCAACGATGTCGATGTACGCCTGGGCCTGTTCGGTCCTGACCCATCCACGCCACATCCGGGCGATCATGCAGCCTCCCTGCGAGTTCTCATGGGCCGCTCGAGACGGTGTGGTTGGGCTCGGCGGCGACTTCGATGCAATGGGTCACCTTATGGTGGCGCGGAACAGATCAGCGATCGGGCTGAGGGCATCCACCAGGTGCGGCAACGCGATGCGGGTTCGGGCATAGGCCGCGACGAGCGAGGCGTCTGGGTCGACGCGTTCGGTGGCCGCGGGGTGCGGGTCGGCGAGCATCGCCGTCTTGTGGGGACAGAGCCTCGGCGAGTGCCGGCCGGCGGCCGGTGCTACAGCGGCAGAATCTCGGTTTCCGTGCGGTCACCGGACCACAGGGTGTGGAAGACCCCCTCACGGTCGGTGCGGGCGTAGGTGTGGGCGCCGAAGAGATCCCGCAGTCCCTGGATGAGGGCGGCCGGGAGCCGGTCGCGTCGCACCGTGTCGTAGTAGGCGAGGGCGGCGGCGAACCCGGGAACCGGGACACCGATCGTCGCGGCCTGCGCCACTGTGCGCCGCCACCCGTCCTGCGCGTGGGCGAGATCGCTGGCGACAGCGGGATCGGCCAACAACGTGGGCAGCGCTGTGTCGGCGTAGGCCTGCCGGATCCGCTCCAGCAGCCTGGCTCGGATGATGCAGCCGCCCCGCCAGATCTTGGCGACCGAGGCGATGTGGACATCCCAGGCGAAGGCCTCGCTGGCGGCCTGGATGTGGTCCAGTCCCTGGGCGTACGCGACGACCTTGCTCGCCCACAGCGCTGAGCGGACGTCGGCGACAAGCCGCTCGACATCCTGGACCGACCCACCGCTGGGACCGCTGAGCGCCTCCTGAGCGGCGGCGCGTAGCCGGCCATGGGATGAGGTCGACCGGGCGAACACCGATTCGGCGATGGCGTTGAGCGGAATGCCCAGCTCCAGCGCCGAGACGACAGTCCAGCGGCCGGTTCCCTTCTGTCCGGCGGAGTCGGCGATCACGTCGACGAGAGGTTTGCCCGTGTCGGCATCGACGTGCCCGAGGACTTCGGAGGTGATCCCGATGAGGAACGAGTCGAGGTCACCAGTGTTCCACTCCGCGAACACATCGGCGATGCGGGCCGGCTCGAGCCCGGCGCCGCGGAGCAGGTCGTACGCCTCGGAAATGAACTGCATGTCGGCGTACTCGATGCCGTTGTGCACCATCTTGACGAAGTGGCCGGCCCCGTCGGGACCCATGTAGGCGCAGCAGGGCTCCCCGTCGACCTTTGCGGAGATACCCTCCAGCAGCGGGCGGAGCGCCTGGTAGGACTCGCGCGACCCACCCGGCATGATGCAGGGGCCAAGCAGCGCGCCCTCCTCCCCGCCGGAGATGCCGGCGCCGACGAAGTGCAGGCCGTGCCCGCGTAGCGCCGCTTCCCGCCGCCGGGTGTCCTCGTAGTGGGCGTTGCCGCCGTCGACGACGATGTCCGCTGCCTCGAGATGCGGTACCAGCGAATCGATCACCTTGTCGGTGCCGGCGCCGGCCTGGACCATGATCACCATTCGGCGCGGCCGTTCCAGGCTCGCGACGAAATCCGCCAGCGAGGCCGATGGCACGAAGGCGCCCTCCGACCCGTGGGCCGCCATCAGCGAATCCGTACGGGCCTGGGTGCGGTTGTACAGCGCCACGGTGTGCCCACGGCTGGCGAAATTGCGCGCGAGATTGCTGCCCATAACGGCCAGCCCCACCACCCCGACGTGAGCCGCCTCCGCCTGCTGCTGGCTTGCCATCATCGCCTTCACCCTTCCGCGACGAGCCTTGGCACCTGTCTCCCGGCATTGTCGCGAACTATCGGCGTGGCAGGGTTGAACTCGTGGTGCGGGGCTGCGCGCGAGCGGCGAACCTCGACTACCTCGACCCGGCTCAGGTCGACCCTGACGCGTGGGCGACCGACCCGGACACGCTCGTGGCTCCTCAGGCCGGAGAGGTGCTCTTCCGGCTGCGCTGACCGTCGACTCGCGGAGAGGATGTGTCGTGGCCTTCGCCGGTGGGATCTTCGACGTCGACGGGGTCCTGGTCGACTCACCCCACGAGCAGGCCTGGCGCGAGGCGCTCGAGCAGTTGATGGGGGGCGACTGGCGCGACATCCGTGACCAGACGAATTGGTCGCCGGAGCGGTTCACTCCCGCGATGTACCAGCAGGTGATAGCGGGGATGCCACGGAAGGCCGGTGCCCGCGCCGCGCTGATGTATTACGGGGTGCACGACCTCGATCGCCGCGTCGAGGAGTACGCGGCGGCGAAACAGAAGCACGTCGTCGAGCTGATCGACGCAGGCCAGTTCGTGGCCTTCCCCGACGCCCTCCGCTTCATTCTGGCGGTCAAGGACGCCGGGATCCCGGTCGCGGCAGCTTCGTCGTCGAAGAACGCCAACCTGTTCCTCAGCAAGATCCGGCTGGACACGTTCGCCGCCGAGCAGCGCCTGGACTACGGGTTCGTGCAGCCCGGATTCACCCTGCTCGACCTGTTCGATGCCAACATCTCCGGCCGCGACTTCCCGCGTGGCAAGCCGGACCCGACGATCTTCCTGACCGGCGCCGAGGAACTCGGCGTGAGCCATGAGGCCTGCTTCGTGGTCGAGGACGCATCGAGCGGGATCCAGGCGGCCAAGGCGGGCCACATGGCGGCGCTAGGGGTCGCCCGCCTCGGCGACCAGGAACTGCTGGCGGAGGCAGGCGCCGACCTGGTCGTAACCACGCTCGACGACGTCTCGCTGGACGCGATCGCCACTGGGGAGCTCCGGGAACGGCGGGCGGCCGATCGCCGGCAGCGGCAGGTGGAGTGATCGTCAGCGTCTGACTGAGGAGATCTCGGCCGGTGTCTCTGCTTCATCGGCTGGGGCGGTGTCGCCGCCGGTGGGTGGCACATGGCGGAGTCCCCTCACCACGAGGACGGCGATCCCCGCCATGTGACGGCACTCACGACGGCGATCGTGGTGACCCGGCCACGAAGGCTTCGCGCGCAGCGCCGAGCGCAGCGGCGCGTAGCGGGCTGATGCCGCCCCCCGCCAGGGCGACCCCCACCAACACGACGCCGACCCCGGTGCCGACGTCCGCCTGGGCGACCACGAGCAGATCGGCCACCGCCAAAGTCAGGCCACCGGCGATGACATATGCCGGCCGGACATCGCCCACACGCCGATGGCGACGCCGCGCTGGGCAGCATCGCGGAACCTGGTGCTGATCAGGGCAAGGGTCGACGGCATCAGGCACGCCCCGGCGATGCCGAGCACGGCGCGCGAGCCGATCAGCATGCCGGCGCTGGTGGAGTAGGCGGCGACAACCGAGGTGACCGCGAAGGCTGCGCCTCCGATCAGCAGCAGCCGGCGCCGTCCGATCCGGTCACCGAGGGTGCCCATCGTGATCAGGAAGCCGGCGATCACCAAGCCGTAGATGTCGATGATTCACAGTTGCTGGGTGCTGTCGGCGTTCAGGTTGGCGGCGAGCTGCGGCAGCGCCAGGTACAGCACGCTCAGGTCGAGCGCGAGTAGCAGGGTGGGCATGGCCAGCACGGCCAGCTGGATTCGACGACGGCGCACGATCCGCTGAACGAAGGTCAGCTGACGCGCTGAGCGCAGGCGGTGGCGCGGTCGGCGAGGCACGTTCCCGAGCGTTCCGGGTCAGGGAGGCAGCGCGCTCGAACTCGTCGATGAGCTCGAGACCGGCGGCGGGACCCAGGGCCATCGAGAGCGCGACCGCGCGGTTGAGCTCGACGACAGGCGACGGCGTAAGCGTGGCCAGCCTGGCGTAAAGCGCCGCGATTCGTGGCCAGTCGGTTGCCGATCCTGGTCGAGCAGAAGCACAGGCTCGCCGGACGGCTCCGTCCGCGCCCGCAGTCGCGACGCCTGAATCTCATCAGGGAAGCCAAGCCGCACCTCCGCCTCGTCCGGCATCAGCCCGGCCAGGACGCGGCCGAGCCGCAACGCCTCCGCGCAGAGCGTGGGCCGCATCCAGTCGTCACCGGCGGTGGCCGAGTAACCCTCGTTGAACACCAGGTAGACGACCTCGAGCACCGACCCGAGCCGGTCGACGCGCTCGGCCGGACCGGGCACCTCGAAGGGCACCCCGGCCTGCGCAAGGGTCCTCTTGGCCCGGACGTTGCGCTGCGCGATGGTCGGCTCCGCGACGAGGAACCCGCGGGCGATCTCCGCTGTGGTCAGGCAGGCGATCAGGCGCAGCGTGAGAGCGACCCGCCCCCCCGGCGACGCACCGGATGGCACGAGACGAAGATCAGGCGCAGCAGGTCGTCCTCGATCTCCTCGCCGTCGAGGTCAGTGACCGCCGGGTCCGTGGCGTCCAGGGCCTCGACCTCGAGCTCGTGTCCGAGTTCAGCCAGCCGCGCGCGAACGCCTCCTGCCGGCGGATGAGATCGATGGCACGGCGCTTTGCGATTGTGACCATCCGAGCACCGGGGTTGCGCCGGTACACCCGACTCCGGCCACTGCTCGAGAGCGGCGACCAGCGCGTCCTGCGCCAGATTCTCGGCTAGGCCGACATCGCGGACAAGCCGGGCAACACCGGCGACGACCCGGGCCGATTCGATCCGCCAGACCACCTCGATCGCTCGGCGCGTATCGGTGTCCGCCACGGACACCGATCAGAACAGACGGAC
>DATHII010000041.1:0-4760 GCA_035316885.1 Jiangellaceae bacterium | reverse complement strand
CCCACGAGCACGCCCACGGCCACGCCCGCGACGAGTTCGACCACCCGGGGCAGCCGTTGGCCGAGACCTACGCCGAGCGAGATCAGCGCCGCGATCGGCGCGAAGAACGGCTGCTCGTGCCCGATCAGCGGGCCGGTGGCGACCCACCACGCCAGGGCGGCGCCCAGGGCGCACTGGGCGATGGGGACAGCGGTGTGCCGGAGCCGGCGCAGCCGATCACGGGCGCCCTGCCGCGAGCGTTCGGCGAGCGCCTCCAGCGCCTCCTGCCCTCGGCGGTTCGGAGAATCGCTCGGCTCGCCCGCCACGGCGTCGATGCTAGGACCTCGACGCGAACCCGCCGGGTCTCCCGGCCGACTCCGCCTGACCTCTGATGGCCGCGAGCCAGGTCCGTCGAATGAGGCCGGAGAAGGGGCGAATCGTCGTCCAGTAGGCGCGGAACCGGCGCCGGGACCGTGGATCGGTCAGGAAGACCCTCGTCTCGGTGCTGAGCACGCCGTCGACGAAGCGGAAGTTCATCGCCATTCGCGCCCAGCCCGGCTCGTCGAACGCCTGGTATGCCGCTGCCGGGTCGGGCTCGTCGGCGATCGGCACAACACCGCCCGACGGCGACCAGGGCCGGCCGACCGCTCCGTACACGAGTTCCGCGCCCGATCGGGCGATCTCCGCGAAGCCGATGTCGGCCATGTCGGCGAGGATCGGGCGGTCCTGGCGTGGGCGTCGAACGAACAGGGCACGTGTCGCCATCAAGAACCGGAACACCGGGACCTCTGCCCAGGTGAGCGCATGAACGGCGGCAAACACCGCCTCGGTCGAGGCGCTGACGCGGCAGCCGTGCCACTCCTGAAAGTGCCAGTCCGGCTGGACTTCGTCGAGCAGCAACTCGCGCTCCTGGCGACTACAGGTACAGTCCGGTCTGGCCGTCCTCGAGCCGCTCGGAGGCGACCGCATGCAGGTCGCGCTCGCGCAGCAGCACGAAGTCGTCGCCGCGGACCTCGACCTCCGCGCGGTCGGACGGATCGAACAACACCCGGTCACCCACCTCGACCGTCCGCACGTTGCCACCCACCGCCACGACCCGCGCCCAGGACAGCCGGCGACCGACGGCAGCCGTCGCGGGAATGACGATGCCGGCCGACGATCGCCGCTCTCCTGCCTCGCCGTCCAGCGCCACCAGGACCCGGTCATGGAGCATGCGCATGGGCAGCTTGTCGTGCGAACTGGGACTCACGCCCACGAGCGTACGGCGTCGTGGCGTCAGTCCCTGCGGCGTGCCCACCAGACCAGAACGGCGACGCCGACGAGTCCGCCGATCACAGCGCCGACGACCTCTGGGCGCGGACGTCCGCGCGGCGTGATGAACGCACCCCGCACCGCAGCGATGCTCCGGTTCGCCACGCGCTTCGGACTCACCCGGCCAACCAGGGCGTCCACCCGTCTGGCGAGCCGGTCGGTGGTCTCCTGGAGCTCCAGCTCGATCTCGTCAGGCGAGCGGGGCGGGATCGGTTCGGGCTGCGGCGGACCTGGCATGGGCCGGCGCGACGCCGGTAGGACGGTCTCGGACGAGCTCATGGTCACCTCCGGGCCGCCGTCCGCGTGGATCGGCCACCACCGTACCCAGTCTGCCGCCCCGGGACCGAACGTGGATCGAACCCGTAGGGCAGCTCGAGCCTGTGCTCACGCAGCATCGCCGCATCGGCCAGCACGTCGGGCGTGGGACCGTCGGCCACGATCCCCCCGCCGGAGAGCACGACGGACCGCTCGCACAGCTCCAGGGCGTAGGGCAGGTCGTGGGTCACGACGAGCAGGGTCACGTCGATCGACTCGAGAACCTCGGCGAGCTCCCGGCGGCTCGCCGGATCGAGGTTGCTCGTGGGCTCGTCGAGCACGAGGACGTCGGGCTCCATGGCGAGCACGGTCGCCACCGCGACCCGCCGGCGTTGCCCGAACGAGAGGTGGTGCGGCGGCCGGTCGGCCACGCCGGCCATCCCGACCGCCTGCAGGGCGGCATCGACACGGGCGTCGAGTTCCGGACCTCGCAGGCCGAGGTTGGCCGGGCCGAATGCGACGTCGTCACGGACGGTCGGCATGAACAGCTGGTCGTCAGGGTCCTGGAACACGATCCCGACCCGGCGGCGGATCTCGCGCAGGGTGTCGCGGTCGCGCTCCCGTACCTCGAGGCCACCGACCCGCACAGTGCCGGCGCCCCCGGCCAGGATGCCGTTGAGGTGGAGCACGAGGGTCGTCTTGCCGGCCCCGTTGGGGCCGAGCAGAGCTACCCGCTCCCCGCGTTCGACCACGAGGTCGACGCCGAACAGCGCCTGGTGGCCGTCGGGATAGGCATACGCCAGGCCGCGCACGTCGAGCGAGGGTGTCACAGCCATACCGCGGCCGCCCATGCGACGACCAGCGCAGCTGCCGGCAGCACGACGGCGAGGCCCGATGGTGCCGCACCCCCCGGACCGGATTCCAGGGGCATCGCGCCGGCGTACCCACGGGACAACATCGCGAGGTGGACCCGCTCGCCCCGCTCGTAGGTCCGCACGAACAGCGCCCCCGCACCCTGCGCGACCACCCTCAGGTGGCCGAGGTGCCGTGCTTCGAAGGCCCGCGACTCCCGGGCGACCCGCATTCGCTGCATCTCGCCCGCGACGACGTCGAGGTAGCGGACCATGAACGCCGCGATCTCGACCAGCCGGGCAGGCAGCCGCAGTCGCTGCAGACCGAGCAGCAGAGCCCGCGCGTCGGTCGTCGCGGCGAGCAGGATCGACGCGATCACGCCGAGCGTGCCCTTGGCCAGCAGGTTCCAACCCGAGAGCAGCCCGTCCTCGGACAGCGAGACGCCCAGCACGTCGACCCGCCCTCCCGAGGAGACGACCGGCATCAGCACAGCGAAGGCGACGAAGGGGATCTCGACCACCATCCGGCGCGCCACGAACCCGGGCGGGATCTTCGCCACGGCGGCGACACCCGCGAGCAGCACGGCGTAGCCGGCGAAGGCCCAGTAGCGCTCTCTCGGCGTCGCCACAACCACCATGACGAACCCCAGTAGGGCCAGCACCTTGGCGTGCGCCGGCAGCCGGTGGACGAGCGAGTCGCCGTGCCGGAAGAGCAGGTGCGAGTGGCCGCTACCCATCTAGTGGCTCTGTACTCCGGCCCCGGACCGGTCCGACCGGCGGCTCACGGCCCGGAAGACCAGCCAGCCGAGGCCGACAGTAAGCACGACCCCGAGCACGCCGGCGACACCGACCGGGATGCCGCCCACCTCGCCGTAGTCGGCGAGCGCTTGATCGTCGAACAGGTGGTCGCGAGCGGTCACGAGGAAGCCCTGCTCGCCGGCGACGTACTCGAGGACGTCGGGGTTGCCGTTTGCGACGAAGCTGACCACTCCGGCGAGGCACAGGGCAACGATGCCGCCACCGACCAGCAGGTTGCGGGTGCCGTGGCGCGGTTGCACGGTCTCGCGCCCGGCAGGGGCATCGACCAACGCTCCGTCGGCGTCCTTGAGTCGCAGCGCCGGCCGCAGGCCGCGTGCCGCGTGGACGAGGTCGGGACGGACTGCGACCACGGCACTCACCGTGAGGGCCGTGATGACCGCCTCGCCGAAGCCGATGAGAAGGTGCCAGCCCAGCATGCCGACGGTGAGCGCACCGATAGAGAGGTTGGCCTCGCCCCCGATGGCGAACAGCACGACGAATGCCAGGGCCGCGGCGGGTACGGAGAGCAGCGCGCCGACGGCCGAGGCCGGCACGACCGACGCCGGGCGCCGCGCCACGACGGCGAGCACGGCTGCTGTGAAGAACCAGCCGACCGCGACCGTGACGACAGCCATGAGCGTGATGTTCGTGCCGAGCGCGGTCAGGCCGCCATCGGCGAACAACAGCGCCTGCACGATGAGCACCACGGACACGCAGAGCACCGCCGTCCACGGTCCCACCAGGGCCGCAGCGAGCGCACCGCCCATGAGGTGGCCACTGGTGCCCACGCCGACCGGGAAGTTCAGCATCTGCACCGCGAAGACGAACGCCGCGGTCAGACCGGCGAGCGGCGCGGTGCGCTCGTCGAGCTCGTCGCGAGCTTTGCGCAGCGCGACACCGACGGCGGTGACGGCGACCGCACCCGTGGCGAGTGAGGTCGAGGCGTCGAGGAAACCGTCGGGTACGTGCACGTCGTCCTCCTCGCCGGGAACCGCTGGTCCGGGGCGTCTCCGATCCGCGCGAGCCACCTGATCGCGTCGTCATACTAATTGCAAGTACTTCGCAACAGCTAGGGTCGCGGATGGCCGCACCTGCTCGCGCCGTGGGTCACTACGGTGGTCCCGTGACCGACCAGCGACTGTCTCCCGGTGACCCTGCTCCCGACTTCACACTGCCCGATGCCGACGGCCGGCCCGTGTCGCTGTCGTCCTTCCGCGGCGGCCGGACCGTCGTCTACTTCTATCCGGCGGCGATGACGCCGGGGTGCACGACCGAGGCCTGCGACTTCCGCGACAGCCTCTCGTCGCTGCAGGCCGCAGGAGTCAACGTCGTCGGCATCTCCCCCGACCCTCCGGCCAAGCTGGCGCGGTTCCGCGAGCGCGACGGCCTGACCTTCCCGCTGCTCTCCGACGACAACCGTGCGGTGATGACGGCCTACGGCGCGTACGGGAAGAAGAAGCTGTACGGCAAGACGGTCACGGGTGTCATCCGCTCCACGTTCGTTGTGGCTCCCGACGGGACGCTGGAGAAGGCCATGTACAACGTCAAGGCCACCGGGCACGTCGC
>DATHII010000040.1:0-29581 GCA_035316885.1 Jiangellaceae bacterium | reverse complement strand
GGCGGGAGGCCCCGGATCGCCGAGAGGTCCTGGCCCTTGAGGTCGACCCGCGGGATCGATTCCAGTAGGCCCTTGGTGTAGGGGTGGGCCGGCCTGGCGTAGATCTCGCCGACGACTGCCTTCTCCATGATCCGGCCCGCGTACATGACCGAGATCTTGTCGGCGACGTCGGCGACCACGCCGAGGTCGTGGGTGATGAGGATCAGGCCCATCTTGCGCTCGCGCTGCAGGTCGCTCAGCAACTCCATGATCTGCGCCTGGACCGTGACGTCCAGCGCCGTGGTGGGCTCGTCGGCGATCAACACGTCAGGGTCGAGCGCGATGGCCATGGCGATCATGATGCGTTGGCGCATGCCTCCGGAGAACTGGTGGGGGTAGTCGTCGAGCCGCTCGCGGGCGGCAGGGATGCGCACGCGTTCCATCAACTCGACCACGCGCGTGCGGGCGTCCTTCTTCGACATCCCCTCGTGGATCCGGAACATCTCGCCGATCTGCCACCCGACCGGGAACACTGGGTTCAGCGCGGACAGTGCATCCTGGAAGATCATCGCGATGCTGCGGCCACGGTAGGCGCGCCGCTCCTCCTCGGGCAGAGTCAGCAGATCCTGCCCGCGGAAACGCACAGCGCCGCCGGTGACGAACCCCGGCGGGCTGTCGAGGATGCCCATGACGGCCTGGGCGGTGACGCTCTTGCCGGACCCGGACTCCCCGAGGACGGCCAGCGTCTCACCTTCCTCGAGGGAGTACGAGACCCCGTTCACCGCCTTGGCGATACCGTCGCGGGTGCGGAACTCGACCTGGAGGTTGTCGACCTCCAGCAGCGGAGCGTGGCCGGCAGCCGCCGCGTCCGGCGCAGGGTAGGTGTCCGTGGTCGCCACGTGCGGCCTCTCCTCAGCGCAGTCTCGGGTCGAAGGCGTCGCGCACGGCGTCGCCGAGCATGATGAACGCCAGCACGGTGATGGTGAGGAAGGCGCCGGGGAACAGCAGCATGTGCGGCGACTGGCGGATGTAGGTGGAGGCATCGTTGATGGCCACCCCCCAGGAGATCACCGGAGGCTGCAGGCCGATGCCCAGGAACGACAGGGTGGCCTCGAGGCCAATGAAGATGCCGAGCACGATCGTCGCGTAGACGATCACCGGGGCGACGGCGTTCGGCAGCACATGGCTGCGCAGGATGCGCGGCGCCCCTCCTCCCAGAGCCCGGGCGGCGCTGACGTAGTCGGCATGCTTCACCTGGATGACCGTCGAGCGCATTATCCGGGCCAGGCTGGTCCAGCCAAGCACGGCGAGAGCGAGCACGACCTTGCCGATCGTCACCAACTGGGGGGTGCCGGGATTCGAGGGGAACGACGCCAGCACCAGGACCCCGCCGAGCAGCAGCGGGATACCGAAGAAGATCTCCAGGATCCGGGACAGGACGTTGTCGACCCAGCCGCTGTAGAAGCCGGCGATCATGCCGATCAACCCACCGACGATCGTGACGGCGATCGTGGTGAAGATACCGACCAGGATCGAGGCGCGCGCGCCGTAGATCGTCCGTGCGTACACGTCGCAGCCTTGGACGTCGTAGCCGAACCAGGCGTCGGCACTCGGGGACTGACGCGACAGGTTGAGGTCGCAGAACCGGGGGTCCTTGCTCGTGAACACCCCCGGGAAGGCAGCCATGACCACGAGCACCAGGATGATTACCGCCGAGACGATGAAGATCGGGTTGCGCCGAAGGTCGTGCCAGGCGTCGCTGGTCAGCGACCGTGGCTTGTCGCTCTGTGGCTGCAGGCCCGGCGGTGCCTCCGTGCCCGCCTCGAGCGCCGTCGCCGAATCCGGGTGGATCTTCTCGTCGGCGAGGGCCGCGGCCGGCGGGTACAGCGCGTTCGGGTCAGTCATAGCGGATCCTCGGGTCGAGTGCCGCGTAGAGGATGTCGACGAACAGGTTGACGATCAGGAACACCAGCACCAGCACGGTCACAGCACCGGTGACCATGGCGCCCTCGCGGAGCCGGATGTTGCGGAAGATCAACCCGCCGACCCCGCCGATGTTGAAGATCCCCTCGGTCACGATGGCGCCACCGAGCAGTGCGCCGAAGTCGGCACCGATCAGCGTGATGACCGGGATGAGCGAGTTGCGCACCGTGTGGACGCCGACCACGCGTCGGCGCGGGAGGCCCTTGGCCGTGGCGGTGCGCACGTAGTCCGAGCGCAGGTTCTCGACCAGGTTCGTGCGCATGACCCTGGCGACGTAGGCCAAGGTTCCGCTGGCGAGCACGAGTGCCGGGAGCAACAACTCGTACACAGTCGCCTCCGACGACACCGTCACCGGGAAGATGCCGAGCTGGACACCGAACACCAGTTGTGAGATGTACCCGATCACGAAGATCGGGATCGAGATGAAGAACAGCGTGCTGAGCAGCACCAGGTTGTCGAAGAAGCCACCCCTGCGCAGGCCGGCCAGGATGCCGGCACCGATCCCGATCACGACCTCGATGAGGATGGCCATGGCGGCGAGCTTGGCGGTGGTCGGGTAGGTGCGGGCGAGTTCGTCAGCCACGCTTGTGCCGCTGAAGCTCTCACCGAAGTCACCGCGGATCAGGTTGCCCATGTAGAGCGCGTACTGGACGTACCACGGCTCGTCCAGGTTGAACTTCTCGGTCATCTGGGCCACGTACTGCGGCGGACAGGCCCGGTCGCCACACTTGCCGGCGAACGGGTCGCCGGGCAGGGCCCACACCATCACGAAGATCAGCAGGGTCGTCCCGATGATGACGGGAATCATCTGCAGCAAGCGCCTGATCGTATAGCGGCCCATGCGCCCCTCCTCGATGCCGATTCCGTCGACCCCGGGTCGTCCGTAGGGGAACTGGCGCCAGGGTAAACCGCGGTGCCCGCACGGGGCCACGTTGTGCTGACGACGAAGTGGTCACGGCGGCACTCGGCCTGCCGGACCAGGTGGTCCGGCAGGCCGAGTGAGTCGTGGCCTACCCAGCCAACGTGATGCTGAGCAGGTCGGTCGTGCCGAACGGGGTGATCTTGACATTGTCCACGTTCGACGAGTAGCCGGCGATGGTCTTGCCGTACCACATCGGGATCGAGGGCATGTCAGCGGCCATGATGAGCTCGGCCTCCTGGTAGAGCGCGACGGCCTCGTCGGCGGAGGGCGCCGTGGCAGCCTCGTCGAGCTTGGCGTCGAAATCGGCGTTGCTGTAGTCGCCGTCGTTCGCCGAAGCGCCCGTCGCGTACAGCGGCACCAGGAAGTTCTCGATCGACGGGTAGTCCATCTGCCAGCCGGTCCGGAACATGCCCAGCATCTCGCGGTCGGTGATCAGACCGCGGAAGGTTGCGAAGTCGACCACCGGGGTGGCCACGCAGTCGATGCCGGTGGCGTTGCGGATGCTGTTGCAGGTCGCCTCGGTCCAACCAGCGTGGTCGGCGTCGGCGTTGTACGACAGCGTCAGCGTGCCGGTGAACCCGGACGCCGCAACCAGTTCCGTTGCAGCCTCGGGGTCATACGTGCAGAACTCGCCACAGGCGTCCGCCTGGAATCCGTCAACGACCGGGGAGACCCAGCCGGTGGCCGCCACGCGGGTGCCCTGGAAGATGTTCTGGATGATCAGATCCCGGTCGATCGCCATCGAGACGCCCTTGCGCAGGTCCGGGCTGGAGACCGCCGGGTCGACCCGCTCGGGTGCGAAGGTGACGGTCTGGATGACGCCGGTCTCGCGCTCGATGAACCGGTCGCCCAGGTCGGCCTTGTACTGCTCGCCGGCAAGGGAGGCCTCCGGCAGCTGGGTCATCACGTCGACGTTGTCGGCCAGCAGGTCGTTGTACTCCGCGTTCTGATCGGTGTAGATCCGGAACGTCACGTCCTGCACGCTCGGCTTGACGTCGCCGGCGTAGCCGTCGTACGCGGTCAGCTGGATGTCGACGTTCTCGTTGTACTCGACGAGATCGAACGGGCCCGAACCGACCGGGTCCAGCCCGAACGCGTCGACGTCCTCGAAGAACACCTCCGGCAGCGGTGCGAAGGCGGTGTAGCCCAGCCGCTGCGGGAACGCCGACTGCGGCGAGGTCAGCGTGACGGTGAAAGTGCGGTCGTCGACGACCTCGAGGCCGGACATCTCCTCGGCTGTGGCCGAGCCCTCGATGTAAGCGCCTTCCTCGTCGAACTCGCCCTGCAGGTCGGCGAAGCCCTCGATCGGCTCGAGGAAGTACGAGCTCAGCGCGCCGTTCTCACCCAGGGCCGCCCAGTTCCAGGCGTCGACGAAGCTGTTCGACGTGATCGGGGTGCCGTCGTGGAAGGTCCACCCGTCCTTGAGGGTGATCGTCCAGGTGATGTTGTCGTCGGACTCGATCGACTCGGCGATCTCGTTCTCCGGCGCAGCGGTGTCCGAGTTGTACTTCACCAGCTTCGAGAAGATGGCGTCGAGCGGGTCGCCGCCACAGGTCTCGTTGGTGTTCGCCGGAACCAGCGGGTTCTGGGGGCTACAGCCGCCGATGACGGCCGAGCCGCTGGGGCCCTCCGCCTGGGCGCCTTCGTCGCCGCCGTCGCCGTCGCCGTCGCCGCCGCACGCGCTCAGCACGAGCGCAAAGCCGACGGCGCCGATGATGGCCCCCTTGCGAGCAAGTACTCGCATGGATGTCCTCCTAGGTCTGATTTCTGCCCGGGACAGTGGGCACGCGCGCGACGCCGGTTGGCGTGCCGCGCCTTTACTCCCGTCCGGCGGTGGTGATGTGTGCCGAAAGGGTGGTCCGTCGCATTCTTAGGCGTCCACATGTCGGGCAAGCAAGCCCCCGAGGCGCATCGGACCAGTCCGAGACAAGACTGTGACCAACCTGCCGATCGCTCGTGACGCGACAGTGCCCATCGGGGCCTCGGACGTCACACGCGCCACACCGCGACAAGGCCGCCCCACCCCGTTGATCATGGCGAACTGGGGAGTTGAGCGGGCAGCGGTGGTCAGGACAGGCCGTGGCGGTGTCGCGCTGCCGTTCGGGCCCGCTTGGTGGCATCCAGCTCGACCTTCCGGATCCGCACGGCCTGCGGCGCGACCTCGACGCATTCGTCGTCGCGGCAGAACTCCAGCGCCTGTTCCAGCGAGAGCCGCCGGGGTGGGATCAGCCGCTCCAACTCCTCCGCCGTCGACGAGCGGACGTTCGTGAGCCTCTTCTCCTTGGTGATGTTGACGTCCATGTCGTCGGCCCGGGAGTTCTCGCCGACGATCATTCCTTCGTACACCCCGGTCCCCGGCTCGACGAACAAGGTCCCGCGCTCCTGGAGGTTGAACATCGCGTACGAGGTCGCGGCTCCCGCCAGGTCCGCGACCAGCGAGCCCGTGGGTCGGATCCGCAGGTCGCCGAACCACGGTTCGTACCGCTCGAAGACGTGGTGGGCGATGCCGGTACCGCGGGTCTCGGTGAGGAAGTCGGTTCTGAATCCGATCAGACCGCGCGCAGGCACCACGAACTCCATCCGGATCCAGCCGGTGCCATGGTTCGTCATGTGCTCCATTCGTCCCTTGCGCGACGCGAGGAGCTGCGTGACGGCACCGAGATACTCCTCTGGCGAGTCGATGGTGAGGCGCTCGACGGGCTCGTGCGTGCGCCCACCGACCTCTCGCGTGACGACCTGAGGCTTACCGACGGTCAGCTCGAAGCCCTCGCGCCTCATGGTCTCGACGAGGATCGCCAGCGCGAGCTCGCCGCGGCCCTGGACCTCCCAGGTGTCGGGACGCGCGGTCGGCAGCACGCGCAGCGAGACGTTGCCGACCAGCTCCAGGTCGAGACGTTCCTTCACCAGTCGCGACGTCACCTTGGTGCCACCCGACCGCCCGGTCAGCGGCGAGGTGTTGGCTCCGATCGTCATCGACAGGGCGGGCTCGTCGATGGTGATCAATGGCAGCGGCCGCGGGTCGGCGTCGTCGGCCAACGTCTCGCCGATGGTGATCTGGGGGATGCCCGCGACCGCGATGATGTCGCCCGGACCCGCGGACTCGGCCGGCACTCGGTCGAGGGCCTCGGTCATGAACAGCTCGGTGACCTTGACCCGCTCGACGGAGCCGTCCCGCCTGCACCAGGCGACCTGCTGGCCCTTGCGGATCTCCCCCTGGTGGACGCGGCAAAGCGCGAGCCGGCCCAGGAACGGCGACACGTCGAGGTTCGTCACCTGTGCCTGCAGCGGCGCCCCGTCGTCGAAGGTCGGCGCAGGGATCGTGGCGAGAATGGTCTTCACCAGCGGGCCGAGGTCGGCACCGTCGGGTACCGCCCCGTCGGCAGGGCGGTCGAGAGATGCCTTGCCGTCCCGGGCGTACGCGTACACGATCGGGAAGTCCAACACCGTGTGGTCCGGCGTGCCGTCGAAGCCGTCGTCGACGAGGTCGAGGAACAACTCGTAGATCTCGTCCACGACCTCGGCGATCCGCGCGTCGGGCCGGTCGGTCTTGTTGATGACGAGCACGATCGGCAACCGGGCCGCCAGCGCCTTGCGAAGGACGAAGCGGGTCTGTGGCAGCGGCCCCTCACTGGCGTCGACGAGGAGCACCACGCCGTCGACCATCGCCAGGCCGCGCTCGACCTCGCCGCCGAAGTCGGCGTGGCCGGGGGTGTCGATGATGTTGATCGTCGTGCCGCCCCACCGCAGCGCCGTGTTCTTGGCCAGGATCGTGATGCCCTTCTCACGCTCGAGGTCCTCCGAGTCCATGACCCGCTCGGCGACCGACTGGTTGTCGCGGAACGCCCCGGACTGCCAGAGGCGCGCGTCGACCAGCGTCGTCTTGCCGTGGTCGACGTGGGCCACTATGGCGACGTTGCGCAGGTCGTCGCGGGTGTGGGTGGGCATGCCGGGGCGCTCGTTCCGTTGGTATGGGGTTGAGTTCATGGTACGGGCCGGGTTGCTCCTGCGCCGCCGACGCTAGAGGAGCAGCGGGCGGACGAGCTCGACGAACGGTCGGTCCGCGCCGAGCCACGCCACGTCGTCCAACTCGTCGGGCCCGAGCCAGCGCAACGCGTCGTGGTCCTCGAGCGGGTGCGGCTCGCTTGCCACCCGGGAACTCCCAGCCGCCGGCCGACCCGGACGGCGCACTGCGGCGGGTCGCGAGCAGCCGGCCATTACGGATCACCGCAGCACCGACGACGATCACGGGCCCACCCTGGCAGAACCGGGTCGTTCCGCTGGAAGCCGACTCCCACATCGTGCCAGGCTGCCGCTCATCGCACACCGCCGATATGCCAGGCTGGACTCCACAAAAGCCGATCCCGAGGAGGCGGTATGGCTGCGCTCGACAGCCGGGCAGCCGTCGTCGCCGCCCTCGGTGCGCTGGAGTCAGCCGTCGCCAGGCTGCGGCTCGACTACGGCGAGACGCTGGGTGTGCGCCGGCTCACCTCGGACGTCAGCCGTCTGGTCGGCGATCTCGACGAGCTGGGCGACCCGACTCCGCGTCTCGGTCCGATGGCGCAGACCGAACTCGAGGGGATCGTCGACGTGCCGTACGACCGCAGCATGTGGACAGACGCCGATGACGAGGGCTTCGGCGTCTCCGATCGGCACGTGCCGTAGTGGCTGCGGGCGTCACCTCGCCGGTGCGGGCACGGATCCCCGCCCGGACGCTGCGCACCGACCGCTGGTGGGTCGAGCCCTCCGTCACCGCGGCGGTTCTGCTTGCGTTCGTCGTCTACGCCACGTTCCGAGCGTTCTGGGGCAAGTACTACTTCGCCGAGCCCTACTTGACGCCGTTCTACTCGCCCTGCATCACGGACGAGTGCGTCGAAGGCTCGTCGCACCTCGGGACGCCGATCCCTGACTTCCTGCCCTCCCCCTTCTCGTCGCCCGCAGTGATCATCCTGATCATCCCGCTGAGCCTGCGGCTGACCTGCTACTACTACCGCAAGGCGTACTACCGCTCGATCTGGGCGTCACCCCCGGCTTGTGCAGTGGCCGAGCCGCACCGCAGCTATTCCGGCGAGACGCGGTTCCCGCTGATCCTGCAGAACATCCACCGCTACGCCCTCTACGTGGCGCTGGCCTACAACGTCCTGCTCTTCTACGACGCCGTCCTGACCTTCCGGCACGCCGACGGCGAGTGGGGCCACATGGGGCTGGGCTCGCTGATCTTCGTGACCAATGCGATCCTGCTCGCCTTCTACAGCTTCTCCTGCCATTCCTGCCGCCACATCGTCGGCGGTCAGTTGCGGCATTTCTCCAAGCACCCGATCCGCTACCGCACGTGGAAGTTCGTCTCCAAGCTCAACGCCAGGCACGCCCAGATCGCCTGGGTGTCGCTGGTGTTCGTGGCGTTCACCGACTTCTACGTCTGGATGGTCGCCTCCGGGACCTTCTCCGACCCGCGCTTCTTCTAGACCCGAAAGGCGCTCGATGCCCGAGGTAAGCGAACGGCACGCGTACGACGTTCTGGTCGTCGGCGCGGGCGGAGCCGGTCTGCGTGCCGCGATCGCCGCCCACGACGCCGGAGCCCATGTCGCCATCGTGTGCAAATCGCTGCTGGGCAAGGCGCACACAGTGATGGCGGAAGGCGGGGCCGCCGCCGCAATGGGTAACCTCTACCCCGATGACAACTGGCAGGTCCACTTCCGCGACACCATGCGCGGCGGCAAGATGCTCAACCACTGGCGGATGGCCCAGCTGCATGCGCAGGAGGCACCCGACCGGATCTACGAGTTGGAGGAGTGGGGAGCGCTCTTCGACCGTACGCCCGACGGGCTGATCTCCCAGCGCGACTTCGGCGGGCACCGATACGCCCGGCTCGCCCATGTGGGCGACCGCACCGGTCTGGAGCTCATCCGTACCCTTCAGCAGCGCGCCGTCGCCCTCGGCATCGACGTCTACATGGAATGCACGATCACCCGCCTGCTGCAGGACGGCGACCGAATCGCCGGCGCCTTCGGCTACTGGCGGGAGTCCGGCCGGTTCGTGCTGTTCGAGTCGCCGACGCTGATCCTCGCCACTGGTGGCATCGGCAAGTCGTACAAGGTGACGTCGAACTCCTGGGAGTACACCGGCGACGGACATGCGCTCGCGTTGGAGGCCGGAGCCAGCCTGGTCAACATGGAGTTCGTCCAGTTCCACCCGACGGGGATGGTCTGGCCACCTTCGGTGCGCGGCATCCTCGTCACCGAGTCCGTCCGCGGCGACGGCGGCGTGCTGCGCAACACCGCGGGCCGCCGGTTCATGTTCGACTACATCCCCGAGTTCTTCAAAGCCGAGACCGCCGACTCCGAGGACGAGGCCGACCGGTGGTACGACGACAAGAAGAACAACCGTCGGCCCCCTGAGCTGCTCCCCCGCGACGAGGTCGCCCGCGCGATCAACGCCGAGGTCAAGGCGGGGCGGGGGTCGCCACACGGCGGCGTCTTCCTCGACATCGCCTCCCGGCGCACCCCCGAATACATCCAGCGACGGCTGCCGTCGATGTACCACCAGTTCAAGGAGCTGGCCGACGTCGACATCACCACAGCGCCGATGGAGGTCGGACCCACATGTCACTACGTGATGGGCGGGGTGGCGGTCGCGCCCGACACCGAGGAGTCGTCCGTGCCGGGCCTGTACGCGGCCGGCGAGGTTGCCGGAGGCATGCACGGCGCCAACCGGTTGGGGGGCAACTCGCTGTCCGACCTGCTGGTCTTCGGCCGCCGGGCGGGTCTCAACGCCGCCTACGCCGTCGACCGGCTGCGTACGCGCCCGACGGTTTCCGACGTCGACGTGCGGGCGGCTGCCGAGGCGGCGCTCGCACCCTTCGCCGAGGAGGGCGGCGAGAACCCCTACTCCGTTCAGCAGGACCTCCAGGAGGTCATGCACAACCTGGTGGGGATCATCCGCACCAGCGACGAGATGGAGCAGGCGCTCAAGGAGATCGCCGGTCTGCGCGAACGCACGGCCAAGGTCACGGTCGAGGGCCACCGCCAGTACAACCCGGGCTGGCACCTGGCCCTCGACCTGCGCAACATGTTGCGTGTCTCCGAATGCATCGCCCGTGCGGCCCTAGAGCGAACCGAGAGCAGGGGTGGTCACACCCGCGACGACTTCCCGGCTACCGACGACACGTGGGGAACGATCAACCTGCACTGTCGCCTGCGCGGCGACGACGTCTCCGTCGAGCGTGAGCCACTCCCGGTGATGCCCGACGAACTGCGCACGCTGTTCGGACTGGAGAAGTAGATGGGTTACGACCTGACCATGCGGGTGTGGCGTGGTGACGCCACTGGTGGCGACCTCGCCGACTACACGGTCCCGGTCGAGGAGGGTGAGGTCGTCCTCGACGCCGTGCACCGCTTGCAGGCGACGCAGGCCGGCGACCTGGCCGTACGCTGGAACTGTAAGGCGGGCAAGTGCGGGTCGTGCAGCGCCGAGATCAACGGCAAGCCCCGCCTCCTGTGCATGACCCGGCTATCGTCGTACGACCCCGCCGAGACCATCACTGTGACCCCGCTGCGGGCCTTCCCCGTCGTCCGCGACCTCGTCACCGACGTGTCGTACAACTACCAGAAGGCGGCCGAGCTACCGGCATTCGCACCGGAGCCGCGTCGGGCCGACGGCACCTACCGCATGCAGCAGGAGGACGTCGAGCGCGGCCAGGAGTTCCGCAAGTGCATCGAATGCTTCCTGTGCCAGGACGTCTGTCACGTCATCCGAGACCACGAGGACAACAAGCCGGCGTTCGCCGGGCCGCGGTTCTTCCTGCGGTACGCCGAACTCGACATGCACCCGCTGGACACCAACGACCGGCGTCTGCTCGCCCGCGAGCAGGCCGGCATCGGCCTGTGCAACATCACCAAGTGCTGCACCGACGTCTGTCCCGAACACATCAAGATCACCGACAACGCGATCATCCCGATGAAGGAGCGCGTGGTCGACCGATCCTTCGACCCGGTGGTCTGGCTCGGCTCCAAGATCCGGCGCCGCGACACCCGCACCGAACCCGACCCACCGCCTCCGACCGCCGTCTTTTGATCACGTTCACCACCCTGGCGGACGGTTCACTAGGCGCAGGACCCTGGTGAACGGTCCGCAAGCCTGGTGAAGTACGGCGGCATCCCCTGCCTCGAGGAGCGCAACCATGATTCTGCTCGGCGACGACGGCGTACACGCCGCCCTGGCGGAACTGCCCGGCTGGGCGGGCGACGCCGCATCGATCACCCGGACGGTCACCGCGCCGGACTTCCTCAGCGCCATCCGGACCGTTGACGACATCGCGCTGGTGGCCGAGACGATGGACCACCACCCTGACATCGACATCCGCTGGCGGACCCTGACCTTCATCCTGTCGACCCACTCCGTCGGCGGCGTCACCGCGGCCGACATCGAGTTGGCGCGAGGCATCGACGAGGCCTCGGAGCGCCATGGGGCAACCTGAGGATGTGGCTCGTCACGTCGGTCAGCACGGGAAGGACGGTGGCAGAGGGCCCATGCCGGCGCCGCATCGCCGGTGCACAGCAGGTTTGCCAGGGCCACTGGTGAGGGAAAGATCCCCGAGATTGTTGTCAACTCATCAGGAGGTCCGGTGAACACCCGCACGATCGCCATCCTGGCGCTCATCATCGCCGTGATCGTCATCCTCATCCTCGTTCTCTGACGGTTCCGACCGGCGGGTGACGGGCGCCGCCCAGCGCCGCCCGCTCACCGGCAGCAAGCGATTCCGGGACGGTGCCCGGCTCGATTCGGCACCGTCCCGAAGTTCGTCCGCTCCAGCGGAGATCCCGTTCCAGCCCGCCGCGCAGGGCCGTAGGGTTTCCACGGTAGCGACGATCGATGGAGAGACGCCGTACATGGAACTGGTCCGAAAGTTCCCCACCGGGCACGCGATGCCCCAGCCGAAGGTCCCGTGGTACGAGGCCACCGTGGCCTATCTGCTGCTGGTCCCGGCTGCGATCACGTGGTTCCTCACCATCCCGCTGCTCATCAACTACTGGGCCTGCGCGGGGGCCGACGGGTTCTGCTCCGCCGACGACCTGCTGCAGTCGAGTACTGGCTCGTACACCGGAATCGTCGTGGTCGCCGTCGTGTCCATGATCGTCGCGCTGTCTTGTGCGATAGCGGTGCAGCTGACGGTGCGCAAGCTGCACTTCGTGCTGGTATGGGTGCTCGCGCTCGGCTGCCTGCTGGCGAGCATCTATGCATACGGAGTCTTGTCCGGGCTCGCCCGAACGCCGTGGGGTCACCTGATTCCCCTGTAGCGGCCGCAGCGGTCAGACGTGCTCGTACCGGTACCGGGGCTTGATCCACTCGTTGAGGTAGGCGCCCGGGCTCTCGGCTCCGAGCAGGTCGTCCGCGTCGTCCGGGTCGACGTCGAAGTAGCGGTAGAGCTCGCCTGAGCGGAACTCGACCTCGAGCGTGCCCGAGACGTCGTCGTACCCGACCGATGCGATCGCCGACGACCCGACGTGGTGTCGCTTCACGTCGCCAGCCTCACACGTTGACGCGGAACGTTTCCAGGTGTGCTGTGACCTGCGCGAATGCGCGCGACCAGTCTCCTGACCTGCACTTTCGTCGTTGGCAGCCGTTTATTAGTAGTGGTGTTTTGCGGACGTTCTGCGGACTCTCTGCGGACTAATCAAGATCAGATCAGCGGCCGCCGTCGTCGGCGTCCGCGCGCTCGGCCTTGACCACCGCGTCGGCGAGTGCCTGGACGATGAACGCGCGCAGGGTCTGACCCTGCATCGCGGCGGCGGCCTTCGCCTTCCGATGCAAGTCATCCGGGATCTCGTAGTGGACGCGGGCCACGCGAGGCATGGTAGCGATTTCCCTACTTCGCGACTATTGCTAAGCGGACTAAGTCAACTTAGCGCAGCGAGCACATAGGCGGGATGGAGCCCGCCGTGTCCACTACCTTTCCACCGCATGAGCCCGGCCGCCACGGCATCGCCGAGCTGTTGACGCTGGTCGGCGTGATCCGCCGACTGGCGTTCGGGACCCTGCCGCCCATCGAGGCGCTCGGCCGCATCCGCGACGCGATCCGCGAGTACGACGGCGCCTGACCCGCACCACCACGACGGCCCGCACCCTTGCTACGGGATGCGGGCCGCTCGGCCCTCAGCGGGACTGCCCGCTGCTACGGTCCAGGCGACATGGAATGGGGCACGGTGCTGGCGGCCGCCTATGTGGAGTACACCGTCGGCGGCGCGTGCTCTGGGGCGCTGGCCTGCACCCCTCGATCGTGAAGGCGTCGCTGACCCCGGTGCTCTCCGCCGTCAACCGGGCCGAGCGTGCCGCGGTGGCCAAGGCGACCGGCTGAGGCGAGTGTGCCGTGACCCGGGCCACGCGGCACAACTTCAGCGGATGCGGGTGGCGTAGGTCACCGAGGTCGGCGCAGAGGTGTTTCCGAACCTGTCCACAGCGTCGAGGGTGAGGGTCAGGGTGCCGCGCCTGCCGGTCACCACGCCCGCCGCCTGCAGGTAGTCCTCCGCAACGCCGATGGTCCAGGCGCCGGAGCTGTCGACCTCCGCGGAACTGTAGAACGGCTCGCCGTCGGGGGTGAACAGCCTGACCGTGGTGTTCGGCTCGGCGGTGCCAGCGAGGGTGAACTGCCGCGTCGTGATGGTCGTCCCTGGGGCGGGGCTGGTCACGACCGGTGAATCAGGCGCCACCGTGTCGACCGTGAAGGTGACCGAGGTCGTGACCGTCTGGTCGTCGGTGGCGCGCATGGTCGCGAGCAATGTCTGGGGACCTCCGGTCACACTGAAGAACTGGGTGTAGAAGGCGTCGTTGGCGCACTGCACCGTGCTGCGCTGGCCGTCGACCTCCACGGTCACCAAGAGGTCAAGGACGCAAGTGCCCTCGACGCGGACGTCGCTGCCGGTGACCTCGCCTTCGGCGGGAGAGGTGACGGACAGGCTCGACGGGTCGAGCGCGACCACGTGCGACACGCAGTCGGTCGCGATGGGCCGGCCCAAGAAGTCGGACATCTCCGCACACACCAGGCTCGGCCCCCACGGCAGGGTGAGCGTGGCCGACCACTCGCCGTCGACCGCGGTGGTGGCGAGGGTGAACGTGCCGTCGACGTAGAGTCGGACCACGTTGTCGACGTTCGACTCTGCTGTGCCGCTGAAGGTGACCTGGGGGATTCCACTGCTCGCGCCGTCAGGGGGCGCGGTGATGGCGACAGTGGCCACCGGGACCGGGCTGGAGGTGAATGTCCGCGTGACGGACGCGACGACTGTGGTGCCGTCGAGGGCGAGCTGGTCGGCGGTGAGGGTGTGGGCGCCTTCCGGGACCGCGACGTACTCGTGCTCGAAGCTGTATGTCACGCATGGGAGCACCATTGACGAGCCGTCGAGGGTGAGCCGGACCGTCGAGCCGTCGTGACAGCCGCCGACCGCGCTGAATGTGCTCTGGACGTTCGAGCCGTCCTCGGGAAAGAGCGAGAGGTAGACGCCGTCGACGGCCACCGTGTACGTGATGCAACTGCGGCCGAGCGCCGTGCCGCTGGAGTCGCGCGCTTCCGCGCAGATCTGCGTGGGCCCGGCGGGCTGGGGGTTCACCACCCTCGACCACTGCGACTTGATCACCAACGCCTCGTAAGTGTTCACGTCCTCGCCGATGGTCACCGCCACCGTGGTGGCCCCGCGGGCCGTGCCACTGACGACCAGGTTGAACCCCGTGCCGGTCGAGCCGGCCGCGGGTGAGGTGATCTCCACCAGAGGTCGAGGCGCTTTCGCCGCCTGGGCGCCGGCTGGCGGGCAGACGACAAAGGCAGTGAGCAGCGCGGTGAGGACACAGACGGCGCGACGTGAGATTGGTAAACGCATCAGACCCCCACGAGGGTCGGGTCGACACTGACCCGAAGCAGGAAATTATGTCCGCGCATCCGACAGGAGGTCAAACCGTCAAAATAGGCACTCTGATGCGATGTAGGAGCGGGGCCTCCGCTCGTCCTGGGTTACCACCCAGCGCGGGATGCCGTGATGAGTACGACTTGGATAGCGACGGCGACGGCGTCGGCTGCGAGCAGTCGTAACGCCGCGCGGCCGTCCGGGCGTTGCACCGGACAGGCCCTCGCAGTGGACCGCGCGCTCATGTGTGCGTCGTACGAGAGAGCGCCCCCCATATCGGCCGTTCTGGGTACGAGCGGAGCACGTCAAGCGGCGCTGACCCGCAGAGACGGCCGACGCGCGTTCGACACGTCGTTAGCTGCCCGGCTCGCCGCGATCGGTGGACGCCACTTGTTCAGGTGGAAGGTACTTGCTGAGGGTCGCTTCGAGGTCGGTGTCCTCACCGGGCTGGTAGTCAAGGTGGGCGCGGTAGAAGTGGAGTCGTCGGCGGTTCTCTTCCAAGATCTCGGCCCACCGCCGGACCCAGATGCGGTAGTTGCGACCGTCCTGGTAGAGGCCGTCCGGCTGGCCGGTCTTGTGCGTCAGTTCGGTGACCACCTCATCCACGTCGTCACCCACGAGCCAGAAGTCCCACGTGACCGTCAGGGGCCTGAAACCGCTCGTCTCTGGCGACCGTGACGGCGTAGTTGGTGATCTGTCCCAGCTCTTTCTGGGTAAGTGTGAGCTTGGGGCGCTTCAACTCCACGACGAGATGCTGTCGGCGGTCGAGGGCGAAGCTGGCTTTGGACAGCATGAGATCGACGATCCTTGTGCGGCAGCGGACGAGCTCAACAAGCAACTTGAGCAGGCGCGCGCCGCAGAGGAAGCCGAGTACGTCAAGCTGGTTGAGCAGACCGTCACCAGCGGCAAGCTGCCGTCGGGGAACGGGCACGGCCGGTGGGCGTACGACTCCCCAGCGAGCAAGCTAGTTGTCGCCGGCGTGGCCGTATGTCACCAGAAGGCAAATGCGGCGGCCAGTAACGCGGGACCGGCGCTCTTCGCTGCCCTACAGGGCAGGGTCGCCGCAGTGGTCGAGGAGTCCGCGAAGCTGGCCGCGACGGTGCCGCCATGGGTCGTCGACGAGACGTCCGCGCTGCACGCGGGCAACGGCGACACGAAGCACCACACGACGTGGCGGAAGCTGCGCGCGCTGGTCGACGACTGGGTGTCGAGTTTCGAGCTGCTCGCGGTGATGCAGCGGGCGGGCTGGGTGGACGGTCCGACCCACCCGCGTGACCGCGACGGCGCGGTGGTGTTCCAGCGCTACCTGCGACCCCTCTCGCTGCCGCCGGGCTACTGGAAGGGACCGGGTGAGCTGCGGCTGGCGACGGCTGCGGCGTCCAACGCAGCGCCCGCCATGTACCCATGGCAGGACGCGCTCGAGCGCTGGCTGCGCATCGACCGTCGACAGCGCAACTGGGGCGCGATGGAGGTCGTCCAGACGCACGACTCGATGGGGAATGTGATCGCCGAGCGGCGCAGCCCGGAGACGCCCGGCGAGTTCGCGCCCGCCGCGGGAGTGAGCTGACATGGACGAGGCCGTGCACTACCGCCGGACGGCCGGCCGATTGTACGTCCGGTCGGCTGGTCCCCGGTTGCTGCGCGCGAAGGTGCTGCGCTGGGGTGAACCGGTGCGCCTGTCGAACGGGACGCAGGAGTGGTTCGACCGGGGTTCAGCGTCGGTGCTGGACGACCCGGTGGAGTTGCGGGTCAAGCATCACGGCCCGCGCGCCGGGCCGGTCGTCCAGTGGCGGTCGACCGCGGTCGGTTTCGACGCGCTGGTGGCGGTGGACGAGACGCTGACCGGTGACCGGCTGCTCGAGCTGGTGGACGAGTGGGGGTCGCTGCCGATCTCCCCGGCGTGGGTCGGCCGGGCGACGCCGCACAGCACCGGCCGGCAGTGGCACCGGGTGCGGTTCACCGAGCTGGCGGTCTGCCACGCCGGTGAGCTGCCGTGGGGCAGCGTTCGGAGGGCGGCGGCATGAGCGCGGCCGGCGGCGCGTCAACCGAGCTTCGACGTTTTCACTCGGAAGGTGGGGAGGCCACTCCCTCCGTTTTCGCATGCGGGGCCGTTGATCCGCCTGCGCGCCGCCGGTTCCCTGACGACCCTCTACGCGCCGCCGCCGGACGCTCTCGCACCGGGAAAGGGGTCTGTGCCGGTGTCCTCGACGTCGGTGACACCCGTAGGGAGGTCGAGGCCGTGGAACTTATCCTGCCCGAACTGCTCCGCGAGGTCCGCCGGATCGCTACGATCCCAGCCTGGCACCGGACGACGCGCTGCGCCGCATCCGGGATCTGCTCAGCGAGCACGATCAGTCCGAGGGGACTTCGATGACAGGTGACCAGACCCCGCCAGCCGGTTGGTATCCGGACGAAGGTGTGGACGCCCCGGCTGGGCAACAGCGGTACTGGGACGGCTCCGCGTGGACTGAGCGCACCACCGCGCCGACCGGGCCCGCCTACCAGGCCGCCGTCCCACAGGCTCCGCGGAACGGCCTGGGGATCGCCGCTTTGATTCTCGGGATCGTCGGAGTGGTCATCGGCATCATCCCGTTCTTCTTCTGGGTCGCCGGGATACTCGGTGTGATCGGCCTGATCCTGGGCTTCGTCGGGCGTGGCCGCGCCAAGCGGGGCGAGGCCACCAACGGGACGATGGCGTTGTGGGGGATCATCACCAGCGCGGTCGCGGTGGTTGTCTCGATCGTCGGCCTGGTGATCCTCATCGCGTTCGCGGATCTGAGCGTGGAGTTCTGGGCGGGCCCGGAGGACACCGCCTCGCCGGCGGCCGAGAACACCGGCTCGCCGGACGAAACCTCCGCGCCGACGCAGGCGCAGGAGACGGCGGCGCCAGGAGCCGGAGAGGTCGACGTTCTTGACCTCAAGGTGGGGGACTGTCTCGCCGAATCGGTGCCGGGGGGTGGGGAGGAGGTCTCCAGCGTCCAGTCCGTGCCATGCTCGGAGCCGCACAGCGAGGAGGTATACGCCGCGGTGACCCTTCCCGAGGGGGACTTCCCCGGTGAGGAGGCGGTGGTCGCCCAGGCAGAGGAATTGTGCACTGCGGAGTTTGAGAGCTTCGTCGGACTGCCCTACGAGGAATCGGCGCTCTATCTCAGCTATCTGACACCGACCGAGGAGAGCTGGTCGCACGGCGACCGCGAGGTCGTTTGCACGGTTTACGACCCGGACGGCGACACGACCGGAACGCTTGCCGACGCCAACCGCTGAGACTCCTGATACCCGTGCCCTCAAGCGGCGGGCCGCCGCGCTCGCCCGGTGTCGGTGCCGCGTGGCACCGTCGCCAGCATGGCCGTCGTCGTCGAGCGTGACCCGTCGCACTGCCCGAACGGGCACCCGCTCGGGCCGAACCAGGTCACGAAGGGCTGGCTTCCCTGCCAGTGCGTCGAGGGCGCGACCGGTCATCGCACCTGGTACTGGCGCACCTGCGGCGTGACCATGTACGAGCCGCCGCACGAGCATGTGGACAAGTCGCAGTCCACGTCGCTCCGGCGTTATCGGGTCTAGCGTGGTCGGTGATGGATGACCGCATGAGCCCTCGGCCGGAGCCGACCCGCGTCCCGGAGGACGTGCTCCTCTACGGCGCTCTGTGCGAAGCCCTGCTCGACTACACCCTCTCGCTCGTTCTCGGCGTCGACGACTTTGGCCGGCACCTGATCGAAGCCCACTTCGTCAGCCGCGCTCCGCGAGACCGCAAGCCCGAGGCTCTTAAACTGGTGATGCGCGAGTACTGCCCCGATGTGGCCGACGCGTCGCCATACGACGCGCTCGTAGCCGAGCTGCGGACGCTCTTCGACTACCGAGACACGATCGCGCACTCGCAGCCGGACCACGGCGACCGGTACACCCGTTTCCGCCGCCGGCACGGCGTCAATGAGCGCGTCACCGTCACCGAGGAGGAGTTGGTCGCCGAGCTGGATCGCGGCATGAAGTGCCACTCTGCGCTGGCGTACATACCCAACCACGTCAAGCGACCCGCGTCGTCCACATAGGAAACGGCCCGCACTCTTCGCAGGGTGCGGGCCGTCCCGTGTCGTGCGGGTCAGGCGCCGTCGTACTCGCGGATCGCGTCGCGGATCCTGCCCAATGCCTCGATGGGCGGCAGGTTCCCGAACGCCAGCCGGCGGATCTCGCCGACCAGCGTCAGCAACTCGGCGATGCCGTGGCGTCCGGGGTCGGCGGGTGGAAGGGTGTGGGTCACGGTCGCCTCCTACGTAGGCGGTCGAGGGACCGCTGTGGAGGTGAAGCTCCCGGCGGTCCCGCTGTTGTCGAGACCGACCGGAGCCAGGAACCGCTCTACCTAGCTGTTGGTCCGTGTCGGAACTCGACGTCGATCCATGCCAACTTTGGCGCCTGGAACATCGGACCTAGCCGATGTGAGCGCGCCGCTACCCGTTCGGCTCTGAACTGAGTGGGGCTCGGCGCCGCACCACGCTCGCCGCTTCTGCCGCCCCCCTCGCCGTGCGATCTCGCACAGTGGTTGTGCCTGAGGCGGGATCTTGTCTCCGTGCGGGCTCACCGTCCAGGCATCCATCTGATGCACCAAGGGCAGGAACGGGGAGCCGGAGTAGGTCGTCCTCGAACGCAGTGGCTGGACCGGGCACCGAGAGCGACGTACGTGCCTCACTCCGGCGAGTCTGCAGGAGTGTCCGCGCGCCAGGGGGCCCGCCATTCGGGAGCCTCCCAGCCCTCCATGACGTAGATCCGCTCGCGGGCCACCTTGTCGTCTCGGAACTCGAGCAGTTGAACCCCGTACTGCCAGGGACCACCGTTGTAGCTGACCGAGCACTCGACGACGGCTAGGTCCTCGCGTGCGGTCATCCGTCGGATCCTGTAGCGCACCTCGGCCGGATACTGGCGGCGCCATTCCCTGAAGTTGGCAACGCCTTCGAATCGCTCTCCCGACTGCGGAAACTCAAGCACCGCGTCGTCGTCGTAGATCTCATGCGCGCGGGCCTCGTCCTTGCCCAGGTACTCCCAGTGCCGCCGCACCTGGTCGAGCAGAACCGACTGATCGGCCATCGCACCTCCCGGACTCTCACATGACGGTAGGCCTGCGATCGCCGGCGATCCAGCCCGGATCCTCGTGGTAGAGGCCCCTGGCGACTGTAGTTGACCTGTACCAACGCGTCGCTCAACAGCGGGATTGGTTGGCCAAGAGCGCGGGGCCTCGCAACCGCGGCGGCTTAGCGATCACCTGCACCCCTACTGCACGCAGTCTCAATGTGGAGCGCTCGCTCATCAGCGTTGAGTGCCTCAAACACGCTTGGACGTAGATGTTGATCCAAAGCGGAACTCGACCACGTCGCCGTCGGCCATGACGTAGTCCTTGCCCTCGATGCGGACCTGACCCTTCGCCTTCGCTTCTGCCATCGACCCGGCGGCGACGAGGGCGTCGTACGACACGACCTCGGCCTTGATGAAGCCGCGCTGGAAGTCCGTGTGGATGACGCCCGCGGCATCCGGCGCCGTTGCGCCCTTGCGGATCGTCCAGGCGCGGGCCTCCTTCGGGCCCGCCGTCAGGAACGTCTGCAGACCAAGCGTGTCGAAACCGACCCGGGCAAGCATGTCGAGACCCGACTCCTGTTGCCCCATCGATTGCAGCAGCTCGAGCGCTTCGTCGTCGTCGAGCTCGACCAGCTCGGCCTCGATCTTCGCGTCCAGGAAGATCGCCTCGGCCGGCGCGACCAGCGCCTGCATCTCCTCCTTGAGCGCCTCGTCGGCCAACTCCTCGTCATCCATGTTGAACACGTAGAGGAACGGCTTGGCCGTCAGCAGGTGCAGCTCGCGCAGCGGCTCCGGCTCGAGCCCAGCGGCGAACACAGTCCGTCCCTCGTCGAGGACGGCCCGCGCCTCGGCGACGGCGGCGACCTCGGCGACCTTGTGCTTCTGGAGCTTGGCCTCGCGCTCCAGCCGTGGCAGCACCCGGTCGACGGTCTGCAGGTCGGCGAGGATCAGCTCGGTGTGGATCGTTTCGATGTCGTCCTTGGGCGCCACCTGGCCGTCCACGTGCACGACATCGGGGTCGGTGAACACCCGGATGACCTGGCAGATCGCGTCTGCCTCGCGGATGTTCGCGAGGAACTTGTTGCCCAGGCCCTGACCCTCGGACGCGCCCTTCACGATCCCGGCGATGTCGACGAAGCTCACCGTCGCGGGCACCTGGCGGGCCGAGCCGAAGATCGCGGCCAGGACTGCGAGGCGTCCGTCGGGGACGCCGACGACTCCGACGTTGGGCTCGATCGTCGCGAACGGGTAGTTCGCCGCTACGACGTCGTTCTTGGTCAGCGCGTTGAACAGGGTGGACTTGCCCACGTTGGGCAGCCCGACGATGCCGATGGTGAGGGTGGACATGGCCCGGTGAGTCTATGAGACCCACGTCCTGTCGCCCGGTCAGGCGAGCGGGAACGGCGGTTGCCACCACGGCGGGGTGGACTGCAGTTCGATCCGGTCCACCCATTTCACCCACCAGAAGCCTCTCCTGCCGGGGGCGACGAGTCGAAGCGGGAAACCGTGACCGGCGCGGAGCGGCGCACCGCCCACCGAGGTGGCGAGGAGCAGCCGGTCGACCTCGTCGACGGGGAAGCGGATCCAGTAGCCGGTGACGGAGTGGACGAACAGGCTCTGGGCGTCACCGAGGTCGCGCAGCAGGGCCGAGACGGGTGCGCCCGTCCAGTCCTGCTCGGCATACCAGCCCGACGTGCAGTCCAAGATGACGCGCCGCCGTGCGTCGAATGCGGACAGGTCGGTCAGTATGAGCTCGTACTGCCCTTCGGCGTCCACAACGGAGAGACGCCAGCGATCCGGATCGACAACCGGCGTCGATTCGTTGAGCCAGATGTAGCGAGGCATCGAGGCCGGATCGAACGAGCCGGCCTCGTAGGAGCCGGTGAACCGACGGTTGACGCCCGGCAGTCCGGTGAGACGAACCGCCGAGGCCGAGGCGACGTAGAGGCCCGCCGCGGCGGCACCGAGAAGCCCCGTTCGCACCAGGACCCGTCGGGACAGGTCTGCCCTTCGAGGACGGGTCTGTCGAGCCGTGATGTGCCACAGTGCGAGCGGAGCCAGTGCCAGGGCGGCGGCGACGTGTATCCACATGCCGCGGACACCGCCCACCGAGCGCACGAGCCCCGTCGTGTAGCCGAGGCCCGCGAGGATGGCCGTCACCGCGAGCACCGCCAGCAGCAGCGACGCCCAGCGGCTGGCGCGGGCCCGGCGCAAGCCGCGGCAGAAGACCCTGCTCTTCCACGGGATGAGCAGGACGACCATCATCGCGGCCACCCCGTGCCCGATCACGACCCACCGTCCGGGTGCCGATCCGTTGGCAACGGCACCGAGACCAGTGGCGAACGCGAGCAGCAGCGCGAGCAGGAGAGTCAGGTTGGTGACACGCCAGATGGGCCACCCAAGACGACGCGGACATCCGCGAGCGGATCGTCGCGGCCGGGCTGCTGGCTCTGAGCGACGACAACGCCACCGAACTGACCGTGCGGCGGGTGGCGAAGCTCGCCGGCTCGTCCACCATGTGCATCTACACCAAGTTCGGCGGCCGGACCGGCATGGTAGAGGCGGTGTATCGCAGGGGCTTCGAAGTGCTGCGCGACGCGCTCTCCGCGGCTCCGACGGAGATGATCGGTCCGGGCGCTCAGGACCCCGACGAACGCATCGTCGCCATGGCCACTGCGTACCGGCGGTTTGCCCTCGACCGCCCTGCCCTCTATGCCCTCATGTTCGAGCGTGCACTGCCCGACTTCGACCCGCCGCCACAGCTGCGAACCGAGGCGCTGGGCATGACGTTCGCGCTTCTCGCCGACGAGGTCGGCCGGGCGCAGGCGAGTGGACAGCTCGCCGGCAACGACCCGGGCCGGCCGTCCTATCTGTTGTGGACGGCCATGCACGGCCTCACCAGCATCGAGCTCACTCACGCGCAGCTCAGCGCCTTGCCCGGATGGCTCGTCGACTCGCCCGAAGCCGGCGAGCGGGTGCTCGTCGACGGTGTACGCGCGGTGCTCACCGGCCTACGGTGACATAGCGCCGCGCAACACCAGGGCGCGATGCCGACGCGCCTCCCCGACGATGTCCGGGGTACCCGTCAGAGTGGCCTCATGGAGGGCATCGACCTGCTTCTGCTGGCGCTCGGCATGCTCGTCGGCGCTGCACTGGGCGCGCTCGCGGTGCGTTCACGGTCGGCCGGCACGGTCGCCGGGCGCGACGCCGCACGCGCCGAACGCGACACGCTGCGTGCTGAGCGCGACGCCGTCATCCAGGAGCGGGCGGCGGTGGAAGCCAGGCTGCGCGAAGTCGACTCCGAGCGCGTCCGGCTCGACGCCGAGCTTGCACATGCCCAGTCCGCCGCACAGGAGCAGCAGCGGCTCGTCCACGAGTTCGAGCGGTTGTCGGCCCAGGCGCTGCGCAGCAACAACGAGCAGTTCCTCCAGCTCGCGGGCGAGCACCTCAAGGGCAGCGAGCAGCGCGCCGTCGCCGAGCTCGAGCAGCGCCGCCAGGCCGTCGACCAGTTGGTGAAGCCGCTGGCCGAGCAGCTGGGCAAGGTCGAGGCCCAGCTCGGCGCCGTCGAGCGCACCCGGGCCGGGGCATACGCCGAGCTGCGTGAGCAGGTCCGCGGCATGAGCCAGACCTCCGAGTTGCTCCGGGCCGAGACCAGCCAGCTCGTGGCGGCACTGCGGGCCCCCCAGGTGCGAGGCCGGTGGGGCGAGCTCCAGCTGCGCCGGGTGGTCGAGGCGGCCGGCATGCTCGCCCACGTCGACTTCTCCGAGCAGGCGACCGCCGAGACCGCCGACGGCAGGTTGCGACCCGACCTCGTGGTCCGCCTTGCCGGCGGCAAGCAGGTCGTCGTCGACTCCAAGGTCTCGTTCAACGGCTACCTCGAAGCGATGGAGGCCCGCGACGACGCCACCCACACCGCGCGGCTCGCGGCACACGCCCGCCACCTCAAGGGGCACATCGACGCCCTCGGTGCGAAGCGGTACTGGGACCAGTTCGAGCCGGCGCCGGAGTTCGTCGTCATGTTCGTGCCCGCTGAGGTCTTCCTCAACGCCGCGCTCGAGCAGGACCCGACGCTGCTCGAGCACGCCTTCGAGCGCAACGTCGTCATCGCGACGCCGGCGACACTGGTCGCGCTGCTCCGTACGGTCGCGTACACCTGGCGGCAGGAGGCCCTGGCGCGCAACGCCGCGCAGGTCCTCAGCCTGGGCAAGGAGCTGCACGGCCGGCTCTCGACCATGGGCGGCCACGTCAGCAAGCTCGGCCGCCAGCTCGACGGCGCGGTGCGCGCATACAACGAGACCGTCAGCTCGATCGAGAGCCGCGTTCTCGTCACGGCCCGCAAGATGGCCGACCTGGGCGTCGCCGACGCCGGACTCGAGCCCGCCGACCAGCTCGACCGGGTGACCCGCCACGTCCAGGCACCCGAGCTGGTCGCGTCGGCCACCGACGCGCTGGTGGCGATCGACGAGATCGAGGCCGATGCGCGCTACGGCGTCGAAGCGGCATCACTCAGGCCGGCGCGCGACGGCACCAAGGGCTGAACGGCTGTTCCCATATCCTGAACTGATGGCGAACGTGCCGGCCAGGCCCGACGACCAGCGAGCAAGCGACGCCGATCGCGAGGCGGTCGCCGAAGACCTGCGCGACGCCTTCGGCGAGGGCCGCCTCGATGTCGACGAGTATCAGCGGCGCCTCGACGCGGTGTGGACGTCGGCCACCTACGGCGAGCTCGACCGGCTCACTTCCGACCTGCCGATCCCGGCGGAGCGCCACGAGAAGTCAGCCGCGCCGGAGAAGCGGCGCAACGACGTCCGAGCATTGTTGGACATGTGGAAGACCTGGCTCGGCGGCGCCGTCGTCATGATCGGCATTTGGGGGATCAGCAGCCTGTCCAGCGGCGAGCTCCAGGACTTCTGGCCGGCCATCCCGCTCGGCATCTGGGCCATCGTCGTGATCGCCTCTGCGTTCTGGAACGACGACAAGTCCTAGGTCGACGCCTATTTCGTCCGGCCGAGAGTCAGCCGACGCCCTTGAGATCACGACGGAGCTCGCGCGGCAACGAGAAGATCAACGACTCTTCGGTGGTGCGGTGCTCGTCGACGATCGGGTAGCCGTGTTCGCCGAGCCAGGTGACCACACCCTGAACCAGCTCCTCCGGCACCGAGGCGCCGCTGGTGAGGCCGACGGTTCCGACACCGTCCAGCCACGCTTCGTCGATCTCCTCGGCGTTGTCGACCCGGTACGCCGCGCCGGCCCCCGCGTCGAGGGCCACCTCCACCAGCCGGACCGAGTTGGACGAGTTCGCCGATCCCACCACCAGGACCAGGTCGGATTCAGTGGCGATCTCCTTGACCGCCACCTGCCGGTTCTGGGTCGCGTAGCAGATGTCGTCACTCGGCGGACTGATCAGCGCGGGGAAGCGCTCGCGCAGCTTCGTCACGGTTTCGTAGGCCTCGTCGACCGACAGCGTCGTCTGCGACAGCCACACCACGCGGGACGGGTCGCGCACCGTCACCGACCCGACGTCTGCTGGACTCTGAACAAGCTGGATGTGCTCGGGCGCCTCTCCCGACGTGCCCTCGACCTCCTCGTGCCCCTCGTGGCCGATCAGCACGATGTCGAGGTCGTCCTTCGCGAACCGTTTGGCCTCGTTGTGGACCTTCGTCACCAGCGGGCAGGTGGCGTCGATGGTTCGCAGGCCCCGGCGCGACGCCTCGGCATGCACCATCGGGGAGACGCCGTGCGCGGAGAAGACCACCAGGGCACCCTCGGGAACCTCGTCCAACTCGTCGACGAAGACCGCCCCGCGCTCCTCGAGTGTCTCGACGACGTGCCTGTTGTGCACGATCTGCTTGCGTACGTAGACGGGCGCGCCGTACAAGTCGAGCGCCTTCTCGACGGTCACGACCGCCCGGTCGACACCGGCGCAGTACCCACGCGGCGCGGCGAGCAGGACCCGGCCCTCGGAAGTACTCATACCCCCATGGTAGGGACGCTCCCCTGGCGCGGGGCTCCCCCCGTCCGTTGATCACGTTCACCACCCCGGGAGACGGTTCACCAGGCGCAGAACCCTGGTGAACGGTCCACGAGCATGGTGAATGTGATCAAAGACCAGCGCCCGGGTACGGTGCTGCAGCGTGGCTCTGCAGACCTCGCCCGAGAAACCGGCACCGGTCCGCGTCGTGTCACAGGCGATCGGCGGTTGGATCGCCCGGCTCGGGCCGATCTGGGTGGAGGGCCAGGTCGCCCAGCTGACCCGCCGGCCGGGCACGCAGACTGCGTTCCTCACCCTGCGCGATCCCGCAGCCGATCTGTCGCTGCAGGTGACGTGTCCACGTCAGGTGCTCGACGCGGTCGAGCCACCCGTCCTCGAGGGTGCCCGGGTCGTGGTGCACGCGAAGCCGTCCTGGTACTTCACCCGGGGGACGCTCTCGCTGGCCGCGGACGAGATCCGTCAGATCGGCCTCGGCGAACTGCTGGCCCGCATCGAACGGCTCCGTCGGATGCTCGAGACCGAGGGTCTGTTCGCTGCGGAGCACAAGCGTCGTCTGCCGTTCCTGCCCAGGGTCGTAGGGCTGGTGTGCGGGCGCGGCTCGGCGGCGGAGCACGACGTGCTCGAGAACGCGCGACGCCGCTGGCCGGCGGTGCGCTTCCGCGTCCTGGAGGTCGCCGTCCAGGGGTCGTCCGCAGTGGTGCAGGTCGTCGAAGCACTACGGACGCTCGACCGCGACCCCGAGGTCGACGTGGTCGTGCTCGCCCGCGGCGGTGGGTCTGTCGAGGATCTGTTGCCGTTCTCCGACGAGACACTGGTGCGTGCCGTCGCCGCGACCCGCACGCCGGTGGTCAGCGCGATCGGCCACGAGAGCGACTCGCCTCTGGTCGATCTGGTCGCCGACGTCCGCGCATCCACCCCCACCGACGCGGCCAAGCGTGTGGTGCCCGACGTCGAGGAGGAGAGCCGTGGCGTCGGGCGGGCCTTGGACCGGCTCCGCTCGTCCCTCGTGCACCGGCTCGACCGGGACAGGGCAGCGCTGGCCGCCCTGCGATCTCGACCGGTGCTCGCGGATCCGGTGTCGGGACTGCGCATGCGGGCAGCGGAGCTGGCCGACCTGTCCGGACGCAGCCGCCGCTTGATCCGCCACGCTCTCGACCGCGCGAGCGATGACGTCGGGCACACCCGGGCCCGGATCCGCGCCCTGTCCCCCGCGGCCACGTTGGACCGGGGCTACGCGATCGTCCGGCGTGTCGACGGCACCGTGCTCCGCTCGATCGGTGACGTCGCGGCCGGGGAGCACGTGGGCATCCGCCTCGCCGACGGCGAATTGGGCGCGACGGTCGACTGACGGTCCGCGACCATGGACGGCCAGTTAGGGTGACGGCATGGCGGCGAAGTCGGACGGTGCCGATGCCGGCGCGGTGGCCGGTGGCGCCGACACAGCCGGTCTCACCTACGAGCAGGCGCGGGACGAGCTCGTCCGCATCGTCGGTCAGCTCGAGGCGGGCGGTGTGACTCTCGAGGAGTCGCTCGCGCTGTGGCAACGCGGGGAGGATCTGGCTGCCCTGTGCGAGCGCTATCTCGACGCCGCTCGCAGCCGCCTCGACGCCGCTCAGGGCGACAAGGTCGCCACGAAGGCCTCGAGTACGTCGTAGGGCTCGGTGCCCAGCACGATGGTCGCGGCTCCGCCGTCGACGCGCACGAGCGCCCGGTCGGTCCGATCGCCCTGTTCGACGCGGCGCTCCCAGGTCGCTCCGGCGATCTCGCTGGCACCGTCCTCGCCGAACTCGGCGAGCCGGTCGGCCAGGTAGGACTCGATCTCGCCGTCGGACTGCTCGAGGCCGACGAAGCCGCCGTCGCCGGTGAGGAAACCGAGCCGCCAGCGGTCGCCGGTGGGAAGGGACGAGTGCTCGACACTGGTCGCCCGCCAGCCGTCGGGAACCGGGTCCGGCGCGAGGACCGGGTACGCGTACTCGCCGCGCACGTGGTCGAGCGCCGAACCGTAGTCGACCGGATCGGGCGACCGGGCATCTGGTCGCATGACCGTGAAGGCGGCCACGACGGCCGCGATCACCCCCAGCAGGACGACCAGGCTCCGCACGGCGTCGCCGACCGTCTCGCGCCCACGCGTTCTGCCGGCCATACCGTCATCGTCTCAGGCCGGGTAGACACTCACCTCGGTGGCCTTGACCGCCGCCCACACCTCTACGCCGGGTTCGAGAGCCAGGTCGGCGACGGCCAGCGGGGTGATGTCGGCCAGCAACGGGACCGGCCCGTCGACGGTGATCCGGACCAGGTCGCCGTGCCGCTCGACGTCACTGACCCGTCCGCTCCAGGCGTTGCGCGCCGAGCCGTGCGGGCGATCCAGGCTCAGCGTCACCGCTGCGGGCGGGAACGCGATGTGGACCGGCCCGGATGCATCGTGAGCGATCGCGACAGTGCCGTGCGGGCCGAGCGTCGCGACCCGTCCATGTGCCTCGCCCTGCAACAGGTTCAGCCCGACCAGCCGGGCGACATAGTCGGTGCGGGGGTGGCGGGTCAGCTCTTCCGGGGGCCCTTCCTGGACCACGTGTCCCTGTTCGACCACGATGATCCGATCGCCCAGTACGAGCGCCTCGAGCGGGTCGTGGGTGACCAGTACGGTGGCGCCGTCGTAGGCCGTGAGGTGGCGGCGCAGGTCGGCGCGCACCGTCGGCCGAGTGCCGGCGTCCAACGCCGCCAACGGCTCGTCGAGCAGCAACATGGCGGGATCGACCGCCAGGGCGCGCGCCAGGGCTACCCGCTGCGCCTGACCGCCGGAGAGCTCACGCGGGCGGCGCTCCCCCAGTCCGGCAAGGTCCATCCGCTCGAGCCATCCGGACGCCGTGACCCGCGCCGTCCCGCGCGGGACGCCGCGCGAGCGCAGCCCGAACGCGATGTTCTCGACCGCCGAGAGGTGGGGGAAGAGCAGGTAGTCCTGGAGAACCAGCCCGACCTGGCGCTGCTGCGGTGTCAGATGTACCCGGGTGGCGGTGTCGACGAGCACGACGTCGGCCAGGACGATCCGCCCGGCATCAGGGCGGAGGAGTCCGGCCAGCGTCGACAGAACCGTCGACTTGCCCGCTCCGTTGGGACCGAGCAACACCACTACCTCGCCCGAGCCGACGGCGAAGGACACCTCTAGGGTGAAGCCCCCCCGCTCGAGTAGCAGCTGCGCCGACAGGCTCATCGGGTGCTCACCCACCGGTCGCGCAGCGCGACCAGGACGGTGACGGAGACCGCCATCATCAGCAGGCTGAGCACGATCGCGGTCTCGATCTCACCGGCGTTGATGGCCGCATACGCAGCCGTCGGCAGCGTCCGGGTCGTGCCGGGAAAGCTGCCCGCGAACGTGATAGTGGCACCGAACTCGCCCAGTGCTCTTGCCCAGCACAGCACGGCGCCCGCGAGCACGCCCGGGGCCACGCTCGGCAGCGTCACCCGCCGGAACGTCGTCCATTCGGACGCGCCCAGCGTGGCCGCGACGCCTTCGTAGCGGCGATCCGCCGTTCGCAGCGCCCCCTCGACGGCGACTATCAGGAAGGGCATCGCGACGAAGGACTGCGCCAGCACAACGGCCGCCGTTGTGAACGGCACTGAGAAGCCGAACGCGTCGTACAGCCACCCACCGATCAGGCCGCTTCGCCCGAAGGCCACCAGGAGGGCGACGCCGCCGATGACCGGTGGGAGGACGAGGGGGACCGTGACCAGGGCACGCAGCAATGCCCGGCCGGGCAG
>DATHII010000039.1:0-6454 GCA_035316885.1 Jiangellaceae bacterium | reverse complement strand
GCGGCAGAGGAGGCGGAGGATCGGTGCAGCTAGAGACTCTCCACGGCCATCCCCACGCCCTGAGTACCTGGACATGAGCACGCTGGGCACCTGACCAGCTTGCCGTTGTCGGTGTCGATCACGGCCAACAGGGCCCGGTGCATGCAGGGCGGAGCCTTGACGACCACTCATTGCTAGATATAGTATGCAAGTTGTGAACAGATTCACATAGGGTGAAGCGGGACCCTCCTCCTACAGCCGAACTCCACACCCGCCCGCTCCCAACCTCCCCAGCCAACCAACCGACGCAGAGGCCCAGCGAGCCCGACGTCATCACCGTCACCCTCATGAAGGGCAAGAACCCACTCCATGCACCTGCTCAGCCAAGGCCCCGTTCCCTCGCCCCGAGCAGCCGCGTTGCCGCTGGTGGCCGGCGGGCTGCTCTCCAACCCGGGTGGTCTGGTTGCCAGCATGGGTGAGCTGCTGCTGGCCCGGTCGCTCAAGGTGGCGGCGGTCGTGCTCGGCGCGGTCGTCCTCAACCGACTGGTGCGGTGGCTGCTGCGCCGGCTCGTCGGCGGCTTGGAGCTCCGATTCGTCCAGAACCGGCTGGAGTCGCTGCGGGCCAAGACGCCACGTGCCCTGCTCGCCTCCACCGATCCGCTGCCCACCGTGCGTCGCTCGCAGCGGGCCGAGATGATCGGTGCCGCGCTGGCCAACGTGGCCTCGGTGGCGATCTGGCTGGTCGCAGCCATCCTGGTGCTGCATGTGCTGGGGCTTCGGCTCGGGCCCCTGCTGGCTGGGGCGGGCATCGCCGGGTTGGTGCTCAGCCTGAGCGCCCAGCAGATGGTGCGTGATTTCCTGTCCGGCATCGCCATGCTGATGGAGGACCAGTACGGCCCAGGCGATGTTGTCGATGCGGGCCCCGCCAAGGGCGTGGTGGAGCGGGTCGGGCTGCGCACCACTCGGCTGCGCGCCGTGGACGGGATCGTGTGGCACGTGCGCAACGGCGAGATCGAGCGGTTGGGCAACGAGTCCCGCGACTGGGCCCGGGTGCTGGTCGACGTGGAGGTGGCACGCGGGACCGACCTGGCCCAGGCCATGCGGACCGTCGAGCAGGCCGCCCACCAGGTCGCCCAGGACGAGCAGTGGCAGCCGTTTCTGCTGGAGGCCCCAGAGCTCTGGGGCGTGGAGGAGGTCAAGCCGGCCTCGGTCACCATCCGCCTCGCGGTCAAGACCCGCCCGTCCAAGCGCGACGACGTCGCCCGCCAGCTACGCGCCAGGGTGGAGAGCGCGCTGGAGCAAGCCGGCATCCCGCTACCTCCGGTGGCCGAGGGCCTCCTGGTCGCACCCAGCCCAGACAGATCCGGCTAGTCGGGTCCAGAACAGCAGCGTCGTCTGGGCGGCCCATGCCGGCCGCCACCATGAGGACGACCCCAGCGCCTGACCACCATCAGCGCCAGAAACCACGAGAGGAGACCGACATGGCCCGATCCCGTGCTCGGCATTGGACGACCAGGGTCGGGCGCCGAGCGCGGCGGGCCCGGTCCGCAGTCGAAGCGACACTCCGCCAGCTCGGCCACAGCCTGCGCCGACATGCGCCGGTCCGGCTGCGCCTGCCGGGCGCGGCCCGTGTGGGCCCGACCCGCCTTGCCCGCAACGGCTCGGTGGCCGTTGCCTATGACCTCCGCGGTCGCGGGTCGCCGCTGGTCCTGATCCAGGGCGTGGGCGTTGGTCGCTGGGGCTGGGAGCCGGTGGCCGACCGGCTGGCCCGCCGCTTCCAGGTCATCACCATCGACAACCGCGGCATCGGCGCCTCCGACGCCCCGCCCGGGACCTACTCGACCCGCGTCATGGCCGACGACGTCCTGGCGGTCCTGGACCACGCCGGCATCCAACGGGCCAGCCTGGTCGGCACCAGCCTTGGCGGCATGATCGCCCAGGAGCTGGCGCTCGCCCACCCCGAGCGGGTCGACAAGCTGGTCCTGGTGGCCACCATCCCGGGCGGGCCCCGCAGCCGCCCCATGCCACTGGGCACCACCTACCTGTTCGCCTCGGCGCCGTTCATGACCAGCCAGGCCAAGCTGCAGCAGTTCGTCGCAAAGACGCTCGGGCCCACGACCCTGCGCCGCCGACCCAGGGTCGCCCGCCGCCTGGTGGCCCGCAAGCTCGCCCATCCCCAGCCTGAATCGGCCTGGCGGGCGAAGACCGCCGCCGGGATGCTGTTCAACCCGCTCGGCCGGCAACGCCGCATCACCCAACCCACCCTGGTCGTGCAGGGCACCGCCGACCAGGTCGTTGCCCCCGGCAACGCCGAGGTGCTGGCCGGCCTGGTTCCCGACGCCCGGGTGCAACGGTTTCATGGGGCGGGCCACCTGCTCTACTGGGAGCAACCCAAACGGTTCGTGCGCGTGGTGACCGACTTCCTCACCGATCCTGCCCCACAAGCGCGCGTACCGGCCGCAGCCAGCCGCCAGGCCAGCTAGAACCGGCACACGGTGCAGAAACCCGGTCGTAGTCGCCTGAGGAACCGCCGTCGTAGGTCGCCAGCCTTGCGGGATACACTCCGGTCGCGAGGACGCTGGGGTCTTCGACCGTCGTAGGCGGTCCGGTCGTTCGTGCACGAGGTGAGAGCATGAAACAAGCCGTCATGAGGGGCGTAGCGCTCGCCGCCGCGTTCCTGGTCGCCGTCGTCTTCACCGGCACGGCCGGCGCCGTCCAGGGCAGCGATGTCAACGCGACAGCCACCGGCAAGGGCGTCAGCGACGTCTATCTTGTCGTGCTCGAGGAAGCACCGGTTGCCGCCTACGAGGGCGGCGTCGCCGGCTATCGGGCCACGAAGCCGGCGCCGGGCCAGAAGCTGGACAAGCGCGCTCCCAACGTCGAGAGGTACGCAGGGTATCTGCGCTCTCGCCACGACGCGGTCGCGAACGGCGTCGGAGCGGCGCGGATCTACGACTACTCGTACTCGCTCAACGGCTTCGCAGCCACGCTGAGCAAGGGGCAGGTGGCCAGGCTGCAGGCCTCGCGGGGCGTCGTCTCGGTGGAGCGTGACTCCCTGTCCCAGCCGGCCACCGACAATACCCCAACCTTCCTCGGTCTCAACGCGGGCGGTGGCATCTGGAGCCAGCTCGGCGGACAGGCCCGCGCGGGCGAGGACGTCATCATCGGGGTCGTGGACACCGGCATCTGGCCCGAGCACCCGAGCTTCGCCGACACCGGCTATGGTCCAGCACCCGCCGGTTGGAACGGTGAGTGCCAGTCCGGGGAGCAGTGGACGCAGAGCGACTGCACCGACAAGCTGATCGGTGCCCGGTACTTCAATAAGGGCTTCGGCCACTTCGGCGGCGGACTGGCGGGTGACTACCAGTCGGCGCGCGATCACGACGGTCACGGCACCCACACGGCGTCGACCGCCGGCGGCAACGCGGGCGTCGCCGCGTCGATCTTCGGCAAGAGCTTCGGGACGATCAGCGGGATGGCGCCGCGGGCGCGGGTCGCCGCCTACAAGGCGTGCTGGCCCGAGGGCTGCGCCGTCAGTGACCTCGTCGCGGCGATCGACGCGGCCGTCGCCGATGGTGTCGACGTCATCAACTACTCGATCGGGGACAACGATCCCGACTTCCTCGACGCCGACGACGTGGCGTTCCTGTTCGCGCGGCAGGCCGGCGTGTTCGTCGCCGCCTCGGCCGGCAACGCCGGCCCCGACGCCAGCACCGTCGACCACGGAGGTCCGTGGTTGACGACGGTGGGCGCCAGCACCCAAAACCGCTCCTTCACCGGCACGGTCAGGCTCGGCAATGGCCAGTCGTACAAGGGCGTGACGCTGACGCCCGGCCTAGCGTCGACGCCACTTGTGGACGGGGCCGCGGCCGGGAGCGAGGGCTGCCTCACCGGGCTGAACCCGTCGCTGGTGACCGGCAAGATCGTCGTCTGCCAGGGGAGCTTCCAGCGGGCGGCGAGGAGCCTGGCCGTCAAGCAGGCCGGCGGCGTCGGGATGGTCCTCTACACAGAGACCGACACCGACGCGCTGCTCAGCGACAACCATCACGTGCCGACGCTGCACGTAACCCATACCAACGGCCTGGCGATCAAGGCCTACATCGCCGCGGCCGGCGCCTCGGCCACCGCGTCACTGTCCGGCGGCGCCAAGGAGTTCGGCGGCGGCAACACGATGGCGGCCTTCTCGTCACGCGGGCCGCTGCTTCCGAGCAACCGGAGCACCGGCGATCTCCTGAAGCCGGACATCACGGCTCCGGGGGTGCAGATCCTGGCCGGCAACAGCCCGACCGCGTTCGTGGGCGCGCCCGGTCAGCTGTTCCAGGCGATCGCCGGGACGTCGATGTCGAGCCCGCACCTCGCCGGGATCGGCGCGCTCCTGAGGGACCTCCATCCCGACTGGACACCCGCCGAGCTGCAGTCGGCGATCATGACGACCGCCCGCCAGAACGTCCGCAAGGAGGACGGTGTCACGCCCGCGGACCCGTTCGACTTCGGCGCCGGGCACGTCGTCCCGAATGGGGCGGCGAATCCGGTGCTCGTCTACTCAGCCGGGTTCGACGACTACCGTGCCTTCCTGCGAAGCCAGGGTCTCTGCACACTCTGCTTCGGCACCAGCCCAGCGCCGGTCGTGGCCGCGACCGACCTCAACGTCCCGTCGGTCACGATTCGCGCGCTCGCCGGTGTCCAGACGGTGACGCGGAAGGTCAAGAACGTCGGTCCCGCGGCGAGGTACCGGCTGAGCGTGGCGGCCCCTTCTGGGGTGGACGTCCAGGTCACGCCACGCGAGCTGACGCTTGCGGCGGGCGCAACCGGAACCTATCAGGTGTCGTTCACCGCGAACCAGGACGCGGCGTTCGACCGATACGCGTTCGGCTCGCTGACCTGGAATGACGGGAGGGGCGGCCACCAGGTGCGCATCCCCCTCGTCATCCGTCCCGTGAAGCTGGCCGCTCCCGCCGCGATCACCGGCACGGGACCGTCCGGGTCGGCAACCCGGACGGTCCAGCTCGGCTACCAGGGCACGTTCGCGGTCGCCGCGCAGGGACTGGTCGCCGCGACGACCGAAACCAGAACAGTCGCCGACGATCCGACGAACAACTTCGACCCGGATGCGCCAGATTCCAACCAGGGCATCCAGGTGCACTCGTTCACGGTTCCGACCGGGACGACGCTCGCGCGCTTCCAGTTGTTCGATGAGTTCACCGATGGCAACGACGACATCGACCTCTACCTGTACCGGGTCGGCACGGGCGGCGCCCTCACGCTCGTCGGCGTCAGCGCCGGCGGCACGAGCGCCGAGCGGATCGACCTCGGCGCTCCGGCCGCGGGAACGTACAAGTTGTACGCGCACGGCTGGCAGACCGACGGTACGAACGCGGTCTACACGCTGTTCAACTGGCTCGTCCCCAGCACGGCTGCGGGGAACATGACGGTGGCCTCAAGCACGTCGACGGCGACGGTCGGCGGCACGGCCAACGTCACCGTCTCTTGGAGCGGCCTGACCGTAGGCACGAAGTACCTCGGCCGGATCAGCTACAGCGACGGGAGCAGCGAGATCGGCTCCACGATCGTCAGCGTCGACTCGTAGACGACCGAGAAACGGTGCGAGTGGGCCCAGCTGGAGCCGGGCCCACTCGCTGCTAGCGCAATGATCGGGGTTCAAGTCCCCTTGCCGCCGCTACAGGCAGCGACGCCGACCAGATATCAGCAGATAGGACCCCGCCGTGGTGGAGCGCGGCCCGTAGGGTGCGCAAATGCGGTTCATGCAGCTCGTCGGTAATCGTGGAGCAACCTTGGAGCAGGTCACGTCGGTGAATGCTGGCTGGCTGCTCGATGATAAACAGCACATACAGCCGCCGCAGGACCACCGTGTCGACGGTGAAGAAGTCGCACTCAGGATGCCAGCGGCCTGGCGGCGGAAAAACGACCGCCACGTCGTCGGAGCACGTCGAGGCGCTGGGTGGATGCCGTGAGCTCGCAGCACCCGGCTGATCGAGCTGACCGAGATCCGGCAGCCCAGGCGCAGTAGTTCGCCGCGGATGCGCTGGTAGCCCTACCGCGGATTCTCACGGGCGAGCCGCACGATCAGTTGCTGCACCCGGTCAGGGACCGGCGGTCGCCCCATGGACACGGTCGGGTAGGTCCACCGTCGGCGCACCATTCGCCGGTGCCAGCCGAGCAGCGTCTCCGGCTTGATCAGGAACACCGACCAGCGGGCCCGAGGGAGCTGGCGGCTCAGCGCCGCGAGCAGGGCACGATCCTTAGCTTGCAGTCGTGACCGCGGATGCTGGCGACGCAGCACCGCAAGCTCGTGGCGCAGCACCAGGATCTCGACTTCCTTGGCCTTGGCCGACCGGCAGCACAGCACGATCAGCTCTAGGCTGCGGCCCAACGCCAGGTAGGCCAATGACCAGACCACAGGCACCTCGCAGAGGAAGGCGAGCAAGCGACGGCGCATCGTAGTCCTTCGTCACGC
>DATHII010000038.1:0-60389 GCA_035316885.1 Jiangellaceae bacterium | reverse complement strand
ATACTGGGGTGGTGCGGACAGGGCCATACGCCCGCAGGTCGGCTGGAGCGCGGCCGCGCCATCCTCAAAACGACGTCGGTGCCCTCCGCAGGGCCGCTTTGGTGACACCTGATGTTGCTTTCGAACTGGCGCGATGGCCACCAGCAGGCCCTCGCGGCGTCCTGACCCTGACGCGACGTCGCTGTTGGTCGGACCGTCCGAGCTTCACGGTCATGCCGAGATCCGGATGTGTGCTCGGGGTCAGTGTGGCTGAGAGACGCGCTGCATGACGCGCGTCGGGCCGATAATTTTGCCGGTGGTTCACCGTTGCCGACCACGCGGCGCCGCTGGAGCCGTCTATCGACGGTCATCACCCGACGCGCTCTAAGATAATTGGCATGCCCAGTCGAATAGCGGTCATTTCGATCGACGCTGTGCAGCCACGTGTGGTCGCCGACTTCTGGTGCGGCGTCCTCGGCTGGCAGGTCGTCGAAGAGGACGGCATCGTCATCAGCATCGCGCCGCCAGATGGATCGTGGCCAACGATCGACGTGCTGGCAGTGCCCGAGAAAAAGACGGTCAAGAACCGACTGCATTTCGACCTTCGCGCCGACGGCATAGCCACAGCCGATGAGCTCGAGCGGCTCCTTAGCCTGGGCGCGCGGCGCACGGACGTAGGCCAGGGGGCCGACGCCACGTGGGTGGTCCTCTGCGATCCCGAAGGCAATGAGTTCTGTCTGCTTTCCCGATCCGTCGAAGAAGCCCGGAGCTGACCCAGTACGCAGAGGCGAACGTCCCCATCTGCCGCGTCGCGAGCGAATCAGGTATCCGATTGGGTTTGGTGGCGGCAATGAGGTAGTGCTCCAAGGCCTCACCGCTCAAGCATGTCCATGATCAGATGAAGCGCCTCGTCCATGCGGTTGGTTCGCCCAAACACTGCCCGGTCGAGCGGAATCACGAGGTCAAGCCTCTCTTCGATACTCTTGCCCGGCACCCTCGCTGGGTCGAATCTCGCAGGAAGAGAACGACGGACTGGCCCCGCCCGCGATACACCTGTTCTGCCAGCTCGACTCCCTTTAGGTCACTGCCGACCCCTCTTGGTCCTGGCTACGTCGCTGATGATGACGTCATATCGGGCACCTTGAGCAGAGCCAGCGCCTCATGATTCGACCGCGGGGTCTCCACCGCCGCCCCGTACAGGCGGAGCAGCTCGACGATTGGAGTGTTGTTCTCAGGGTGATCATCAACCCAGAGAATCCGGGCACTGGCAATGAGATCAGCGTTTCGCTGCAACCGGTCAACGACCGAACACTTCGCCGCCTGGCCAATCGCGGTGCGAATCGACTCGTCTGCGTTTAGCAAGCTGGGTGTTGGCCCGGGTGAAGTCACTTTGGAGTTTGCAGGGGCAAGATTGAGCAGGCGGTCCGCGGATCCGCCTCGCCCAACGAGGACTCGCCTCAAGACGAGTAGTGCAACGACGCCAAGCACCACCCATACAGTGATGCGACGCCCTTGAGCAGCTCGGCAACATCCGACACGGCGGCGCGGCCAGCAGTACGGTGGTCTGCACGGCGGTACCAATCCCGTCGAGGCTCCGTTCCGGTGCCTGCAGCAAGCCCGGAACGGAGCCGCCCCACCGGGCCGACGAACAGGACCTATGTGCACCTACGCGCGGGTCGGCGCATAGGTGAGGGAGAGGACGCCGGTGCTGAACGTCGTGGACTTCACGAGGTTCAGCGGCATCTGGTCGGACCCGTCCTCGAATAGGCGCTTGCCGCGGCCCACGACGATCGGGTGGACCAGGAGTTGCAGCTCGTCGAGCACGTTGTCCCGCAGCAACGACCGGACGAGGGTGGGGCTGCCGGTGATCGCGATGTTCTTGCCGGGCTGCTTCTTCAGCGTGGCGAGTTCCTCGGCAACGTCGCCCTTGATCAGTGTCGAGTTCTGCCAGTCCACCGTGTCCAGCGTGGTCGAGGCGACGAGCTTCGGAGTGCTGTTCATGTAGTCCGCCATCTCGACGTCGCTGCCCTGGTGGGGCCAGTAGCCGGCGAAGTCCTGGTAGGTCACTCGCCCGAGCAGCATGGTGTCCGCGTCGGCCATCTGGGATCCGACCACCTGCATCATCTCGTCGTTGAGGTAGGGGAAGTGCCAGGTCTCCGGAGCCTCGATGACGCCGTCGAGAGAGATGAACAGTCCTGCGACGATCTTTCTCATGATGATCTCCTCTGTGTGTTGTCGGGCTTCTGCTACGGTGCCACCGACAAACTCTCTTGTCAAGACAGCGCAGACTGTCGGTCATCTCGATCGGCGACTCCGGTTCGCAGCCGGTGCGGCGGTAGGGTCATCGGACGCACAACGATTCCGTCTACGGGAGGCGCGCGCCTGATCATGCACATCGCTCCTTCGTGCCTCCTGCCCGCCGGCCTCGACTGACATGGGCGCGACGAGTCTGCGCGACGCCTGCGTGCTGGTCACCGGCGCATCCAGCGGGATCGGCCGTGCCTGCGCGGAAGCGTTCGCGGCCGAGGGTTCCCGGCTGGTGCTCGCGGCGCGCAGGCGTGACCGGCTCGAGGATCTGGCGGCCGTACTACCCGTCCCGACTCACCCGGTCGAGCTCGACGTCCGCGACCGGTCAGCGGTCGACGCCGTCATCGGCGGGCTGCCCGCGGACTGGGCCGCGGTCGACGTCCTGGTCAACAGCGCAGGGCTCGCCGCCGGCTTCGCGCCGCTGCAGGACAGCGACCCGGACGACTGGGACCGGATGATCGACACCAACGTCACGGGATTACTCAACGTGACCCACGCCGTGCTGCCCGGGATGCTCGCCCGCGGACGTGGCCATATCGTCAATATCGGCTCGATCGCGGGCCGGGAGGCCTATCCCAACGGGGCGGTGTACTGCGCGTCGAAGGCCGCTGTCGACCGGATCACCACCGGCCTGCGCATGGATGTCGTCGGTTCCGGGGTGAAGGTCTCGGTGATCCAGCCCGGCCTGGTCGAGACCGACTTCTCCGTGGTCCGCTTCGGCGGCGATGCCGACCGCGCAGAGATGGTCTACGAGGGTCTGGAGCCGCTCACCGGAGCGGACATCGCCGACACGGTTGTGTGGGTGGCCAGCCGCCCACCGCACGTCCAGGTGGCCGAGGTGGTCGTCCTGGCGGGAGCACAGGCATCGGCGACGATCGTCCACCGATCCTGATCACGGCGCTAGCCGCCGGTGCAGTCAGCCGACGATCGCGGCGAGCAGCCAGGCGCCTGCGATCAGCAGGCCGGCGAGCAACTCGATGAGGATCGACAGGCCGACCGCCTTGAGGGCGTGAACAGTGGCGGGCCACGCCTCCGCGTGGCCGGGCAGCCGGACCCGCTCAGCCAGGTAGATCCCGACGACGAAGCCGACGAACAGCCCGACGACGGGAATGACGAAGAATCCCACGATGCCCAGCACCGCGCCGACCACGATGCTGCCTCTGGGGACTCCCGCATCGCGCATGCGGCGCCCAGGGAGCAGGTATTTGACGACCGTCCCCGCGACGGCCAGCAGAGTGGCGAGGACGAGGACCCCCCAGGCCAGGGCGGTGCGCTCGACCAGCGCCCAGATCACCACGGCCCCCCAGATCAGCAGCAGTCCGGGGAAGAAGACCAGCACGATGCCGACCAGGCCGAGCAGGATGGCCGCGCCGACCAGGACAAGTCCGATGGGCTCCACGCACGGCATCGTGCCAGGAATCGGCGAAGGGCCCCGACCAAGGTGGCCGGGGCCCTTCGCCGTGTCGTGTGATCAGATTCAGCGCTCGTCGGCCGGTGCAGTGGCCGATATGTCCATCAGGCGGTCGGTCTCGTCGTGCCATTCGGCGGCGAGCGGACGGAGTTTGGCCTCGTGGCGCCGCCCGTGGTGGCCGCAGAACAGCAGGTCGCTGCCTCCGGCCAGGACGACGCGGATGTATGCCTGAGCGCCGCAGCTGTCGCAGCGGTCGACGGCCTTGAGTGGGCTGACGACGGCAGTGGTCACGGTGCTCCTTCCCGGCGATCGGTCGGTCATCTCGTACAACATGAAAACAGACCGGCCCTGTTCCGGAGGCGTCGTTCACAGGCGCTTCGCTCTCAGCGAAGCGAGATGCATCACACCTGTCCACAGCGCGGCGGCGCGGCGCGATGGGCACCTCCCTGGCGCCGACTACGCTGGCAGCGCCGCGGCAAGCGACGCGGCCCAACCCGACAGGAGAACCCCGACCGTGTCCGCAGAGCCTGCCGAGCTGCCGCTCGGTACGCCGCACCCGAGGTCGTCGCGGAAGTCCGCGGCGCCGCGCGGGGCTGCCTACACGGCACGGCACCTATCCGTGCTCGAGGGCCTCGAGGCTGTCCGCAAGCGACCGGGTATGTACATCGGCTCCACCGACTCCCGGGGTCTCATGCACTGCCTGTGGGAGATCATCGACAACGGTGTCGACGAGGCGCTGGCCGGTCACTGCTCCACGATCGAGGTCACGCTGCACGCCGACGGATCGGTCGAGGTCCGTGACGACGGCCGCGGCATCCCGGTCGACGTCCATCAGCGCTCGGGTCTGTCCGGCGTCGAGGTGGTGTTCACCAAGCTCCACGCCGGCGGCAAGTTCGGCGGTGGCTCGTACGCCGCCTCCGGAGGACTGCATGGCGTGGGCGCCAGCGTCGTCAACGCGCTCTCCGCCCGTCTCGACGTCGAGGTCGACCGCGACGGCCGCACCCACGCGATGTCGTTCCGCCGTGGCGAACCCGGGGTCTTCGACGCAGCCGGGCCCGATGCCGCATTCGCGCCCTTCACCGACCACTCCGAGTTGCGCATCACCGGCAAGGTCCGCAAGGCCGCCACCGGCACCAGGATTCGGTTCTGGGCGGACCCGCAGATCTTCCTGCGCGGCGCCGCGTACGCCTTCGACGAGCTCGTGACCCGGGTCCGGCAGACGTCCTACCTGGTCCCCGGGCTCGAACTGGTGCTGCGTGACCAGCGGCGTCTCGACGCCGGGTCCGAGCCGTCCGAGCGGCGGTTCCGCCACGAAGGCGGCATCACCGAGTTCGTCGACTTCCTCGCCACAGACACCGCAGTCAGCGACGCCCTGCGACTGCACGGAACCGAGTCGTTCACCGAGACCGTGCCGGTGCTCGACGACGCCGGGCACATGACGCCGCGCAACGTCGACCGCCACTGTGAGGTCGACATCGCCGTGCGATGGGGGGTCGAGTACGACACCGAGGTGCGCTCGTTCGTCAACGTCATCGCCACGCCAAAAGGGGGCACCCACCTCGCCGGTTTCGAGCAGGGGCTGCTCAAAACGCTGCGCGACCAGGTCCGGGTGAACGCCCGCCGGCTCAAGGCCGGCGACGACAAGATCGAGAAGGACGACGTCTTGGAAGGGCTGACCGCTGTGGTCACTGTGCGGCTGGCCGAGCCCCAGTTCGAGGGCCAGACCAAGGAGGTCCTCGGCACCAGCTCGGTGCGCGGGATCGTCGCCCGCATCGTCGAGCGCCAGCTCGCCGCCCGCCTCACCAGCAGTAAGCGGGCCGACAAGGCCCAGGCCGCAGCCGTGCTCGAGAAGGTCGTCGGCGCTGCAAAGGCACGCGCCGCGGCCCGCCTGCACAAGGAGACGGTCCGTCGCAAGAACGCGCTCGAGACCAGCGCGTTGCCTACCAAACTGGTCGACTGCCGGTCGGGGGCGCTGGACCGTTCCGAGCTGTTCATCGTCGAGGGCGACTCCGCACTCGGCACGGGCAAGGCCGCCCGCGATGCCGAGTACCAGGCGCTGCTGCCGATTCGCGGCAAGATCCTCAACGTCCAGAAGGCATCCGTCGGCGACATGCTCAAGAACGCCGAGTGCGCGGCCATCATCCAGGTCCTCGGTGCTGGCAGCGGCCGTAGCTTCCAACTCGACCAGGCCCGTTACGGGCGAATCATTCTCATGAGCGATGCCGACGTCGACGGCGCCCACATCCGCACCTTGTTGATCACGTTGTTCTTCCGCTACATGCGTCCACTGGTCGAGGCCGGCCGGCTGTTCGCCGCGATGCCGCCACTACACCGGGTCGAGCTGGCCAACCCGCGCAAGGGCAAGGACCGCTACGTCTACACCTACACCGACGCCGAGCTCCAGCGCACGCTGCGCGAGCTCGATCGCAAGCTGGTGCGGTACAAGCAGCCGCCGCAGCGCTACAAGGGCCTGGGCGAGATGGATCCCGACCAGCTCGCCGAGACCACCATGGACCCGCGGTCCCGGCGGTTGCGGCGGATCACCGCCACTGAGGGCGAGGCGACCGACGCGGTCTTCGAGCTGCTCATGGGCAACGACGTCGCCCCACGCAAGGACTTCATCGTCGCGGGCGCGGCCGAACTCGACCGCGCCCGCATCGACGCATAGGGCGTCACGACGCCGTCGCAGGCTCCCCGAGCAGCGCCTGACCTCTTCGCTGCATCGGTAGAGCACGACGCGACGATGCCGGGCCCGGACCCAGCAGGCCGAGTGCTTGTCATCCCTCGCTGGATCTCACCCACAGGTTGATTCCCGCGTCGACCGCGTCGCGGTCGATCGCTGCCCGCTCGTCGTCGGTGAAGCCGAGGTTGTCGAGGGCGGCAATGTTGGCCTCCAGCTGCTGGACGCTGCTGGCGCCGATCAGAGCGGAGGTGACCCGCTCGTCGCGCAGCACCCAGGCCAACGCCATCTGCGCCAGGCTCTGGCCGCGCTCGGCTGCCATCACGTTCAGCGCGCGGATGTGGCGCAGTGCCTCCGCGGTGAGCAGGTCCGGCGACAGCGAAGTGTTCTGGGCAGCCCGTGAGTCGGCGGGTATCCCGTCGAGGTAACGATCCGTCAGCATGCCCTGCGCCAGCGGGGAGAAGGCGATGCAGCCGACACCTTCGGCCTCGAGGGTCTCGAGCACGTTAGGCTCGCCGTCCTCGACCCATCGGTTGAGCAGTGAGTACGACGGCTGGTGGATCAGCAGCGGCGTGCCCAGACCGCGCAGGATCGCCGCCGCCTCGGCCGTCCGCTCCGCCGAGTAGGAGGAGATGCCGGCGTAGAGCGCCCGCCCGGAGCGCACGGCGGTGTCCAGCGCTCCCATCGTCTCCTGGAGCGGCGTGTCGGGATCGAAGCGGTGGCTGTAGAAGATGTCGACGTACTCCAGGCCCATCCGGTCGAGCGACCGGTCGAGGCTGGCCAGCAGGTACTTGCGCGAGCCCCACTCCCCGTACGGCCCGGGCCACATGTCGTAGCCGGCCTTCGTCGAGATCACGAGCTCGTCGCGGTAGGGAGCGAAGTCCTCGGCGAAGATCCGCCCGAAGTTCGTCTCAGCGAATCCGTAGGGCGGGCCGTAGTTGTTCGCGAGATCGAAATGGGTGACGCCGAGGTCGAACGCCCGGCGCAGGATGGCCCGCTGGGTGGCGATCGGAGTCGTGTCGCCGAAGTTGTGCCACAGGCCGAGCGACACGGCCGGCAGCTGAAGGCCGCTGCGTCCCACCCGGCGATAGGTCATCTGGTCGTAACGGCCGTCAGCGGCGACGTACGTCGAGGTCATGCCGCGCAGTCTTGCCGATCTCGGTGCGGGTGGCCATGTCACTCATGCCGGACAGGCGTGTCGGCGAAATAAGCCAGGGGCCGGACGACCGCCTTGCGGCACGATTCCGGCCGTGGTGGTTCCAGCGGAAGGGATCTGACGGCGACGGCGAACCGACGACCATCGCGGTGCCCGACGACGACCTGCCACGAACCGTCCTCGTGCTCGGTCACCGATGCGACGTCGAGGTCGTCCAGCCCGTCGACACCGCTGTGTTCACGCACGGCGGCCTCGGCGGCCTGACCCGGCCGGTCGAAGGTGCTGCGGCCGCGATAGCTGCGGCCGACCTGGCGCCCTTCCCGGGACTGTGTGTACACCTCCAGGGCGTCAGTGGGATCGAGCCGCCCGTACACGACGCCGTGGGGGAGCAGAGCGGCCGTCGGGGCGAACCGATGGCCGCCGAGGTGTGTGGTCTCCCACACGCGACCTGCCAACGGCTCACGGAGTGCGGCGACAAGAGGCCGGCCGAAGTTGGCGCAGCAGACGTCACGGCGGGCGTTGGTGCAGACGAGAAGCAACGGCTCGGCCTCGGGCCGCAGGACCGGCAGCGACGCCTGCACCAGCGAGCGGTCGCCGGCGTCGACGCCACTCCAGGAAAGCGCTCCGAGGTCGGCGACGTCGTCGACGGATCCGCCCAGTAGCCACGTTCGTCCGGGACGGGTGGAGGCAATCCAGACCCGACGGGACCGGTTGCCGAGATCCGGGTGCCGTCCTGGCCTGCGCACGAGCGCAACCCGAGCACCGTGGGCGCTCGACGCCGTCGCGAGGGCGGCGCCGAGCACCGGATCGAGATGCGACTCGATGAGCGCGTCGCGTCCCCAGGGTCCCGGCTGTTCCAGCACGATCCACGTTGCGGCAACCGGAGCCGTCCCCACCATGGGCTCGTCGAGCAGCCGGCTGAGCTCGGAGCACGCGCTCACGCGGGCTTCGCCCGCGGTCCGTGCAGCGCCGCCGCGACGACGGCGCTCACGCTCGGCGCACCGCCAGGAGCTGCGCCGGCGCGACCTGGATTCGTGCACATGGGTCGCAGCCTGCCAGGCGACGCTCTCCCATGCGTGCCCGACCCATCCGCCCGCCCGGAGGGACCTTGACGGTGCGAATCGATACGGTTCGCGTACGTCTTGAGGAGGCGAAGGCACGTGTTCAAGCGATTTGGGTACCCGCCCGGCGTCCCGTGCTGGGTCGACGCCATGCAGCCCGACCCGGAGGCCGCGGTGGACTTCTACGGTGGTGTGTTCGGGTGGCAGTTCGAGGATCGCATGCCGGCCGACGCGCCGGGTCGATACTTCGTCGCCCGGCTTGGCGGACGCGATGTCGCCGCCGTCTCGTCCCAGCCGGAGGCCGCGTCGCCCGCACCGGTCTGGAACACCTACGTCTGGGTCGACAACGCCGAAGACACAGCCGCACGTGTCAAGGACGCCGGAGGTCGCGTGGTCACCGAGCCGTTCGACGTCGACGACGCCGGGCGGACGGCGGCTTGTGCCGACCCGTCCGGCGCGGTGTTCTACCTGTGGCAGGCGGGAACTCACCGGGGCGCCGAGGCGGTCAACGAACCCGGCGCGTGGAACTGGAGCGACCTCAGCACCCGTGACCTCGATGGCGCGAAGGCCTTCTACGGGTCGGTGTTTGGTTGGGAAACCGACACGCTGGACATGGGATTCGGCGAGTCGACCATGGTGCGGCTCCCGGGATACGCCGACTTCCTCGAACGGTTCGATCCCGACGTGCGGCGCCGGCATGCCGAGCACGGCGCGCCACCCGGCTTCTCGGACTGCATCGGCTGGATGCAGCCGATGACGAGGGACCAGTCAGCTGACGACGTCCCGTCGCACTGGAGCGTGACCTTTTCGGTCGCCGACACCGATGGTGTTGCGGCCACGGCGACTGAGCTCGGCGGCAGGGTCTTGACGCCGCCGTTCGAGGCAGGTCCGGTCAGGACTGCAGTGCTGAGCGATCCGCAAGGTGGTGTGTTCACGGTCAACGCCTACAAGCCCGAAGAGCCAGACGGCAATAGCTTCGGGGAATGACGACGATAGATGAGGAGGGCCAATCGTGCCTGTCGATCCAGTGCCCGAACAGTACGGTTCGGTGACGGCTTCGCTGATAGTCAGCCCGTGCGCTGATGCCATCAAGTTCTATGTGCACGCCTTCGCAGCCGTAGAGACCGGTCCTCCGATGACCGATCCCGACGGCCGGGTGGCTCATGCCGAGATCAAGATCGGTGACACCATCGTCATGCTCGCCGACGAGTCCCCCGATTCACCGACCCGGTCGCCGCATTCGGCTGGGGCAACGACGGTGGTGATGTTCATCTACACCGACGACGTCGATGCCATGTGGGAGCGAGCCATCGCCGCCGGGGCCAAGGAGATCTTCCCGCTGGAGCTCCAGTTCTATGGTGACAAAGGGGGGCGCATCGAGGACCCCTTCGGCCACCAGTGGGGATTGGCTCAACACGTCGAGGACGTCAGCCCGGAAGAGATGGAACGTCGGATGGCGGACTACTTCAGCACGTGACGCGCATCGCTCACCGTTGACCCGGCGGCCCGCTGACTGCGGCGATGGCCTGCGGAGCCGGTGTGCCGGAGCCGGCGCGCCGTCCGGTGGGTTCGGGCAGCGCTATCGGAACCCCGCTCCCGGCGGCGGCCATCGGCGGTGACGCACCTGCCCACGCCAGCAGCAGGGTGTCCTCGCCGCGCAGGAACCGGTGGCAGCGCACACCACCGGTGGCCCGACCCTTGGCCGGGTAGTCCTCGTAGGGGGCGACCTTGACCGTGCCGGGCTGGGTTCCGGGAAGGGCAGCAGACGAACCGGCAACCGTCACGACGACCGCGTCGCGCCCGGCGTCGACCGCGCCGAAGTGGACCACCCGGGCACCCGCGGCAAGCCGCACACCGGCGATGCCGCCGCCCGCGCGGCCCTGGGGCCGGACTGACGCCGCTGCGAATCGCAGCAGCTGGGCGTCGGAGGTCACGAACACCAGGTCCTCGTCACCGGTCCGAAGCTCGACCGCACCAACGATCCGGTCGCCCTCGTCGAGGCGGACGACCTCCCAGCCGTCCTTGTTGGCGCGGTGGTCGGGGACGACGCGCTTGACGACGCCCCGCTCGGTGCCGAGTGCGAGGCCGGGGGAGCCGTCGTCGAGTGAGGTGAGGCACAGCACCTTTTCGTCGCGGCCGAGCTCGAGGAACTCGGTGAGCGGAGCCCCACCGGCCAATGTCGGCGCCTGCGCCGTCGGAGGAAGCGCCGGGAGGTCGAGTACGGGCAGTCGCACCAGCCGCCCGGCGCTCGTGACCACTCCGATGTCGCCACGCGCGGTCGTACCGACGGACGAAACCACGACGTCGTGTTTGGCCCGCTTGCCGCTTTCCGGCAACGGATCGTCCGATGTCGTGCGCGCCAGCAGCCCGGTGGACGACAGCAGGACGTGACACGGATCGTCGGTCACCTCGAGTGCGGTCGTTACGGCCACGGCGGGCTGCCCGGCCGACTCCAGCAGGACCGTGCGGCGAGGTGTGGCGTGGGCCGCGGCTACCTCGGCGAGCTCGTCGGAAACCAACAGGCGCATCGCGGCCGGGTCGTCGAGGATCGCGGTCAGCTCAGCGATCGTGCGTCGCAGCGTTTCGTCCTCGTGCTCGAGCTCGAGCCGGTCGAACTTGGTCAGCCTGCGCAGCGGGGTGTCGAGGATGTACCGGGCCTGCACCTCGGACAGATCGAATACTGACATCAGGCGGTCGCGCGCGACCGTCGCGTCGTCGGAGGACCTGATGACCTGGATGACCTCGTCGATGTCGAGAAGTGCGACCAGCAGACCCTCGACCAGGTGCAGGCGGTCCCGGTGCTTCCTCCGGCGGTACTCCGACCGGCGACGCACCACTTCCAGGCGGTGCGCCACGAAGACCTCGAGGAGCGCTTTGAGGCCCATCGTCCGGGGTTGGCCGTCGACCAGGGCGACGTTGTTGATCGAGAACGAGTCCTCGAGCGGCGTGAGCTTGTAGAGCTGCTCGAGGACGGCCTCCGGGACGAATCCGCTCTTGAGCTCGACAACGAGGCGTAGGCCGGTGTTCCGGTCGGTGTAGTCCTCGACGTCGTTGACGCCCAGGAGCTTCTTGCCACGTACGAGGTCGGCAATCCGCTCGCGGACCCGTTCGGGTCCGACCGCGTACGGCAGCTCGGTGATCACGATGCCCTGACGCCGGGCGGTGATGTTCTCGATCCGCGCCGCAGCCCGCGTGCGGAACGAGCCGCGCCCGGTCTCGTACGCCTCGCGGACACCGTCCAGCCCCACAATCCGGCCGCCGGTGGGCAGGTCGGGCCCGGGAACGAACCGCATGAGGTCGTCGAGGGTGGCGTCGGGATGGGCGAGCAGGTGCCGTGCTGCCTCCACGACCTCGCCGAGGTTGTGCGGCGGCATGTTGGTCGCCATGCCGACGGCGATCCCGCTGGCCCCGTTGACCAGCAGGTTCGGGAAGGCCGCAGGCAGCACCTCGGGCTGCTCGTAGGTGCCGTCGTAGTTGGGCACCATGTCGGCGACGTCCTCGTCAAGCGACCCGGTGAGCAGCGTTGCCGGGTCCGCCATCCGGCATTCGGTGTACCTGTATGCCGCTGGACCGTCGTCCATGGATCCAAAATTTCCATGGCCGTCGACCAGTGGGACCCGCATCGCCCACGGCTGCGCCATCCGTACGAGCGTGTCGTATATGGCGCCGTCGCCGTGCGGGTGGAGCTTGCCCATGACGTCGCCGACCACGCGCCCACACTTGACATGTGGACGATCCGGGCGCAGGCCCATCTCGTTCATCTGGAACAGGATCCGCCGCTGTACCGGCTTGAGGCCGTCGCGGGCGTCGGGGATGGCGCGGGAGTAGATGACCGAGTAGGCGTACTCGAGAAAGCTGCCGCGCATCTCCTCGGTGACGTCGACGTCGAGGATTGTCTCCTCGACGTCTTCGGGCGGCGGGTTCCTGGTCGTCCGGCGGGCCATCGCGGTGGTGCTCCTCACGACGATTCGGGGTCGATCCCATTCTGGCCCGCGGCGGCGGGGCGGCCGGGCACCGACCCGCGCAGAGGCGGGTGTCCCGAGCACAGTGGCGTGGACGCCGGTCAGAGCGCAGACTAGGTCGCATCAGGTCTGGCGATCCTGGGGAGACGTGTCATGTCGACCGACGCGAACAACGTGCCCGAGCTGCTCCCGATGCTGTCGCGGGGTAAGCACCGCAGTCCGCGCAAGGGCGCGTGCTTCATGGAGCTGGCGTCCTACCTGGCCGGGGAGCGTTGGAGCGACCATCCCGACTGCACCCACCCGCTGCTGGCCGGTGTCGCGCGGCTGGTCAACGACTACACCTCGGACGACGGCCGGCCGAGGCTCGCCGGGTTGATCCCCTCGGTGATCGGGTTGACCAGCGACGACCCGCACGTCGACGCGCTGATCGCTCTTCGCTCCGCGACGCTGGCACTGCCGGTCGTGGCTGCCGAGCGCCAGCGTGTGATGGCGGTGTCGGTTCTCGTGTGCGAGCGGGTGCTGGCGGAGCTCGACGGATTGCCTGCGGGCAGCCTCCACGACGACAGCCGCCGGGCGTTGGAGCGAGTTCCGCACGCGGCCGAGTGGGCGAAGAGCTTCACCGGCGACCTCGGCACCCGGCTCAAGGGCTTCCGGCGCCGGGCCGCCCCGCACGCCGTCCGCTGCGCCGTCGATGGCATGGCGAGGTCGTGCGTACCCGACCCCGACGTTCTCCTGCGCGAGATGCTCGTGCAGGCGATCGATGTGGTCGCGGACTGGACAGGCCCCGCAGACCGCGCTCACCTCGAGCCGGCGGCGCCGGCCTGGGCCGACGCCTGCCGCCTCACCGGAGTCGCCGACGCTCGCTGAGCTCCGGGCGGATGCCCAGCCGCTACTGTCGGTGCCGTGGACGGGCCTGCGCCGGCCGCGCCGTATCCGGCGCACTGGGAGGCCGACGTCGTTCTCTCCGACGGGGCGACGGCCCACCTGAGGCCGATCCGGCCCGACGACGCCGAACGGATGGTCGCGTTCTACGGGCGGGTCAGCGACGAGTCGAAGTACTTCCGGTTCTTCGCGCCCTATCCGACGCTGTCCGCCGGCGACGTGGAGAAGTTCACCCACGTCGACCACGCCGACCGGGTGGCGCTCATCATGCTCATCGGCGACGACATGATCGCGGTGAGCCGGTACGAACGGCTCGACGCACACCGAGCCGAGGTCGCCTTCCTCGTCGAGGACGCGCACCAGAGCCGGGGCGTCGGCAGCATCCTGCTCGAGCACCTCGCACAGGCCGCCCGCGAGCGCGGAATCGGGAAGTTCGTCGCCGAGACGCTGCCCCAGAACGACAAGATGATCACTGTGTTCAGCGAGGCCGGCTACACGATGGCGAGCCGGCTTGCTGACGGCGTGGTCCATGTCGCGTTCGAGATCCGCCCGACCGACCACTCGATCGAGGTCATGTCGGCCCGCGAGCACCGCGCGGAGGCCCGCTCGATCAAGCGGCTGCTCACTCCGCGCTCCGTGGCGGTGATCGGCGCCAGCCGATCCCCGGACAAGGTCGGCCAGGCGCTGGTACGGCACCTGGTCCGCGGCGGTTTCACCGGTCCGGTCTATGCCGTCAACCCCGGTGCGACCGCGGTGTTCGGGGTGGCGGCCTACCCGAGCGTCCGGGACGTGCCCGGCGATGTCGACCTCGCCGTCGTCGCGGTACCCGCCGAGGCGGTGATCGACGTCGTGCACGACTGTGCGGCCAAGGGGGTCAAGGGGTTGGTGGTGGTGTCTGCCGGCTTCGCCGAGACCGGCGCCGACGGCCGGGAGCGGCAGGCCGAGCTGGTCAGGATCGCGCGGTCGCACGGAATGCGAGTCGTGGGCCCCAACTGCCTGGGGATCGTCAACAACGATCCGGCGTACTCGCTGAACGCGTCGATGGCACCGGTCGTGCCGGCTCCCGGCCGGGTGGGCTTCTTCTCGCAGTCCGGCGCCCTCGGCATTGCGATCCTCGAGGCCGTGGCGACCCGCGGGCTGGGCCTGTCGACGTTCGTCTCCGCGGGCAACCGGGCCGATGTGTCGGGCAACGACCTGCTCCAGTACTGGCAGGACGATCCGGCCACCGAGGCCGTCCTCCTCTACATCGAGTCGCTGGGCAATCCGCGCAAGTTCTCCCGCCTCGCTCGCCGGGTGGCGGTCGAGAAGCCGGTGGTGGCGGTGAAGAGCGGGCGTTCGACGCAGGGCGTGCCGCTCGGACACACCGTGCGGCTGACCGACGCGCCGGTCGCCGCCCTCGACGCCATGTTCCGTCAGTCCGGCGTGATCCGCGTCGACACACTCGCCGAGATGTTCGACGTGGCGCAGGTGCTGGCCCTCCAGCCGCTGCCCGCCGGAAGGCGGGTCGCGGTCGTGGGCAACTCCGACTCGCTGGGGCTGCTCGCCGCCGACGCCGCCACCTCTGCAGGGCTCGAGGTCGTGGGCACACCCCGCGACCTCGGTCCGAGGGCAACGACGGCCGACTTCCAGCAGGCGCTGACCCAGCTCGTCGACGACGCCGGCGTCCACTCGGTGGTCGTGGTCTTCGCGCCCACGCTGGAGTCCGGCCGCGCCGAGGAGGTCGCCCGCGTACTGGCTGCGGTGGCCGCCGGTAGCACCAAACCCGTGGTGACGACGTTCCTCGGCAGCCATGGGGTGCCGGAGGCCCTGCGCCTGCTCGACGAACGTGGTGTCACCGGCCGCGGGTCGGTGCCTTCCTACCCGTCACCGGAGGAGGCCGCGCGGGCGCTGGCGCACGCGACGTCGTACGCGCAGTGGCGTGCCCAGCCGCGCGGTCAGGTGCCGCCGATCGACGGATGCGACGTCGAGGCGGCCCGAACGCTGGTCGCCGGCAAGCTCGCCGGGCGCCCCGGTGGTGGCCCACTGGAGGAGCCCGCACTGTCGGCACTGCTGGCGAGCTACGGGATAACCCTGCTGGAGATGGTGCCCGCCGCGACAGTCGACGACGCCGTCCGCGCCGGTGAGCGGCTGGGGTGGGACGTCGTCCTCAAGGCCACCGACCAGCACCTGCGCCACCGCCCCGATCTCCCCGACGTCTGGCGACACATCGACAATCCGGACGAGATGCGCGACGCGTGGACGACCATGTCCCGGGAGCTCGCCGACCCGGCCAGAGCCGGGTTCGTCGTGCAGCCGATGGCGCCGCCGGGTATTCCGGTGACCGTCCGCGCCCAGGAGGACGTGCTGTTCGGCCCGATGGTGTCGTTCGGAGTGTCCGGTGTGACCACGGAACTGCTCGGGGACCGCTCGTACCGGATCCCGCCGCTGACCGACCTCGACGCCGCCGAGATGGTGCGTGAGGTCAAGGCGGCGCCGCTGCTGCTGGGCTACCGCGGCGGAGTGGTGGCCGACCTGAGGGCGGTAGAGGATCTCCTCCACCGGGTGTCCAGGCTCACCGACGACCTCCCGGAGGTCGCCGACGTCGAGCTCGGGCCGGTGCTCGTGGGCACGGAGGGCCTCGCCGTCGTCAACGCATCGGCGCACGTGGCACCGCCGGACCCCCGCTCGCACTGGTATACGAGGCGGCTGGCCTGAACACGCGTGCAAGGATGGAGGCCATGGCGGACACCGGTACCCATGATGGGCTTCGCCTGGCCATCCAGCAGGCGGGCTACTACCCCAACCTCGTCGCGGACACGCTCGAGACCGCACTGGCGGGCGAGCCCGTCCAGTCCTACGTCGTGCACCACGAACCACACTTCGACCGTGACGAGCTCCGCCGCCACGTCAGCGTCCTCGTGCTCACCCCGACCCGCTTGGTGGTCGGGCACACCGACGAGTACCCCTCGGACGACAGCCATCCCGTGCCGTACGCCACAACCTCCACGGAGGCTGTGCCGCTCGACCGGGTCTCCTCCGTGGTGGTCAGCCGCACGGTCACCTCGCCGGCGTCGTACCAGACCGGCGACCCGGCCCGCGAGGTCGTGCTCACGGTGGGCTGGGGAGCGATGAGCCGCGTCGACCTCGAGCCGGCCGGTTGCGGCGATCCCGACTGCGAGGCCGACCACGGCTACACCGGTGCGCTCACTTCCGACGACTTCTCCCTGCGGGTCAGCGAGGCCGCCGACGGCGGGCGCAGGGTCGAGGACATGCTCACCTTCGCCCGGACGTTGTCGGTGGCCACCGTGCAGGTGCGGTGAGCCTCGGCGTCCCGCCGTCCGACGGATTGATCCTGCCGCGGTACGGCGAGGCGTCACTGTCCGACCTCCTGCCGTCGGTGCTCGGCGCGCTCGGCGTCACCGGGGAGCACGACACGCTCGGGCTGCCGCCCGCGCGGCGCTACTGCGTGCTCCTCGTCGACGGCCTGGGCTGGAACCTGCTGCGCGCGCACCCGGCGCAGGCGCCGTTCCTGGCGTCGCTGTCCGGGCGGGCGATCACCGTCGGTAGCCCGACCACCACCGCGACCAGCCTGACCAGCCTCGGCACCGGCCTGCCGCCGGGACGGCACGGGGTGCTCGGCTACACGACGCGGCGGCCCGGTACCACCGAACTACTGAACGCCCTCAAGTGGAACCCGGCGGTCGACCCGGTGGCCTACCAGCCGCATCCCACGGTCTTCGAGCGGGCCGGGTGGGCCGGCGTGGCGGTCACCGTTGTCGGGCAGCGTCGGTTCCGCTCGTCCGGGTTGACGACCGTAGGCCTGCGCGGCCCGGGCTTCCGTGGGGCCGACAGCCTCGGGGAGCGGGTCGCGGCCGCTGCCACCGGCGCCGTGAAGGAGCCCTGCCTGGTCTACGTCTACGACGGCGACCTCGACTTCACCGGGCACAAGGCGGGTTGCAGGTCCGCGGCCTGGCGGCACCAGCTGGCCATGGTCGATCGGTTCGCCGAGGAGGTCGACCACGCCCTTCCGGCAGGCACGGTCCTGCTCGTCACCGCCGATCACGGCATGGTCGACGTCGAGCCCGACGCCCGGGTCGACGTCGACGACCAGCCGGCGCTCCGCGACGGCGTCGTCCTGGTCGGGGGGGAGGCCAGGTTCCGGCACGTCTACGCCGAGCCCGGTGCGGCCGCCGACGTGCTCGCGGGCTGGCGGAGCGTTCTCGGCGGGCGCGCCGACGTGCTCACTCGCGAGGAGGCTGTCACCTCTGGCTGGTTCGGTGCGGTCGAGGGGCGGGTACTCGACCGGATCGGCGACGTCGTCGCCTCGGTTGGCGGCGACTGTGCCGTCGAGATGCGCAGTGTCTTCCCGGTCGAGGCCAAGCTGATCGGCCTGCACGGTGCGCTGACCGCTGACGAGATGCTCGTGCCCCTACTGGTGAGCATCAGCTGATCGGTTCGGCCGGGGCGCTGACAGCGCGCAGGTCAGACCGTCACCCAGCTGGTGACGATCGGGCGCCGGCTCCCGGCGAAGCGGCAGGCGAGGCTGATCGGGCCCGGCGGGATCGGCGCGGCACGGAAGCGGCCGTAGTCGTCGGCCGGCACCGTCATCGAGCCGCCTGCGTGCCGGATCTCGACCTCTTTCGGACGTGGGCCGACGATCTGTCCCATCAGGCGACGCCCGACGACCTCGAGCACGAGCGAGATGGCCCCGGCGGTGAACGTCAGGAGCCGCGGCGCCTCGGCGGACCGCACGGCGGCGCCGTCGAGGACCGAGTCGGCGGTGAGCTCTGCCAGTTCGGCGTCGACCGTGCGCCAGGTGAAGCTGGCCTGGGCGGCCTCGACGAGCGGAGCCGGCACCGGGTCGGTCTCCTCGAGTACGCCGCGCAGCACGGTGAGAAGCTCGCGGTCGGCAGGCTCGACGTCAGCCATCGTCATCCACGCTCCTCGAGGAGGACCTTGAGTTGACGGAGGCACCGGCCGCGGGTCGGCCCGATGCTGCCAACCGGGATGCCGAGAGCCAGGCCGATCTCGGTGTACGACAGGCCCGGCTCTGCCACGACGAGCCGTAGCAGTGCCTGGCAGCGCTCTGACAACCGCGCGAAGGCGTCCGCCACGAACGACCGCTCTTCGTCGGCGAGCAGCGCGGCCTCGGGACCGGGCTCGGCCGGTCCGGCCGGGTCGCCGCCAGCGGCGATGTCATCATCGGGACGTTCACGGCGGCCCATGCGCAGCACCCGTAGGCACTCGTTGCGGGCCGTGGTCGACAACCAGCCCGCGAGCTGCTCGGGATCGCGTAGCCGGCCCAGATGCTCGACCAGCCGCAGCCACGTGGTCTGGAAGACGTCGGCGGAGTCGGCGTAGGCCAGCCGGTGGCCGCGCGCGACCGCCCAGACCAGCCGTGAATAGCGCTCGACCAACTGGTCCCAGGCCCGCTGGTCGCCACCGGAGGCGTCGCGGACCAGGTCGCTCGTCGACGGGTCGGCCACGCCTTGACGATACCGGTCAAACCAGGCAGGGAGGGCGAAGCCGTCAGTGGCGGGTGCGCGCCCCCGGGCCCGGACCACGGCAACTGCCGCGGAACGGCGCCGACGCACCCGCCACCCCCCGTGATCGCAGACCTCATGGCCGGCCCCTACAGCGGGCGGACGAGGGTTCGTCGCCCCCGCCGCCGCCACCTGACCGCAAGGATCTGGACGACGCGGTCCCGACGATGGGCCCGCTCACGATCGGAGGCGTAGACCGCGTCGAGCCCGGCGCCGGCGAGCACGGAGCGTCGCTGAGACGTCACCATGACCTCCGAGTCCGGGACCGGCGCGGCCGGCTCGCCCGACCGCGGGATGCTCGCGCATCCACCTGTTCAGAGCAGCCTGGACGCGCGGTGATACGCCAGAAGGTGGAATCTGTACGGTCAGTCGGGTTTGCGCCGGCGGCCGAACATGATCTCGTCCCAGCTCGGCACAGTGGGCCGGCGGGAGCGCGACGCCGCGGGGCGCCGCGCGGTGGCGCCAGCGGCCTGCTCGGGATCGAGCCCGTCGTCGGGCCCGGCGACACCACCGTCGATCTCGACCCGGTTGGCGATGTCGGTGAGCCGGAGCCGGTCGCTGTCGGCATCGTCGGACCGGGACGGCTGCGCCCACTGATCGGCGGGCGGTTCGCCGGAGCGGGGTCCACCACGCCGCCGTTCGCCGCGGCCGTTACGCGCGGCTGGGTTGCGGCGGGGGCGGCGGGTGACCGGCAAAGGTCCGGTCGGCTCGTCGTCGGCGGGATCGCGCTCGTCTGCGTGGTCGGGACCGTCGGTGGCGTCGCGTTCGTCGGCCTCCGCCTCGACCCTCGCGACGAGCACCGGGTCAGCCTCGTCCGGCGGGAGGTCGGTCACTGCGCCGGTGACGACCGAGAGCCGGGCGGGCCCCGGCGGCAGGTCGGGCTCGGGCGTCCGCTCGCCGGAGATCGCGCGCGCCTCGTCGTCGTCGGGCGCCACCGACCGGCCGGCGGGATCGAAGGCGAACCGGGCCGAGCGCGTGTCGGGACCGACCGGCCACGACGCGGCGACCTGCCAGCGTCCGTCGTCGCGCCGCCACGCGTCCCAGACCACGGCGTCGGGATCGATCTGCGACCGGCCGACCCACAGCGAGACGGCGTCGTCGAGCTCGTGCGCCGGACCGTCGCCGCCGGCCCGGCGGACCGTCGCCTGGCGGGCGCGCCCGGCAATGTGCTCGCGCTCGGCGAGCACCGGCCCGGCATAACGCAGGACCTTGTCGAGCGGGACGGCCGCAGCGGCGGCCACTGACTCGACGCTCTCGCCGGCTCGCACCCTGGCCTGGATGTCGCGTGGTCGGAGTTGACTGTCCATCTGGATCTCCAGCTGCCCCAGGCGGGCGCGGTCGCCACGCATCGCAGCGTGGAGGCGTTCGTCGATGGGCAGGGCAAAGGGGGAGTCCTCGCCCTCGGTGCGGAGGATGAGGCGCGTACCGTCCTCGCTCATGGCGACCAGTCGCAGCTCCCGCATCCTCGCACCTCCCGTGCACGGCTGAACCCATCGTCACCCGGCCGACGCACCGGACCAAGCCGCCATGCCGGGGCGTGTCGGGAAACCTTCGCGTTCTTGGGGCCGCCCAGGTCAGGCGCCGAGCACCTGGCGCAGATAGCCGTTGGCCATCAGCCGGCCGGGATCGACCCGGTCCCGGACAGCACGGAAGTCGCCGAGTCGTGGGTAAACCCGGGCCAGGTACGCGAAATCGCGGGTGTGGAGCTTGCCCCAGTGCGGGCGTCCCCCGTAACCGACGAACAGGCGCTCGGCGGCGTCGAACCAGCCTCGGTACTCGGTGCGCGGGTAGGCGTGGCACGCGACGTACACGGTCTCGCGCCCGTATGCCGTCGACAGCCAGACGTCGTCGGCAGGCGCCAGCCGGACCTCGACGGGAAAGGCGATCCGCCACGGCCCCTCGACCGTGAGCCGACGGAACTCCCGCAGGGCTGCGACGGCCACGCTGCGGGGCAACGCGTACTCCATCTCGTGGAAACGGACCCGCCGGATGCTCGTGAACACCGCCGGGGCGGCGTCGACGTAGTCGCGCCGCGAGATCAGCCCGGCAGCGGCGCGGTTGACCGGGCCGGTCCACCTCGGGACCGCCCGGGTGACGTGCTGCACCAGCCCGACGCCCAGGTTCTCGACGACATCGCCCTCCCACCACGTCCGGAACCGTCCGAGTGGGCGGGCCGGTCCCGCCGTACGGCGGTTGCGCTTGAGCTGGATGGCGTCGGTGAACGGGAGCCAGTGGAACTCGACGTGCTCGCCCGCGGTGTACTCGTCGAACCGGTCGAGCACTTCGGTCAGGCTGCCCCGTTCGTCGACGGCGTGGAGCAGGAACGCGGGCTCGACGCGGAAGGTCAGCGCCGTGACGACGCCCAGCGCGCCGAGGCCGAGCCGCGCCGCCTGGAACAGGTCTGGCTCGCGGTCGGCCGAGCACCGGACGAGCGAGCCGTCGGGCAGCACGATCTCGAGGCCCGCCACCTGGGCGGCGAGCCCGGCGGCGTCGCGCCCGGTGCCGTGGGTACCCGTCGCGGCCGCGCCCGACACGGTCTGGACTGCGACGTCGCCCATGGTGGCCAGGCCGAGTCCGTGCCCGGCCAGGTCGGCGTTGAAAACGTGCAGCGGCGTTCCGGCCGCGACGGTGGCCAGCCCGTGGCCGGAGCCGGATTCGATGTCGACGTCGAGCAACCCCGTGAGCCGGTCCAGCCGTAACTGCACGCCGGCGGTGACGGCGACCGGCGTGAAGCTGTGACCGGCACCGACGGGTTTGACCTGCAGCCCGTCGCTCGCGGCGGCATGCAGAACAGCGGCGACCTCCCCGGCGTCGGCCGGCACGGCGACCCGCGCCGGCCGGGCCTCCACCGTGCGGGCCCAGTTGCGCCACGGTCGCCGCGGCGCGCGCCGACCGGCCGCGGCAGACCGGGTCGGCGTCATGGCGTCATACGCTCTCACGGTGCCGCTCACGCGCCAGGGCTCCTCCCGCGACGCACACCACCGCGGCCAACAGGCCACACGACAACGCCACGACGAACCCGGGCGACGCCCCGGCCCTGTCGATGACCGGACCTGCAACGGCGGCTCCCATCGCAACGCCGACGTTCAATGCGGTGGAGATCCACGCCAGCCCCTCGGTCAACCGGCTGGCCGGGGCCTCGGCCTCGACCAGCGAGAAGCCGGCGATGAGCGTCGGTGAGATCGCCAGGCCGGCGAAGAACATGACGACGGCGAGCAACGGGATCGAACCGACGAACGGCAGCGGAAACAGCGCCGCGGCCATGACGATCTGACCGAGCACGAACCGCCGCCGTGGCCCGGACCGCCAGCGGACGGCGCCGACGACCAGCCCCGAGACCAGGCTGCCGAGGGCGTAGAGAGCGAGGATCACGCCGGCAGCCTGGGTGGCACCTGCGTGGTCGGCGAACGCGACCGTGACGACCTCGACGCTGCCGAAGATCCCGCCCATGAAGACGAACGTGAGCACGACCCAGCCGAGGGAACGCGGCGAGAGCCGTTCGATGTCCGACGTTCTCGTCCGTGGCCGGGGTGAGGGCTCGGTCGCGCGTTGGGCGGCGAACCACAGGCCACCGCCCAGGGTCAGCACCAGGTTGGTGACCAGACCGGAGAGCGGGTGGACGCTGGTCGCGAGGATCGTCGCCAGTACCGGCCCGACGACGAAGACCACCTCGTCGAGGACGGACTCGAGTGCGTACGCGGTGTGCAGCAGTGGCGTGCCCGAATGCAGGCGGGCCCATCGTGCACGGACCAGCGAGCCGAAGCTCGGCAGCGTGGCGCCGGCCAGGGCCGATGTAACGAGCAGTGCGACGAGCGGAGCCTGTCCGACCAGGATGATGAACGAACCCAGGCCCACCGCGTGCAGCCAGAGGACTGGCAGCAGCATTCGCCGCTGGCCGATCCGGTCGGCGATACGTGCCTGCATGGGGCCGGCCGCGGCCTGGGCCAGCAGTGCCGCGCCCGCGACCAGCCCTGCCTGACCGTAGGAACCCTGGGTCACGGAGACGGCGAGCACGATGCCGATCCCGAACATCGACATCGGCAGCCGGGCGACCAGCGCCGACGCGGAGAACGCTAGCGCGCCGGGGGTGCGCAACACCCGCGCGTACGGACCGAGCATTCCCTCACCCTGCCCCATGATCGTGATCGGTCGCCTCTCGGTTTCGGGTGCGGCTCGGCCGGCGGCGTGCAGGTTTGGCAGGATCGGTGTGGTGAGTCCCGATCCGACGTCGGTCGAGCCGTACGACGCGCTGCTCGTCGTCTCTTTCGGCGGACCCGAGGCACCCTCGGACGTGCAGCCGTTCCTCGAGAACGTCACGCGCGGGCGCGGGATACCTGCCGAGCGGTTGGCGGTTGTCGCCCGCCACTACGAGGCCTTCGGTGGGCGCAGCCCGATAAACGACCAGAACCGGGCCCTGGTCACGGCGCTGGAACGCGACCTGGACGATGCCGGTCTGCCGGTCCCCGTCTACTGGGGCAACCGCAACTGGCATCCGTACCTGGCCGACGAGCTGACCCGGATGCGCGACGACGGCGTCCGCCGGGCCGCGGCGTTCGTCACCAGCGTCTACTCGTCCTACGCGGGCTGCCGCCAGTACCGGGAGGACCTCGCGGACGCGGCCGCCGTCGTGGGTCCGCACGCGCCGCGGATCGACCGCCTCCGGCACGGTTTCGACCACCCCGGGTTCGTGCGGGCCAACGCCGACGCCGTGGTCGGGGCGCTCGGCGACCTGCCCGCCGCGGCGGCGGCCGGAGCCCGGTTGGTCTACGTGACGCACTCGATCCCGTTGGCGATGGCCGCGACGGCCGGCCCGAGCGGGGGAGCGTACGAGGCGCAGCACCGTGCCGTCGTTGTGGCGGTCACCAGGGAGGTTGCCGCCCGCACCGGTGTCCGGCACGAACACGACCTCGTGTACTGCTCACGCAGCGGCCCGCCGCAGGTGCCCTGGCTCGGGCCCGACGTGAACGACCACCTCGCGTCGCTCGCCGGCCAAGGGGCGCCTGGCGCCGTCCTCGCACCGATCGGTTTCGTATCCGACCACATGGAGGTCGTGTTCGACCTCGACACCGAAGCCCTCGACACGGCTCGCCGGTCCGGCCTGCCGACCTCGCGCGCGGCCACCGCCGGCACGCACCCGGCGTTCGTGGCAGCGGTCCGCGACCTGCTGGTCGAAAGGGCGGCCGTCGAGCGAGGGCTCCCCGTCGTGCGGGCGAGCATCGGGCCGCCCGGGCCGTCCCACGACGCCTGCCCGGCGGGGTGCTGCCCCAACCCCCGCCGCACACGGCCGGCCCTGGGCGGGCTGGACACGGCTTTGCCGGTCGGGAGCGCGCGGTGACCCCCGACTCCGGGGCGCTGCTCGACCTCGCGGTCAGGGTGGCTCACGAGGCCGGCCGTCTGGTCCGCGACCGCAGGGACGCCGTCGACCGGATGACGGTTTCGGCGACCAAGAGCACCCCGACCGACGTGGTGACCGAGTCCGACACCGCGGCGGAGGCCCTCATCCGCCAGCGGCTCCTCGCCGCACGGCCGGAAGACGGCATGCTGGGCGAGGAAGGGGCGTCGGTGGCCGGCGGCTCGGGCGTCGTATGGGTCGTCGACCCGATCGACGGCACGGTCAACTACCTCTACGACATCCCTCATTACGCCGTGTCCATCGCGGCGCAGGTCGATGGCAGAACCGTGGCCGGTGTCGTTCACAACCCGACCAGCGGGCAGACCTGGGCGGCGGCGCGCGGCGGCGGGGCTCGGCTGGACGGACAGCCGGTCCACGAGTCCGGCTGCGACCGCCTGGACCGCGCCCTCGTGGCCACCGGGTTCGGCTACGACTCGGCCCGGCGGGCGCGGCAGGCGGAGGTGCTGCGTAGCGTGCTGCCGCAGGTGCGCGACATCCGCCGCCTCGGGGCCGCCTCCCTCGACCTGTGCGGTGTCGCAACGGGATGGTTCGACGCCTTTTACGAACGGGGCCTCGCGCCGTGGGACCTTGCGGCTGGGGCCCTGGTCGCGGAAGAGGCCGGCGTCGTCGTCGAAGGGCTCGGTGGGGCGGCGCCCAGCTCGGAGCTCGTCATCGCCGCCGGTCCGGCGCTGTTCCCGGCTCTGCGCGACCTACTGGCGTCGCTGGGCGCCGATCGCGACCGCTGAGAAGTCCACGCCGGAATGCTTCGCCCCGACGTCCCCACAAAACGGGTGTACCGGGCGGCCCAGCGTGCACGAGCGGGGCAAAGCAGGGCATGCTCGCGCGGGGGCACTATGGCCCGCCCACGCCGCTGGGCGATGTAGCGGTTGATCGACGTGACGTCGCGGCGGCCGCCGTGATGATCGACGTGAAGATGTGGCTGCCTGGGCAACACAGACGTCACAGTGCCCGGGCGCCGATCTCACACCGATCCCGTTCAGTCCCTTGGGGTCCTCCGGACTCCGATGATCAGAACGGCGTCATGCGGCCCTGATGGCGCATTTCGCGCTTGTTCGATCATTGAAGTGCGTGGCGGCCGGGCGGTCCCCGGGCCGGAACTAGGCGCGGGTTCGGCGTCCTGAGCGCCACGCCTCGGCGAGCGGAACCTTGGCACCCATGCGCAGTACCGCGCCCTCGTACACCCGGCCGGCGACCACGACCAGGCCCGCGATCAGCGCAAGCATCAGCACGAGGGCCAGACCGACCTCCCAGGGCGCGGCATCGCCACGCGCCATCCGGATCGGCATCGCCAGCGCACTCACCGGCGGGATCATCGAAACGATCGTCGGTCCGGTGCCGCTGGGATTGAAGAAGACGTAGAAGCTGGCGAAGAACGAGACCATCGCCAGCATCGTCAACGGGGTCGTGGCGTTCTGCAGCTCCTCCTGCCGGGAGACCCGCGCGGCGGCTGCAGCGGACATGCACGCATAGGCGACGTAGCCGAGGACGAACCAACCGAGCACGAGGCCGATCGGTTGCAGCATCGACGCGTCCAGTGCGATCGACCCGGTGAGAGCGGCGGCCCCGAGCGCCACGACCGAGATGAGCAGGAGCTGGGACAGGCCCAGCGCTCCGATGCCGAGCACCTTGCCCGCCAGCAGGGCGCGTGCCGGAATGGCCGAGAGCAGGACCTCGACGACCCGGCTCGACTTCTCCTCGACGACACCGAGCGCCACCCAGAAGCCGTAACCGAGCAACTGGCCGTAGAGGACGAGCGCTCCGATGAACGCGATCGCACCGCGCGTCGTCCGCTCGTCGGCCTCCGGGTCGAGCGTGACCAGATCGAGCCGCGCGGTCTCGAGGGCCGATGCCACCTGATCCGCGTCGATTCCCGCCTCCTCGAGTGCCCGGGTCCCCGAGACGGCGCTGTGGGAGTTCTCGAGGACCACGCGTAGCGACGACGCGAGGTCGCGTTCGACCACCACGGAGTCGCCCTCGACGTAGGCATCGAGGCTTCCCTCACGGACCCGTGCCTCTGCCTCACCCGGGTCGGCGACGTCGACGACTGTGAGGTCGACGTCGGCGAGCTCGGCCTGTGCCTCGGCGGCGGCCTGCAGGGCGCCGCCGTCCGGTCCCGGGAACGCGACCTGGTACTCGTCGGCACCGAAGCTGAGAGCACGGGGGAAGACCACGACCACAATGATGATGGCGATCGTGATCGCCGTGGACACGAAGAACGACCGGTCGCGTGCACGCTGCATGAACTCACGCCTGGCCACTAGCGCCACGGCTTCGCGGAAGGACAGCGCACGCGACATCAAGCAGCAACCTCCTCCTCGGGCTCGGCGTGTTCGGAGACGACCTCGCGGAACATCTCCACCAGGGTGGGCTCGGCCGCAGCGAACTGTCGGACCGGCCCGATCCGGAGCGCAGCTGCGAGCAACACCTGGTCGTCGGCATCGCGCGGAAGCTCGATGAGGGCGGGCGCGCCGGCGGGTCCGTGGTCGAGCACCGCCGCTCCGTCGACGGCGGCCACGAGTCGGTCGGCCCACCCCTCGGGCCCGTCGACCGACAGGCGGTACCGGCGGGAGCCGCTACCACCGCGCAGCTCTGCCACCGTCCCGTCGGCGACCAGGGTGCCGGCGCGGATGATGCCGACGGCGTCGCAGAGCCGTTCGACCAGGTCGAGCTGGTGGCTGGAGAAGACCAGTGCCGCACCGCCGTCGACTCGCTCCCGGAGCACGGTAGCCATCGCGTCGACCCCAACCGGGTCGAGACCGCTGAACGGCTCGTCGAGAACGAGCACCCTCGGGTCGTGGACGAGCGCCGCCGCGAGCTGGACGCGCTGCTGGTTGCCCAGGGACAGCTCCTCGACCCGGTCGCCGGCGCGACCGGCGAGGCCGAAGCGCTCCAGCAGGGACGACGCCGAGGCCGTCGCCGTGGCGGCGTCCGTGCCGCGCAGCCGGGCCAGGAAGACGAGCTGCTCGAGCAACCGCATCTTCGGGTACAGGCCGCGCTCCTCGGGCATGTAGCCGAACTCGCGACGGATCCCGGCGTCGAGTGGACGACCCTGCCAGCGGACGTCGCCCGCGTCGGCGTCCAGCACCCCGAGGACAATGCGCATCGCAGTGGTCTTGCCGGCGCCGTTCGTGCCCACGAACCCGTACATCTGCCCCGGGCGTACGGTGAGGTGCAGGTCGTCGAGGGCAACGACCTCGCCGTACCGCTTCGACACGCCGACCAGCTCGAGCACGCTGCCTCCCCTGGTGTCCGGTTCTACCGTTGCGTCGACCTTGAGGACGGTACCCGCCTCACCCTCGAGGAGGATCTTCGGCGTGCTCGGCGGGGCGGTTCCCGTCTGCGGCGGATCTTGAGGCAGAATTCGCGCCGCAGTTCGGGCACAACCAGCGGCCTCCGTGCGTTAGCAGGGTCACGGTCCACCCAACCGAACGAGGAGACACGACCGCCAATGCAAGGGGGATCCATCTGATGGCAACCGACTACGACGCCCCGCGCAAGACCGACGACGAGTTGTCCGAGGACTCCATCGAGGAGCTGAAGAACCGCCGCATGGACAAGTCGTCCGGCATCGTCGACGTCGACGAGACCGAACTGGCCGAGTCGCTCGAGCTTCCCGGCGCTGACCTGTCGAACGAGGAGCTCGCCGTGCGCGTGCTGCCTCGGCAGGCGGACGAGTTCACCTGTTCGCAGTGCTTTCTCGTCCACCACCGAAGCCAGCTCGCGGGCGAGAAGAACGGCCAGTTCGTATGCCGCGACTGCGCGGCGTGACGCGCACCAGGAGTCCGCGCGAGGCGGCCAGACATCCGGTCGAGCCGCTCGGGAGCGGTCCGTGGCAGGGGTTTCTCGGCCGCGGGCCGCTTCTCTTCATAAGAGCAGGCGCGGTCGCCGCCAGGGGTCAGGAGGCCCGCTTCGCGGCGCCGCGGGCGGCCTCCAATGCGGCCACGAGCGGTTGCGGATGGCGCGTCGACACCAGCCAGTACGGCACCGGGTCGTCCGGGTCGTCGACACCGACCCGGACCATCGGGCCGACATACCCCCGGACGAGCAGGTAGACGCGGGGATCGGCATCCGGTCCCCGGGCGGCCCGAGCCTCGACCGCCGATAGCGCCGCGACCTTCCCTACCGCCCACAGCGGCAGCCGGGCCCTCCCCGCGACGAACGCATCGTCGTCAACCGCCACCGTGGCGCGACCGTACGCGAACAATCCGCCTCCCACGAAGGCCACCACGACACCGGCCACCGGTACCGACACCGCCGGTCCGAAGGCGTGCTGGTAGGCCAGCCACGCGGATGTGGCAGCCGCCACGGGCATCAGCCACCATGAGGCAGGCACCCGCAGACGTTCCCGGTAGGTCCGCACCTCCGCAGGGTCCCACCGTATGGTGCCGGGCCCGCGGGTAGGGTCACGGTCCGTGACCGAGCGTGCCGCATCGCCGGTGGGAGTTCCTGCCGATGCCGTGCTCCCCCCGCGCCATCTGGATGCGCCAGCACCCGGGGAGCAGATCGCCTCGCACTACCACCTGTGCGTCGGCTGCGGGCACGACCATCCCACCGGCCTGCGAATGGTGGTCACCGCCGGGGAAGGCTTGACGCTCTCGGGGCGATTCACGGTGACCGAGAACCACCAGGGTGCACCCGGGCTTGCCCACGGCGGCATGCTGGCGCTCGCCTTCGACGAGGTGCTCGGGTCGCTGATCTGGCTGGTGGCCACACCTGCGGTCACCGGGCATCTCGAGACCGACTTCCGCCGGCCGGTACCGGTGGGCACCACGCTGCACATCACCGCTCAGGTCGACGGCCGGTTCGGACGGAAGCTCTACGTGAGCGCCGTCGGCCGTTCCGATGCCCCCGACGGGCCGGTCGCCGTACGGGCCCGCGCAGTGTTCGTCATGGTCGAGGTCGAGCACTTCCGTCGCCACGGCCGGCCGCAGGACGTCCAGGCCGCGGTGACCCGTGACGACGTCCGGTACGCGGCGCGGGCGCTCGAGGTCAACCCGTGAGCTTCCCGGCCGAAATCCTCGTCGTCCGGCTGGACCCTGACGTCCCGCTACCGACGTACGCACACCCGGGCGACGCCGGGGCCGACCTGGTGACCACGGCCGATGTCACCCTCGAGCCAGGGGAGAGGCTGCTGGTGGGTACGGGCATCGCCGTGGCCCTGCCCGAGGGTTACGCTGCGTTCGTCCATCCGCGTTCGGGCCTGGCGCAGCGGCACGGCGTCGCGATCGTCAACGCCCCGGGCACGGTCGACGCCGGGTACCGGGGCGAGATCAAGGTGGTGCTCGTCAACCACGATCGGAGCGAGCCCGTCACGTTCCGACGCGGCGACCGCATCGCGCAACTCGTCGTCCAGCGGGTCGAGCGTGCGCGGTTCCGCGAGGTCGAGCGCCTTCCCGGGTCGGCGCGCGGCGCGGACGGGTACGGGTCGACGGGGCTCTCGTCGGCCGGCTCCGGCAGCGACGGAAGGGGATAGACGGTGTTCCGACGCCGACGTCGCGGGGCCGGGGCCGTCACCGCTCAGGATGCCGACCGGGCGGCAGCCGAGGACGCCCTGTCCGCCGATACCGCGGATGACGAACCGGTCGGCGAACCGGCCAAGACACCGCGCCCGGACGGACCGCTCGACATCTCCGAGATCGACCCCGCGGAGTCAGGAGTGGCTCGGGTCGACCTCGGTGGACTGCACATGCGGATCGGCCCCGCCATGAAACTGCAGGTCCAGGTGGACGAGCGCTCCGGCAACGGAACCGCCGTGATGGTGGTCCACGAGGGTGCCGCGGTCCAGTTGATCGCGGTGGCCGCTCCGCGCAGCTCGGGGCTGTGGGAGCAGACCCGGTTGCAGGTGGCGACCGAGGCGCGCCGCCGCGGTGGCACCGTCACGGAGGCGCCCGGGCCGTTCGGCACCGAGGTTCGCATCGTGGTCCCGGTGACGACCGCCGAGGGCAAGAGCGGTGTGCAGGCCTCGCGGGTCGCGGGCATCGACGGCCCGCGGTGGATGCTGCGGGCCACCTTTCTCGGTAAGGCGACCACCGATGCACACGTCTTCGCGCGGCTCGTCCAGGTCGTGCGCGACGTGGTGGTAGTCCGGGGCGACCGGCCGATGGCGCCGGGCGACGTGATCGCCGTGACGGCGCCCACGCAACCCGAGACCGCAGCGGCGGAGCCGTCCGGCCTGGCGGCGGAGCCACCTGCATCCTGACGGCGGGTAGGCTCGTCAGACGTGAGCAACGGCAAGTCGGGTCACCGCGGCGTGTGGCGCGCATTGACCCGCTGGGCCGCCCCCGAGTCCGAGATCGATGCCGCGGTGCTGCGCAAGGATGCCCAGGTAGCGGGATGCGTACCGCTGTCGCAGGTCGGCGACCGCGAACGGGCGAGGGTGCGCGGTGTCCTGCACACCGTGACGCTGCAGCCGCGCGCCGGGGTGCCCGCCCTCGAAGCCGAGTTGTACGACGGCTCCGACGTGCTCACGCTCATCTGGCTGGGCCGGCGGCGCATCGCCGGGGTCGACAGCGGGCGCAACCTGGTGGTGAACGGCCGCGTGTCGGCGGTCGACGGCCGCCGGGTCATGTACAACCCGGAGTACGAGCTCCTCACGGGGGAAGCGGCGTGACGGAGCCGCGGCCGGGCGTCGCCGCCATTGCGACCCGCGACCGTTTCCGGGCCGGCGACGCGCTCAGCCCGAGCGCATTCCTGGACGCCGGGCTGCCGCTGGCCCTGTTCACGGCGGTGTATGCGGCCGCCGGACGCGACCTGGCGATCGCGCTGTGGGCTGCGGTCGGGGCCGGCGCCGTGTTGGGCGTGCTGCGGCTGATCCGCCGCGAGCCGCTGCAGAACGTCGTCGCCGGCTTCGTCGGCCTAGGCCTCGCGGTGTTCGTGGCGGCGCGAACGGGGCGCGCAGAAGACGTGTTCCTCCCCGGGCTGCTCATCAATGTCGGCTACGGCACGGCATACCTCGTCTCGATCCTGGTGCGGTGGCCCCTGCTCGGGGTGTTCGTCGGCTTGGTCACGGGACAGGGCACATCCTGGCGCCGGGATCCTGCCCTGCTGCGTGCCTACACCCTGGCCAGCGCGCTGTGGGTGGCCATGTTCGCGCTCCGGCTCGCCGTCCAGGTGCCGCTCTACCTCGCCGGCGAGGAGCAGCTCGGCTGGCTCGCGGGTGCCCGGCTGGTCATGAGCTGGCCGCTGTTCCTGCTGGTGGCGTACCTGTCCTGGCTGATCGTCCGGCCTGCATACCGCGCCCACCAACAGCAGCCTGCAGGCCAGCAGACCCCGACGGCCTGACAGTCGGGACGGTCACCGGCTCGGCGCCCCGTGGGGGGAGAGCAGATCCTCGAGCTGCTGCTCGCGGTCGGGGGCGGCGACGAACAGCAGCTCGTCGTGTGCCTCGAGCGGGAGATCGGCCAGCGGGACGTGGACGTGCTTGCCCCGGATGACGGACACGAGCGTGGTGTCGGCGGGCCAGGCCACGTCGGCGATCGCGGTGCCGACGATAGGGGAGTCGTCGGGCAGCGTGAGCTCGACCAGGTTGGCCTCGCCCTGGCGGAAGGTGAACAGCCGGACCAGGTCTCCGACGCTGACCGCCTCCTCGACGAGAGCGCTCATGATCCGCGGCGTGGAGACTGAGACGTCGACACCCCATGACTCGTTGAACAGCCACTCGTTCTGGGGATGGTTGACCCGCGCCACCACCCGAGGCACGCCGAACTCGGTCTTCGCGAGCAGCGACACGACGAGGTTGGCCTTGTCGTCGCCGGTGGCGGCGATCACGACATTGCACCGTTCGAGCGCGGCCTCCTCGAGCCGGGACAGCTCGCAGGCGTCGGCGAGCAACCACTCGGCCTCCGGCACGCTGGCCGCCCGGATCGCCTTGGGCTCGCGGTCGATCAGCAGCACCTCGTGGCCGTTGTGCAGGAGCTCGGAGGCGATGGACCGGCCCACGTTGCCGGCGCCGGCGATGGCGACGCGCATCAGACCTCGACCTCCGGGGCGGCCTCGAACACCTCGGTGATCCGAGGGCTGTCCTCGATCCGCATGATGACGTGGACCAGGTCGCCCTGCTGGACCACGGTGTCGCCTGTGGGCACCAGCCCGTCGCCATATCGGGACAGGAACGCGACGCGGGCACCCGAGGCGTCCTCCAGCGCCGCCACCGTGTGGCCGACCCAGTCGTGGGTGACGTGGACCTCGGCGAGGCGGATCGTGCCGGACGGGTCGACCCACTCGGTCTCGGCGCCCCCCGGCATCAGCCGGCGCAGCATCTGGTCCGCGGTCCACCGGACGGTCGCCACGGTCGGGATGCCCAGGCGCTGGTAGACGGCGGCTCGTCCGGGGTCGTAGATGCGGGCCACGACGTTCTCGACCCCGAACGTCTCGCGGGCCACCCGCGCCGCGAGGATGTTCGAGTTGTCGCCACTGCTGACGGCGGCGAACGCAGCGGCGCTTTCGATGCCGGCCTCGCGGAGGACGTCGCGGTCGAAACCGATGCCCGAGACCGTCCGTCCCTCGAAGTTGGCGGGCAGGCGCCGGAACGCCTCCGGATTCTGGTCGATGACAGCGACCGTGTACTCGCGGGACTCCAGGATGTGCGCCAGGGTCGATCCGACCCGGCCGCAACCCATGATGACGACGTGCACTGTGGTCCTTCCCAGAAGGGCGCGCCAGTGTCCGGTGATGACCCGTGGCGCCACCGACGAAGGTACACGGACGGGTTGGTCGCACCCGCCACAGGAGAGCGCCCTAGCATGCCGTTCGTGGCGAAGGTCGGCGACATCGCACGACGGGTGCTGATCGGGCGCCCGCTCGCGAGCAGCAGACTGGGCGACACGCTGCTTCCCAAGCGCGTGGCGCTGCCGGTGTTCGCCAGCGACCCGCTCTCCTCGGTCACCTACGCCACCCAGGAGATCCTGGTCATCCTGACCCTCGGTGGCCTGTCCTTCCTGTACCTCGCACCCTGGGTGGCGGCCGCCGTCGTCCTGTTGCTCGTGGTCGTCGTCCTGTCCTATCGCCAACTCGTCTACGCCTACCCGACCGGTGGCGGCGACTACGAGGTGGCCGCGACGAACCTCGGCTCCAATGCCGGGCTGACGGTGGCGAGCGCACTGCTCGTCGACTACGTGCTGACCGTGGCCGTGTCGGTTTCCGCAGGCGTCGACAACCTCATCTCGGCGGTGCCGGCACTGCGCGAGCAGCGGGTGTCGATCGCGATCGGCCTCGTTGTCCTGCTCGCCGCGATGAACCTGCGCGGCATCAGGGAGAGCGGGCGCGCGTTCGCGGTGCCGACCTACCTGTTCGTCGTGGGCATCGTCTCCATGGTGATCTGGGGGCTGGGCCGGACGTTGTTCGGGCAGGCGCCGGTCGCCGAGAGCGCCGAATACGACGTGACCGCCGAGATGACCGATCTCGGGGGGATCGCCCTGGTGCTGCTCGTGCTGCGTGCTTTCGCCTCCGGGTGTACGGCGCTGACCGGCGTCGAGGCGATCGCCAACGGCGTCCCGGCGTTCAAGAGACCCAAGAGCAGGAATGCGGCCACCACGCTGGCCTGGATGGGTGGGCTGTCGATCGTGATGTTCAGCGGCATCACCGCACTGGCGCTGATCTCGGACGTGCGGTACACCGAGGAGCCGTGCGACCTGGTCGGATTCGACTGCGAGGCGAACCCGCAGCGGACGGTCATCGCGCAGGTGGCCGCGGCAACCTTCGGCGACGGGTCGATCCCCTTCTTCTACGTCCAGGCCGCTGCCGCGCTGATCCTGGTGCTGGCGGCGAACACGGCGTTCAACGGGTTCCCCCTGCTGGGTTCGATCCTGGCCCAGCACCGCTATGCGCCGCGCCAGTTGCACACGCGTGGCGACCGGCTGGTCTTCAGCAACGGGATCCTGCTGCTGTCGATCTTCGCCGGAGTGCTGATCTTCTCGTTCGACGCGTCGGTGACCCGACTGATCCAGCTCTACATCGTCGGTGTCTTCACGGCCTTCACCCTCGGCCAGACCGGCATGGTCCGGCACTGGAACTCCGTGCTGCGTGGCTCGCTGCGCCCGGAGGAGCGCCGCACGGTGCTGCGGTCGCGGGCCATCAACACGGTCGGAGCCACGATGACCGGCGTTGTGCTGGTCATCGTCACGATCACGAAGTTCACCCATGGCGCCTGGATCGTCTTCGTGGCCATGCCGATCCTGTTCCTGCTGATGCGCGGTATCCGCAGCCACTACGACAGGGTGAGCGCCGAGCTGGCGGCCGACGACCCCTCTGGGTCGGCTACGGCGCTGCTGCCATCGCGGGTGCACGCCATCGTGCTGGTCTCCAAGATCCACAAGCCGACGCTACGGGCGCTCGCATACGCCCGGGTCGCACGTCCCGACGTCCTCGAAGCGGTCACCGTCAAGGTCGACCTCGAGGAGACCCGGGCGCTGATCGACGAATGGGACCAGCGGCAGATCCCGATCCCGCTGAAGGTGCTGGACTCGCCCTACCGCGAGATCACGCGCCCGATCATCGAGTACGTCAGGGGCATCCGACGGTCGAGCCCGCGCGACATCGTCACGGTGTACATCCCCGAGTACATCGTCGGCCGGTGGTGGGAGCAGTTGCTCCACAACCAGAGCGCCCTGCGGCTCAAGGGCCGGCTGCTGTTCACGCCGGGGGTGATGGTGACCAGCGTCCCCTGGCAGCTGGAGTCGTCCGACGTCGCCCGTCGCAGGGACGACGACGCCGCCGCCCGGCGCAAGGACGACGACGACGCCGCACCAACCGCGGTCCGCCGCGGCGAGGTCGTCGTCACCCGGCGGACCAGGCCCTGACGCTCTTCGTGGGTCCTGCCGGTAAAGCCCGCGGTCGCGTCATTCGGGTAGGACGGTGAAGGCGGCGGCATCTGACAGCGGTCGGACGACCGCGAAATGGCGCCGGTCGAGGGTCAGCACGCGTTCGGTGCGACAGCGGTGGGCCAGAACGACGATGGATGCATCGGTCAGGCCGATGTCGAGATCGGCGTATCGGCTCATCACGTCCGCTGCGGCGCGCAGGTCTGCGCCGTGGAACTCCTCGATGTGCATCGTGTCGGCGAGCTCACGGAGAGCGGCCAGCGCGACCTGCTGTCCGGCGTACTTGGTGATGAGGAAGTCGAACTCGGCGAGGACGAGCGGCGAGAGGCTCAACGGAGCAGGTGCTGCCTGGAACGCTTCGACCACGGCCGCGTGGTCGGCACTGCGGCGGTCGTAGTAGGCGATGAGTGCGGACGTGTCAACCAGGGCGGTCACTCGCCGAACCCGTCCCGGAGCTCGTCGTCCACCCGACGCGCCAAGGACGGGTCGCCGGAGTCGAACAGGCCGGGCGTCAGCCCGTCGGCGGCCGTGCGCGCTGTCGCCTCTGTGATCATCCTGCGCAGCGCCTCGTTCAGGCTGTACCCGTGTCGCTGCGCATATGCGCGCAACTTTCGGTGCTCGTCGTCACTGAGCCGCACGGTCATCGTTGCCGACATGCAGTCATGGTATCACGCCATGGCTTCAGAGGCCGCGTCTCCACGGCCAACGCGCTCACCGCGATGCCGGCATGCAGTCCCTGACCTGGGTGCTGCAGGTGATGCCGGTCTTCTTCGTAGCCGGCGGGTTCGCCAACCTCACCGTCTGGCGGCGGACGACGGCACGGGCGGCAGGTACGCAGGCTACCTCTACGGCCGACTGGAGCGCCTGCTGCGGCCCACCCTGGTGTTCGTCATCAGTTGGCAGGTACTTCTTGCCCTCCTGCGCTGGCTCGGGCTCCCCGGACCCGAGGTCGACCTCGTCGGTCATCTGCTCGGCCAGCCCTTGTGGTTCCTGGGCGTCTACGTGGCGACGACGGCGCTGCGCCGGCGTTGGCCTGGCTGCACGAGCGCAGGCCCGGGGCGGCCCTGGCCGGGCTGGCCGGTGCCACCGTGGCGGTTGACGTACCCGCTTCGCCGGCGGGCTCGAGGCGGTCGGCCAGGTCAACGTCGCTCTGGTGTGGCTGTTCGCCCAGCAGGTCGGCTGGGGCCGTACCCGGTGAGCATGGTCGGCTTGCCGGGGGAGCTGTCGAACATGACACCGCCGACGGTCTGCCTGCTGGTCCTCACGGTCGGCCAGGTGGCCGCCGTCGTGCTGGCGAGGCCGTGGATGCAGCGCTGGCTGTCGCGACCGCGGCCGTGGACGGCAGTGGTCACTGTCGGGTCGGCAGCGATGACGATCCACCTGTGGCACCTGTCCGTGCTGGTCGGCCCGTGGAGCAGCACACTGCTCATGGTCCCGGTGGATCCGCTGCAGGACACATTCTGCGTCGCGGCCGGCCTGCTGCTCGTCCGGCGCGCCGTCCGAGCCGGTCCCGGTCCTGGCAGGCTGGGCACATGCAGCTGAGGATCTTCACCGAGCCCCAGGAAGGGGCGACCTACGACCAACTCCGTCGGGTCGCGATGGCGACCGAGGACCTGGGATTCGACGCGTTCTTCCGCTCCGACCACTACCTGGCGATGGACACGGACGGTTTGCCGGGCCCCACGGACGCGTGGGTGACGATCGCCGGCCTCGCCCGCGAGACGACGCGGATCCGGCTCGGGACGCTGGTGTCGCCGGTGACCTTCCGCCTGCCGGGTCCACTGGCGATCTCAGTGGCGCAGGTCGACGCGATGAGCGGCGGACGGGTCGAGCTCGGCATCGGAGCCGGCTGGTACGAGGCCGAGCACACCGCGTACGGGATGCCGTTCCCACCCATCGGTGACCGGTTCGACCTGCTGGAGGAGCAGCTCGCCGTGATCACCGGACTCTGGCAGTCGGCGCCAGGGGAGCGGTTCAGCTTCGCGGGCGTCCGCTACACGCTCGCGGACTCGCCCGCGCTGCCGAAGCCGCTGCAACGGCCACGGCCTCCGGTGATCCTCGGCGGTAAGGGGCGGACTCGCACGCCGCGCCTCGCGGCCCGGTACGCGGACGAGCACAACGTCGGGTTCTCGTCGGTGGACCGGACCGGCGAGGCGTTCGAGCGCGTCCGGGCGGCATGTGCCGAGGCCGGGCGGGACGAGCACTCGATGGTCTACTCGGTCGCCCAGACCGTCTGTTGCGGCGCGGACGAGTCCGAGGTCCTCCGGCGGGCAAGGGCGATCGGACGCGACGCCGACGACCTGCGACGGACCGGCCTGGGGGGCACGCCGGACGAAATCGTCGACCGGATCGGGCAGTTCAGCGAGCTCGGCGCGTCCCGCGTGTACCTGCAGGTGCTCGATCTCGACGACCTCGACCACCTGGCACTGCTCTCCGACCGGGTGCTGGGTCAGGTCGGATGACCTGTTTCGCCAGGCCGTGATGGCTTACGCGACCAAACCCGGGTAGGGTCGGTCGCACACTATCTTGACGTCAAGAGAAGTGACCGGACGAACCGGGAGAGGATGGTTGGACGTGGCGAGCCTGGACAGCTTCGGTGCCAAGGGGACCCTCGACGTCGGCGGGTCGTCCTACGAGATCCACCGGCTCGCCGGCGCGGGCGACGTCGCCCGCTTGCCGTACAGCCTGAAGGTGCTGCTCGAGAACCTGCTCCGCACCGAGGACGGCGCCAACATCACCGCCGACCACGTGCGCGCACTCGTCGACTGGGACCCCAAGGCTCAGCCCGACACCGAGATCCAGTTCACCCCCGCCCGGGTGATCATGCAGGACTTCACCGGCGTGCCCTGCGTGGTCGATCTCGCCACCATGCGCGAGGCGATGAGCGCACTCGGCGGCGACCCCTCGAGGATCAACCCGCTGGCGCCCGCCGAGCTGGTGATCGACCACTCCGTCATCGCCGATGTCTTCGGGGCGCCCGACGCGTTCGAGCGCAACGTCGAGCTCGAGTACCAGCGCAACCGCGAGCGTTACCAGTTCCTGCGCTGGGGGCAGGGAGCGTTCGACGACTTCAAGGTCGTGCCGCCGGGCACGGGGATCGTCCACCAGGTCAACATCGAGCACCTGGCTCGCACCATCGTGACGCGCGAGGGGCCCACAGGTCCGGTGGCCTACCCCGACACCTGCGTCGGCACCGACAGCCACACCACGATGGTCAACGGTCTGGGCGTGGTCGGCTGGGGCGTCGGCGGGATCGAGGCGGAGGCGGCAATGCTGGGCCAGCCGGTCAGCATGCTGATCCCGAAGGTCGTCGGGTTCAAGCTCGCGGGCGAACTGCCCGAGGGCGCAACGGCGACCGATCTCGTCCTCACCATCACCGAGCAACTGCGCAGGCACGGCGTCGTCGGCAAGTTCGTTGAGTTCTACGGCCCGGGCGTGGCCGCCGTCCCGCTCGCGAACCGCGCGACGATCGGCAACATGAGCCCGGAGTACGGCTCGACCATCGCGGTCTTCCCGATCGACGCCGAGACCATCCGCTACCTCACTCTCACCGGTCGCACTGCCGACAAGATCGCGCTGGTGGAGGCCTACGCCAAGGAGCAGGGCCTCTGGCACGACGCGGCGGCCGAGCCTGATTACTCCGAGCGCCTCGCGCTCGACCTGTCGACCGTGGTGCCGTCGATCGCCGGACCCAAGCGTCCGCAGGACCGGGTCTCGCTCACCGACGCGAAGCCCGCCTTCCGCCAGGCCCTGCGCGACTACGTCGTGCACGACGAGAGCCCGCACACAGGGCTCGACGACGCGGTCGAGGACACCTTCCCGGCGAGCGACCCGATCGCCATCCATCCGGGAAACGGCGCGGACGACACCCGGGCTCCGCTGTCCGCGGCGTTCGGTGCGAAGGGCCGTCCGTCCGCACCGACCCGTGTCGTCCTCGACGACGGTACGGCGTGTGAGATCGACCACGGTGCGGTCGTCATCGCGGCGATCACCTCGTGCACCAACACGTCCAACCCGAGCGTGATGATCGGTGCTGCCCTCCTGGCCAAGAACGCGGTCGACAGAGGGCTGTCCCGCAAGCCTTGGGTCAAGACCACACTCGCACCCGGCTCGAAGGTGGTCATGGACTACTACGAGCGCGCCGGACTGACCCCTTACCTGGAGAAGCTCGACTTCCACCTCGTCGGCTACGGGTGCACCACGTGCATCGGCAACTCGGGCCCGTTGCCCGAGGCGATCTCGGCCGCGGTCGCCGAAGCCGACCTCTCGGTCGTCTCGGTGCTGTCCGGCAACCGCAACTTCGAGGGCCGGATCAACTCCGACGTCAAGATGAACTACCTCGCCTCGCCGCCGCTCGTCGTCGCGTACGCGTTGGCCGGGACGATGGACCTCGACATCGCGACCGAGCCGCTGGGCACCGATCCGACCGGCGAGCCGGTCTACCTGCGCGACATCTGGCCGAGCCCGGCCGAGATCGAGCAGGTGGTCGAATCCGCGATCGCGAGCGAGATGTTCACCCGCGACTACGCCGACGTGTTCGCCGGCGACGAGCAGTGGCAGTCGCTGCCGACGCCGTCGGGCGACACGTTTGCATGGGACCCGGAGTCCACCTACGTGCGCAAACCCCCGTACTTCGACGGCATGGGGGTCGAGCCGGAGCCGGTCGAGGACATCTCGGGTGCCCGTGTGCTGGCGATGCTCGGTGACTCGGTGACCACCGACCACATCAGCCCGGCGGGAGCGATCAAGGCCGACTCTCCGGCGGGGGAGTACCTCGGGTCTCACGGCGTCCAGCGACGCGACTTCAACTCCTACGGCTCACGTCGGGGCAACCACGAGGTGATGATCCGCGGCACGTTCGCCAACATCCGCCTGCGCAACCAGATCGCGCCGGGAACCGAGGGCGGGTTCACACGCGACTTCACGCAGGCCGATGCACCGGTGACGACCATCTACGACGCATCGGTGACGTACGCCGGACAGGGCATCCCGCTGGTCGTGCTGGCAGGTAAGGAGTACGGGTCGGGCTCGTCACGTGACTGGGCCGCCAAGGGCACGGCGCTGCTCGGCGTCCGCGCCGTCATCGCCGAGTCATATGAGCGGATCCACCGGTCGAACCTGATCGGCATGGGCGTGCTCCCGCTGCAGTACCCCGACGGAGAGAACGCGCAGTCACTCGGCCTGACCGGTGAGGAGTCCTTCGACATCACGGGGATCACCGGCCTCAACGACGGCGGCACGCCGGCGACGGTCCACGTCACCGCGGACGAGGTGGAGTTCGACGCGCTCGTACGCATCGACACCCCCGGCGAGGCTGAGTACTACCGCAACGGCGGGATCATGCAGTACGTGCTGCGCAGCCTGCTCTGAGCGGTCGGGTCACTCCGAGCGGGTGTCGGTGCTCCACGGCTCGTCATCGATCGTGGTGCGCTCCTCGTCGACCACTGGTTCCTCCGGGACCGGCTCCTCCCGGTACCGGGGCCCCATGGCGAGGACCCCGATGAACAACACCACGAGCCCGGCCACACAGACCCAGACCCCGCTCTGGTAGTCGGAGGGTTGGAGGTCGTCCGGGGACAGGTCGAGTGCTGTCATGACGATCCACAGCGCCAGCGTGGCGACTCCGACGAGGCCGGCGACGACAAGCACCAGGCGCGAGCGCATCAGCGCGCCGAGAACGCCGATGACACCGACCAGAGCCAGGGGGGCGGCGACCGACGTCCAGTAGGACGACGCGCCGCCGCTGACCTCGGTCTGGAACAGCCGCTCCAGTGGCATGTCGGTGGGCACCACGCCGTCGAACCAGTCCAGGTAGGCACTCGCCGTCACGCCCAGCGCGCCCAAGGCGCCCACCAAGGCTCCTGCCGTACGACGTCCGGACACGACGACCGACCTCCTGAACACAATGGACTTCGCTGCCGTGGATCACTGTGCCACCGTGGCGACCCGGTTGCCCAGAGGCGCGCTGCGGGCACCGTCCGCCCTCGGCCGCGATGCCAGGCGCTCTAGACTCGTCCCGACGTTCTACGACGGCAAGGAGGGCGAGACGGTTGGGTGTCCTCGACCGGGTGCGGGAACCGCGAGACCTTCGCGGTCTCACCGACGACGAGCTCACGGCCCTGGCCGCCGAGATCCGCGATCTGCTCGTCAGCACGGTGGCCCGCAACGGCGGACACCTCGGCCCGAACCTCGGGGTCGTCGAGCTGACCATCGCGGCCCATCGTGTCTTCGACTCCCCGCGCGACCCGATCGTCTTCGACACCGGACACCAGGCCTACGTCCACAAGCTGCTGACCGGCCGTAGGGACCGGTTCGGCAGCCTGAAGCAGCAGGGCGGCCTGTCCGGCTACCCGTGCCGGACCGAGAGCGAGCACGACTGGGTCGAGAACTCGCACGCATCGACGGCGCTGTCGTACGCCGACGGGCTGGCCAAGGCCTTCGCCGTGCGGGGCGAGCGGAACCGCACCGTGGTGGCGGTCGTCGGCGACGGGGCCCTGACCGGCGGCATGGCCTGGGAGGCGCTGAACAACATCGCCGGCGGCCCGCGGGGAGCGACGACCGGGCCGGCCAGCCGTCCGATCGTCATCGTGGTCAACGACAACGGCCGCTCGTACTCGCCGACGGTGGGCGGGCTGGCCGTCCACCTGGCCGGGCTGCGCACCAACCCCCGGTACGAGCAGGCGCTCGAGGTGATCAAGCGGTCGCTCGGCCGAACGCCGCTGGTCGGGCAGCCGTTCTACGACGCACTGCACGGCATCAAGAAGGGCCTCAAGGACGTTCTGTCGCCGCAGGGCCTGTTCGAGGACCTGGGGTTGAAGTACATCGGGCCGGTCGACGGCCACGACCGTGATGCCGTCGAGCAGGCACTCGTGCGAGCCAAGCGGTTCCGCGGACCGGTGATCGTGCACTGCCTCACCCAGAAGGGATTCGGCTACGACATCGCCGTGCGCGACGAGGCCGACCAGATGCACAGCCCGCCCGCCTTCGACCCGGACACGGGCGCGCCGACGGCTCAGCCGGGGCGCACCTGGACCGGTGTGTTCAGCGCAGCGCTGGTCAAGGCCGGACGTGAACGCCCCGACATCGTCGCGGTCACGGCGGCGATGCTCGGCCCGACGGGGCTCGACGCCTTCGCCCGCGCCTTTCCTGACCGCTGTTTCGACGTCGGCATCGCCGAGCAGCACGCCGTCACGTCCGCGGCCGGCATGGCGATGGCGGGCCTGCACCCGGTGGTCGCGGTCTACGCCACCTTCCTCAACCGTGCGTTCGACCAGGTCGTCATGGACTGTGCGCTGCACCGGTGCGGGGTGACGTTCGTGCTCGACCGTGCGGGCGTCACCGGCGACGACGGCGCGTCGCACAACGGCATGTGGGACATGTCGATCCTGCAGGTCGTTCCGGGGCTGCGCCTGGCGGCGCCGCGCGACGCCGCCACGCTGGTCGAACTACTCGGCGAGTCGCTCGCGGTCGGCGACGCGCCGACCGTCGTGCGTTTCCCGAAGGGCGTGGTGGGCCCGGACCTGCCGGCGTTGGAGCGGATCGGGGGTTGTGACGTGCTCGCCAGGTCGGGGGAGCACGACGTGCTCATGGTCGCGGTCGGGTCCATGGCGGCGTGCGGCGTCGACGCCGCGCAGCGGCTCTCCGCGCAGGGTGTCGGGGTCACGGTGGTCGACCCTCGCTGGGTCAAGCCGGTCGACCGGTCGCTGGTCGAGCTGGCCCGCGGGTACCGGCTGGTCGTCACGGTCGAGGACAACGGCCGCGTCGGTGGCGTCGGGGCCGCGATCGCCCAGCAGCTGCGCGACGCCGGCGTGACGGTGCCGGTCCGCGACTTCGGCCTGCCCCAGCGGTTCCTCGACCACGCGAAGCGGCCCGCGATCCTCGCCGAGGTCGGGCTGACCGGGCAGAACCTCGCCCGCGAGATCGCGGGACTGATCGCGGCGATCGACGCCCGGGCGGACGACGAGGTCGCCGCACTGCCACACGATCCTCGATGACCCGACGCGTCGCTAGGCGGCCTCGGCCTCGGCTACGGCTACCGTTCGACCTGTGATGACGACGACGCCGCCAACGCGCAGGGCCGATGTGCCCGCCTGGCTGGACCGCCAGGCGGCCGTCGCCGGGCGTCTTCTCGTCGTCGGGCTCGCCGGCGCCGCAGTGATCTGGCTCGCGCTGCAGGTCAGGTTCATCTCGATGGCGGTCGTGCTGGGCTTTGCCGAGGTGTCGCTGCTCTGGCCGGCCGTGAAATGGCTGCGGGCGCGCCGGGTGCCGCAGGCGCTCGCCGCGATCATGTGCGTGGTCGGCTTCCTGGCGGTGTTCGTGGGGCTGCTCGTGTTTGTGGTGTCCGAGGTGGTGCGGAACAGTCCACGGCTTGCCGACGCCATCACCGGCGCCTTCGACGACATCCTCAGCTGGATCAGAAGCGGGCCGTTCGGGATAGACACGGCGGCAGTGGAGGACGTGCTCAACGAGCTCCAGTCGTCGGTCGGGGACTACGTCGGCAGCATCGGCTCCGGAGTCGCGACTGGGCTGTCAGTCGTCGGCAACGTCCTTACGGTGCTGCTGATCGCCACCTTCTTCGCGATCTTCGCGCTGTCCAGCGGCGACCGGCTGTGGGCGCAGTTCGTTTCGACACTGTCGGCGGACCGCCGACGTCCGGCCACGGTCGCGTTCCAGGCGTCGATGCGGGCAACCGGCAGCTGGTTCTACGCCTCGACGTTGACCGGCCTGGTCGACGGACTGCTGATCGGCATCGGCCTGAGCCTGCTGAGCGTGCCGCTCGCCGTGCCGATCGGTGCGCTGACGTTCGTCCTGGCGTACATCCCGCTCGTCGGGGCGACCATTGCGGGAGTTGTCGCGGTCCTCGTCGCGCTGTTCACCGGCGGCTGGACGACCGCCCTGTGGACCTTGCTGCTCGTCCTCGCCGTCCAGCAGTTGGAGGGCAATGTCCTCTCGCCGCTGCTGCTGTCGAGGGCGCTGAGCTTCCACCCGTTGATCATGCTGGTCCTCACGACCACGGCAGCGTCGGCGTTTGGCCTGGTGGGCCTCTTCCTGGCCGTACCGGTGACGGGTGCGATCGTCGCGGCGGTGATCGCCTACCGGCGTGCCCTGGCCGAGGTCCCCATCGGGACTGCCGTACCCACCGAACCTTGACCACGCACCCCGTGGTTCCCCGTGACGGCAGCTACGTCGTCGGTACGCTGGCGACCCCGGGCGGCAGGAAACGGCGGCTGGTGGCCCGTTCTGAGACGCCGGTGCGGTCGAGGTAAGGCGTGATCCCGCCCAGGTGGAACGGCCAGCCGGCACCGAGCAGCAGGCACAGGTCGATGTCCTGGGGCCCGGCCACCACGCCCTCGTCAAGCATCAACCTGATCTCCTGCGACAACGCTGTCAGCGCACGATCGAGTACCTCGGCCTCGGTGCTGACCGTGTCGCCCTGCTCGAACATGGCCCGCGTGTCGTCGTCGAGGTAGGGCCGGCCCTGGCCGTCCCACGACCAGATTCCCGGCTTGCCTGCGGCCACCAGTCGGCGCAGGTTCTCCGACACCGCGAACCGGTCGGGGAACACCTCGTGCATCGTCTCGGCGACGTGTAGTGCGACGGCCGGACCCACGAGCTGCAGGAGGACGAACGGCGACAGCGGCAGGCCGAGCGGCGCTGCCGCGCGGTCTGCGACGTCGAGCGGCGTGCCCTCGTCCGCGGCGCGGGTGATCTCGCCGATGAACCGGGTGAGGATCCGGTTGACGACGAACGCGGGCGCGTCCTTGACCAGCACGCAGGACTTCTTCAGCTCCTTGCCCACCGCGAACGCGGTGGCGAGCGTGGCGTCGTCGGTCCGCTCGGTGCGAACGACCTCGAGCAGGGGCAGCACGGCCACCGGGTTGAAGAAGTGGAGGCCCACGACACGTTCGGGGTGTGCGAGCTCCGATGCCATCTCGGTGACCGACAGCGAGGACGTGTTCGTCGCCAGCACACAGTCGGGTGTGACCACTGCCTCGAGGTCGGCGAAAACCTGCTGCTTGACCTTCATCTCCTCGAAGACGGCCTCGATGACGAAGTCCGCGTCGGCGAACGCCGCGGTCTCGGTGCTGCCCGTGACCAGCGCTGTGAGCCGGCCGGCCTGGTCGGCGGTGATGCGGCTCTTGCCGGCAAGCTTCGCGATCTCCGCGTGGACGTGCCCGACACCCTTGTCGATGCGTTGCTGGTCCAGGTCGGTGAGGACGACCGGCACCTGCAGCCGCCGGAGGAACAGCAGCGCGAGCTGACTGGCCATCAGGCCGGCACCGACGATGCCGACCTTCGTCACCGGGCGGGCCAGGTTCGCGTCCGGTGCGCCGACCGGGCGCTTCGCCCGCCGCTGCACGAGGTCGAAGGCGTAAATGCCGGCGCGGAACTCCTCGCTCATCACCAGGTCGCCGAGCACCTCGTCCTCGGCGGCGAAGCCCTCGTCTCGCGTCGCCGTCCGGGCGGCCGCGACGAGGTCGAGTGCCCGATAGGGCGCCGGCGCGGCACCGTGCACCTTGGCGTCGGCGATCGACCTGCCCCGGGCCACCGCTGCCGACCACGCCTGCTCGTCGCGGTCGATCTCGTCGCGGTCGACGGAGACGTCGCCACGCAACACCCGCGCGGTCCAGAGCAGCGACTGCTCGAGAAAGTCGGCCCCGTCGAACAGAGCGTCGGCGATGCCGAGCTCGGTCACCTCGGGGCCCTTGAGCATCCGGTTCTGATTGAGTGCGTTCTCGACGATGACCGTGACGGCCTTCTCCGGCCCCACCAGGTTGGGTAGCAGCCACGACCCTCCCCACGCGGGGACGAGACCGAGGAAGGTCTCGGGCAGAGCAACGCCGGCCACGGTTGCGTTGACAGTGCGGTAGGTGCAGTTGAGCGCCATCTCGAGCCCGCCGCCGAGGGCGAGCCCGTTCACGAAGGCAAACGTCGGGACCGGACCGTCGCCGAGCCGAGCGAACACCCGGTGGCCCAGGTGGGCGATCTCGAGGCCCTGCTCGCGATGGGTGACGAGCGCGACGCCCTTGAGGTCGGCACCGGCGGCCAGGATGAACGGCTTGCCGGTGAGGCAGACCGCGACGACCCCAGGCTCGCCGTAGGCCGTGTCGAGGGCCCGGTCGAGCTCGAGCAGGCTGGCCGGCCCCAGCGTGTTGGGCTTGTTGTGGTCGTGCCCATTGTCGAGGGTGACCAGCGCCGCCCTGCCGGCATCGAGGGGCAGGTCGACGAACCGGACGAGCGCCCGGGTGACGATCTCGCCGGGGAACGGGGTGGTGTAGGGGCCGGCCATCAGGCGACCGCCTCGTCGCCGTGCTCGGCGCCGTAGTCGGCGTGGTGGGGGTTCTCCCAGACCACGGTCCCGCCCATGCCGATGCCGACGCACATCGTGGTGATGCCGTACCTGACCTCCGGACGGTCCTCGACGGCCCGGGCCAGCTGGGTCATGAGGCGGACCCCGGACGAGGCCAGCGGGTGGCCGAGCGCGATTGCACCGCCGTAGGGGTTGACCCGCGGGTCGTCGTCGGCGATGCCGTAGTGGTCGAGGAAGGTCAGTACCTGGACCGCGAAGGCCTCGTTGATCTCGATCAGGCCGATGTCGTCCATCGTCAGGCCGGCCTGCGCCAGCGCCCTGTCCGTCGCAGGGACGGGACCGACGCCCATGAACTCGGGCTCGACGCCGGCGAACGAGTACGACACCAGCCGCATGCGGGGGGTCAGGCCGAGTTCCTCCGCCGCGTGCGCCGAGGCCAACAGGGCGGCGGTCGCGCCGTCGTTGAGGCCGGCGGAGTTCCCCGCCGTCACGCGGCCGTGCGGTCGGAACGGGGTCTTCAACCCGGCGAGGTCCTCGACGGTCGTGCCCGGGCGCGGCGGCTCGTCGGCGGTCGCGAGGCCCCACCCCTGCTGGGCACTCCGGGTGGCGACCGGGACAAGGTCGGGTTGCACCTTGCCGTCCGCGTAGGCCTTGGCCAGCTTGGCCTGGCTGGCGGCCGCGTACGTGTCGGCCCGCTCCTTGGTCAGGTGGGGGAACCGGTCGTGCAGGTTCTCGGCGGTCTGACCCATGACCAGCGCCGATGGATCGACGAGCTTCTCGGCGAGGAAGCGGGGGTTGGGGTCGACGCCCTCGCCCATCGGGTGGTGACCCATGTGCTCGACACCGGCGGCGATGACGACGTCGTAGGCGCCGAACGCGATGCCGGCGGCCGTCGTGGTCACGGCCGTCATCGCGCCCGCGCACATGCGGTCGATCGCGTATCCCGGAACGGACCGCGGCAGACCGGCGAGCAGCGCCGCGGTGCGGCCGATGGTGAGCCCCTGGTCGCCGATCTGTGTGGTGGCTGCCACGGCGACGTCGTCGACGCGCTCGGGCGGAAGTTGCGGGTTGCGTCGCAGCAACTCGCGGATGCATTTGACCACGAGGTCGTCGGCGCGGGTCTCGAAGTACATCCCCGCCGGGCCGGCCTTGCCGAACGGGGTACGCACGCCGTCGACGAACACGACATCGCGGAGCTGGCGGGTGGCACGTGGCACGGGGGCCTCCTCGGGGGTGAGACCGATGCTACTCGCCGGTAACCAGGACCGGGAGCGGGGACGTGATCATTCCGACGGACGGTGGACGGTGGGCGCCGGCAGGTTGCGACCGGCCTCGCGAACCGACAGGGGAGACAGGACGGCCCGGTAGGAGCCCAGGAAGGCGCGCACCCAGTCCGGGTCGGTCTTGGCGTGCTCGCGCAGCGCCCAGCCGATGCCCTTGCGGAGGAAGAAGTCGGGATCGTCGGCGTTGGCCACGATGCACTCGGCGAGCACGGCGGTGTCGGTGGCGTCGCGGGATCCGATCTGGCAGATGACCGCGGCCCGACGTCGCCAGCGGTCCGCGTCCCGCGACCAGCGGCGCACCACCCGCTCGATCGGGATCGGGTGCACACGCAGCAGGGGCCCGACCAACCGGATCGCGACCTCGTCGACGTGGTCCCACCACGCACCCGTGACGACGAGGTGGTCGTCGAGGTCCATCGACCGCACGTCGGTCGCCCACGCGTCGTAGCTGCGATGCCGGGCAAGGTCGGTGGCCGCATAGCGCTCCTCCCGGAACTCGGCACTGTCCCAGAGCAGGCGGACGGTGGCGTCCCAGCTCTCGCGGTCGTCGAGCACGTAGGCCCGGAACACCGGCCGGAGCGCTGTCACGCGGGCGGGCTTGGGAACCCCACGGAAGGGCATCGCCGACTTCATGTAGGCCTGCATCGGCGCTGCCTTCACCGGGTCAGCGGCCGCGGCGAGGGTAGCGCGTACGTCGGCGACGAGCGGCAGCGAGGCGCCGGTCATCCGGTCAGGTTAGAGGGTGCGTTCAGGGCGGGTGACGCAACAGGAGGCGCAGTACCTGCCCCGGCCGTCGCTGGCGGTGAACCACAGGCAGCAGGTCCGCCGCCGGACCCGGGGGCCACGCGGACCGTCGACCACATCGATCAGGTCCTGTACGCGCTCGCCGAACGACTCCAGCAGCATCCGCGCGGTACCGACCCGGTCGGCCGCGGTTCCGTCCGGCATGAGAAGTGCGGGCTGGGCGATGGCCTCGGCGACCGTTCCCCACAACAGACGCTCGCCGACTCGGGTCGCGCCGTGCAGCGCTGCGATGACGGCGGCGAGGTGGTCGTCGACCAGTGCGGCTCTCGCCGCGTCGAGCAGGGCGGCGGGATCGTCGACGACACGGGCCGCAGGGTGCGCAGCGGCGGGGTCATCGGGGAGGAGGGCAACTGGGGCGTCGGCGAGGTCGAAGCGCACGTAGGGCAGATCGGCGGAGATACCGACCCGGATCCGGCCGGTCTCGGGCAGGGGCACCCGGCGCTGCCTGGCCCAGCCGACGAGGACGGGCAGTGTCGCCGCCCAGGCGTAGCCCTTGAAGGCGAGTGCCGCTGCGGCATGGGGGCCGACGCTCCATCGTCGCGCCGCGTCGTCCAGCATGGCACGCAGGACCGGCCCGTCCGGGTCGGTGATCCAGCTCGCCGGGTACCACGCCGCGGTGTCGTCGCCACCCAGTGACGCCGGCGGGAAGCCGATGGCGACCTCGGCGACCGAGTCGAGTACCGGACCGATCGGGTGGAGCCGGTCGCCGGCGAGGGTGTCGGTGCTCATCAGCGGTAAGGCTAGCCTAAGCTTCGTGGTGGCGACACGCGAACACGAAGATCGTCGACGCGGCCGCGCCGGTACGGTACCGGCTATAGGCTCGGCGACATCCCTATGAGCGGCTCGTATGATCTCGTCGTCCTCGGCGCCGGACCGGCCGGGCTGGCCGCCGCATGGCGGGCTGCCCGCCGCGGGCTCAAGGTCACTGTGCTCGAGCGGGCCGGGCGGGTCGGCGGGCTGGCCGGTTCCTTCGAGGTCGCGGGCATGTGGGTCGACCACGGCTCCCACCGCCTGCATCCGTCCACGCCGACGCACGTGCTGGCCGACCTGCGCGGCCTGCTCGGCGACGACCTGCAGGCCCGCCGTCGCAACGGGCGCCTGAGGGTGGCCGGCCGATGGGTCGGCTTTCCGCTGCGCGCGGGCGAGCTCGCCCGCGAACTTCCTGCGTCGCTGGTCGCCCGGATCGCCCGCGACTCGGCCACCGCGCCGATGCGGAGGGTTCGCGCGGACACGTATGCGGGCGTGCTGCGCGCCGGGCTCGGACCGACCCTCTACGACACGCTCTACGGGCCGTACGCCAAGAAGCTGTGGGGGCTTCCCGGCGACCGCATCAGCAGCGTCCAGGCCCGTCGCCGGGTCTCGGCGGATACCGCATGGAAGATCGCGGCCCGGGTCGTCCGCGGCAGCCGCGGCGACGGGCAGGGGCAGGTCTTCCTCTATCCCCGACGCGGCTTCGGCCAGATCGTCGAGGCCCTCGCCGAGGCCGCGACCTCGGCGGGTGCCGAGATCCGGCTCGAGGCCGAGGTCGACAGTGTGCGGGTCGTAGAGGACGAGGTCGTCGTCAGCACCCAGGACGCCGAGCAGGTCACGGCGGGTCACGTCTTCTCGACCCTGCCGCTGCCGGTGCTCGCCCGGATCGCCCGGCCGGCGCCGTCGCTGACGGACATCGAGTCGGCCAGCCGGCTGCGGTTCCGGGCGATGCTGCTGGTCTACGTCGTCCACCGGGGTGGACGGTGGACACCCTTCGACGCCCACTACGTGCCCGGGCCCGAGACGCCGATCACCCGCATCTCCGAGCCGGCCAACTACCGCGACAGTGCCGACGACCCGGCCGACCGGTCGGTCCTGTGTGCGGAGATCCCGTGCGCGATGACCGACGAGCTATGGGGCTTCGACGACGAGTCGCTCGGCGACCTCGTCGACGAGGCGCTGGCCCGCACCGGGCTGCCACCCGTCGACCGTCTACACGTCGAGACGCGCCGGCTGGGCCAGGTCTACCCGGTCTACCGGATCGGGTTCGAGCACGACCTGGCCGGCGTCGACACGTGGGCCCGGATGCTCCGCCGGGTGGTGACCTTCGGCCGGCAGGGCCTGTTCGCCCACGACAACACCCACCATGCGCTGGTCATGGCCTACGACGCCGTCGACGCGCTGCGCGACGACGGGCGGTTCGACCGCTACGCCTGGACGGCGGCCCGCGAGCGGTTCGACCACCACGTCGTCGAGGACTGAGGCGGTCCGCTCGTTCAGCTCGCGGTGCACGGCGGGCACGACCCTGCGCAGGTACCGGCCGAGCCGGACGAACGACGTGCCTGACGACCGGAGCGCGTAGCTGATCGGCACCTCGCGGTAGAGGAAGCCCTTGCCGACCAGGTCCAGGGTGAGCACCTGGGCGTAGTTGTAGTCGTGGACGATCTCCGCCGCGGCGGCGGCTCGGGGTGAGAACGCCCGGTACCCGCTCTGCCCGTCGGTGACCGGAAGCCGGGTCATCCAGCGCATCCAGCGGGTGAGCACGACGTTGCCGAGGCGTCGATGGGGGAGCATCCGGTGGATGTCGCCCGCGAACCGCGATCCGACCACGTAGTCGGCGGAGCCGTCGAGCACAGGCCCGGCCAGGCGGGCGAGCTCTGCGGCGTCGTACTCCAGATCGGCGTCGAGGTAGACGACGGCTGCCGGGTCGAGGGCCGTCGCCTCGGCCAGGCCTCGACGCACGGCCGCGCCCAGGCCGAGGTTGCGTGGCTGCGCGACGACCACCGCACCGGCATCCTGCGCCTCCTGCGCCGAGCGGTCCGTGGAGCCGTCGTCGACGACGAGGGCGACGACGCGGTGACCCTGCACGGTACGGGGCAGCCGCCGGATCACCTCGGCGATGGTCGGTTCCTCGTCGTGCACGGGGACCATCGCGACGACCGGAGCGTCCCGGCCGGTGATGTGCGCCTGCGGCCTGGGAGGGAGCCGGCGCGGAAGCCGGAACCGTCCCCAGTAGCCGGGCTCCGGGCGTTGCAAGGCGTACGCGCCAACCAGCAGCGCGTAAGCGGTCTTCACGGCGTGGGTCGTCAGGGCGACGGCGAACGCCTCCGCGGCAGGGACGCCGAGAGCGACCATCGCTGCAGTGGCCGCCGCCTCGTAGGTGCCGAAGCCACCAGGGGTGACGGCCACCGTCTGGGTGGCAATCGTCGTGGCGGTGACGGCGACGGCCTGCCACGGGGTCAGGCCGATGCCCGCGACCCGCGCGACCTCCCACACGACGGCGGCCTCGAGTGCCCAGGCCAGGACCGTGGCCGCCAGCGGTCCACCGCCCGGCAGGCGTACGCGGGCACCCTCAGCGCCCAGACGGCGCGACCAGACCACACCGGCGAATGCGGCGCCGAGGGCGACACCGGCCACGAGCAGGCCCCAGCTGCCGTTCGACATCAGCACCTCGGGGGCGGCGACCGCGGCGAGGCCGAGGACGGCGAGGACGTCGGCGGCGCGGAGAGTGAGCGCGGACGCTGTCACCGGGTCCACCGGGAGTGCCGTGCGGCGCACGACGCTGGTGACCCGCAGTGCCTCGCCCATACGCAAGGGCAGGACGTGGTTGCCGAGCAGCGAGACGTGCAGCGCGGCCCAGGCCTGACCGGTCGGCAGGCCGGTCAGCGTTCGCCGCCACGCCCACGTCCGCAACCCGAAGGCACCCGCATACGCGAGCAACGCCAGGGCCAACCCCGCCGGGTCGGCGAGCAGCGCGGACACGACCCGGCGCATGGTCCCGGCCTCGACGGCATCGGCGAGGTAGACGACCGATGCGAGCAGAACTGCGACGCCCAGCACGAGGCCCGCCACGCGCAGGGACGAGTGACCCTTCCGTCTCACGGCAGGTAAGGCTAACCTACCCCGAGTTTGGTGAGCCTTACCTGAGTATCGCGCCCGAGGAGGGTCACGCCGATGCCCGTCGTCGTCACGGGAGCCGCCGGCTTCGTCGGTAGCGCGATCGTGTCGCACCTGCTCGGGAGCGGCCAGCGGGTCGTCGCGATCGACCGGCGGCCCGTCGTCCGGCCGGGCGGCGTCGTATCCGTGCAGGCCGACCTGTGCGACGGCCACCCGGCGACGCTGGCGGCCCTTCGAATGGCCGATGCGGTCATCCACCTGGCCGGGTGTCCCGGCGTGCGCGACCATGCGCCCGGTGTGGAGCGGCGCCGGCAACGGGACAACGTCGACGCGACGCGCGCCCTCCTCATGGCCACGCCGGTCGACGTCCCGGTCGTCGTGGCATCGTCGTCCTCGGTGTACGGCGGTGCCCGGTACAGCCGCGCCAGCCGTGAGGAGGATCCCTGCCACCCGGTCGGCGGGTACGCCGCCAGCAAGGTCCGCGCGGAGCAGGTGTGCGCGGGCCGGATCGCGGCCGGTGCGCCACTGGTGATCGCCCGACCGTTCACGGTGGTCGGCGAGGGACAGCGGCCGGACATGGCGCTGTCGCGGTGGGTCGCCGCCGCACGACAGGGCCGCCCGCTGCGGGTGATCGGCAGCCTCGAGCGCACCAGGGACTTCACCGACGTGCGGGGGGTCGCCCGCGCCTTGGCCGTCCTGCCCGGCGCCACCGGGGTGGTCAACGTCGGCAGCGGTTCGCCGCGCACCCTGCGCGAGGCGGTGGACGCGGTCGGGACCGTCCTGGGCACCGAGCCCGTGGTCGAGGTCGTCCCCGCGGCACCCGAGGAGGTGCCCGACACGTGGGCGGACCCGACACGCCTGGCCGAGCTGACCGGGATCCTCGCCGCCACCGACCTGGTCGACGCCGTCGCGCGCGTTGCCAGGATCCCGATGCTCGAGGCGGTCGGGTGAATACGCGGCGCCTGCAGGTCGCGATGGCCGCCGCGGCCGTCGCGACATTTGTCGCGGCGCTGCTCGGCATCGGCGTCCGGGCCACCTACGGCGGGCACGCGGCTGTCGACGAGCCCCAGTACCTGCTCACCGCCGTCTCCGTGTGGGAGGACGGCGATCTCGACATTGCCGACGAGTTGGCCGGACAGCGATACCGCAACTTCTTCGACGCCGAGCTGCCCATGCAGACGAGCCCACTCGACGAGGGCCGCCGACTCAGCCCGCACGACCCGCTGCTCCCGATCCTGCTGGCCGCGCCGGTGGGGCTCGGCGGGTGGGTCGGCGCGAAGGTGGCGCTGTCCTTGCTGGCCGCTGCGACCTCGGCGCTGCTCGTGTGGGTCGCGGTCCGACGCTTCGGCGTTCCCGTGACCGTGGCCGGTGCGGGCGCGGCCCTGGCCGGCGCGTCACCGCCACTGGCGGTCTACGGCCAGCAGGTGTACCCAGAGCTGCCGGCGGCGCTGGCGTTGCTCGCCGGTGTCGCTCTCGCCACCGGGCCGCTGCGGCGACCGGCGCTGGCCGGTCTCGTGGTCGCGGTGACGGCGCTGCCCTGGCTCGGGGTCAAGTACCTGCCCGTGGCCGCGGCGCTGGTGGCGGTCGTCCTCGTCCGGTTGGTCCACGACGGCCGCCCGCGTGCGGTCACGGGGCTGTCGGGCGGCCTGGCCGCCTCCGGCGCGCTCTACCTGCTCGTGCACCGGCTGGTCTGGGGCGGCTGGACGGTCTATTCGACCGGTGACCACTTCACCCAGACCGGCGAGTTCTCGGTCGTGGGTGTGCAGCCCGACTATCTGGGACGGTCGCTGCGCCTGGTCGCCCTGTTCGTCGATCGCGCCTACGGACTGGTCGCGTGGCAGCCGGCCTGGTTGCTCGTGGTGCCCGCGGTGGCCGCACTCTGCGTCTGGGGTGCGCGTAGCGCCCGGTACCGCGCCGCTGTCGTCGTCGTGCCGTTGCTGACCGGCTGGGCCGTGGCGACATGGGTGGCACTGACCATGCACGGCTACTGGTGGCCGGGCCGCCAGGTCGTCGTCGTCCTGCCGCTCGCGGCGCTGGCTGTGCTCTGGTGGCTCGGCCGGATTGTGCCGCGCTTGCAGCCCGCGGCGCTGGCGCTGGGACTGCTCGGCGTCGTCCACCTGGGTGTCCTCCTGGTCGACGGTTGGTCCCGCGAGATCACCTGGGTGGTCGGCTTCGAGTTCGTCGACGACCCCCTGTACCAGGTACTGCGCCCGGTATTTCCCGACTACCGGGCCGACTGGCCCGGGTTCTGGCTGCTCCACATCGGGTGGGTAGCCGTCGTCCTCGTCCTGCTGCTTGCGGGTGCGCGCACGGCGCGTCCTCGTCGGCTGCCGGACGTGGAGCGTCACAGAGAGAGGATCTCCGTCTCATGAATCGTCCCCGCTCCCGTGCGGTCAACTGGGTCGCAACCACCGTCGCGGTGCTCGCCCTCGGGCTGGCCGGCTGCTCCGACGACGGGTCGGACTCGGGCTCCGGTTCTGGCTCGGGCTCCGGCTCCGGTTCTGGCTCCGGTTCTGCCCCTGAGTGACCTCTGGCACGGCGTGACCGGTGGTCACGCCGCTGGAACTGCCGCGAACGCGTCGCGGACCGGCCCGGCGGTGAGCCGCACCTGCCAGTCGCGGGCACCGCGGTCGCGGAAGGCCGCGGCCACCGCGTCCTCGGACAGCGGGTCGGGGGGCGTCCACGCCGCGCGGCGCAAGGTCTCGGGGGCGAGCAGGTTCTCGACCGGCAGTCCGTGCGCCTCGGCGATCTCCGCGACCGCGGCTCGGGCCGCGGTCAGCCGCGCGGCGGCGGCGGGCTCCCGAGAGGGCCACGACCGGGCCGGCGGGGGCCCGTCGTAGCGCGGTGCCAGCGCAGGCAGGTCGGTGTCGGCCGTCGCTCGGGCCCGCTCGATGGCCCTGGCCCAGCGGTCGGACTCGCGTCGCTGGGCCCGCCCCCGGAACACCGGCAGGGTCGCCAACTCGGCGGGTCCCTTCGGCATGGCGAGGGCCGCTTCGACGATGGCGGCGTCCGGAAGCACACGGCCGGGGCACAGGTCGCGGCGGCGCGCGAGCCGGTCGCGTTCGAGCCACAGCTCGCGAACGGCCGCGAGCCGCCGCCGGTCGCGGACCCGGTGCAGCCCCGAGGTGCGCCGCCACGGGTCGGAACGCGGCTCGGGCGGCCGGGACGCTGCGAGCGTCTCGAACTCCTCGCGGGCCCAGCCGAGCTTTCCGGTCTCGCGCAGCTGCCCGTCCAGCGCGTCGCGGAGCTCGATCAGAAGTTCGACGTCGAGCGCGGCGTAGCGCAGCCACGGCTCGGGCAGCGGCCGGGTGGACCAGTCCGCAGCCGAGTGGCCCTTCTCCAGCGCATACCCCAGCACGCTCTCGACGAGTGGGGCGAGCCCGACCCTCGGATGACCGAGCAGCCGCCCGGCCAGCTCGGTGTCGAACAACCGGACCGGACGCATGCCGATCTCGGCCAGGCACGGTAGGTCCTGGCTGGCCGCATGCAGCACCCACTCAGCGTCGGCAAGCGCCGCACCCAGAGCGGAGAGATCCGGGCACTTGAGGGGGTCGATCAGGGCCGTCCCCGCACCCACCCGGCGGACCTGGACGAGGTACGCGCGGTGGCCGTACCGGTACCCGGAGGCCCGCTCCGCATCGACCGCGACCGGGCCGGTGGCGGTGCCGAAGGCCATGATCGTGTCGGCGAGGACCTCGGCGTCGGCGACGACCGGCGGCAACCCCTCTCGCGGATCGAGCAGGGGGACGGGCGGCTCGGTCACCGGCCTGGCCCACCCCGCGGCGACGGGATCGCCACGACGCCCGCCGGAAGCGGGGCCAGGCCGGCGGCCATCGTCAGCACGTCGCCCCAGGCGAGTGCGTGCGGAGCCAGGTCGGTGTCGAGCGGCGTCCACGAGGCGCGGATCTCGATCTCGGCCGTGGCCGGCTCGGCCGCCATGCCGCCGAAGGACTCCGACGCGACGCGGGTGATGGTGCCGCTGGCCCCGGTGTACGGCGCCGCCCGCCCGGCCAGCGCCTCGGTGAGCCACGCCCAGCCGACGCCCAGCACCAGCGGATCGGCGGCCATCTCGGCCTCCAGCGCGGCACGGACGTAGGTGACCAGACGGAACTGCCCGTGCCACGCCTCGGGCCCGAGTGGGTCGTGCAACAGCACGAGTCGCCCGGACGTCGCTTGCCCGGTCACCTCGGCGGTGAGGGCGAACGCGTGCGGCGCGAGCCGCTTCGGCGCCGGCGTCACGTCGACCTCGACCTCGGGCCGCAGCCGCGCCGAGCGCAATGACGCCACCGCCTGGACGAAGGCGGTCGGCGTGCCGGCCTCATTGCCGGCTTCTGTGCGGTCGGGGCCGTTACTCGGTGCCACCCGGGCAGCGTACGACCGGTGCCGGACAGCGGGGGGAAGGCGCGCCCGTGCGACGATCGGACGGTGAGCGAGGACGCCCTGCTGCTGCGCGCCTGCCGCGGCGAGCCGCTCGCCCGCCCGCCGGTGTGGTTCATGCGCCAGGCCGGGCGGTCGCTCCCGGAGTACCGCAAGCTCCGCGACGGCGTGCCGATGCTCGAGTCGTGCACCCGGCCGGACATGGTCGTCGAGATCACCCTCCAACCGCTTCGCCGCTACGGCGTCGACGCGGCGATCCTGTTCTCGGACATCGTCCTGCCCCTGTACGCCGTCGGGGTCGGGGTGGACATCGTCCAGGGCGTCGGGCCGGTCGTGGAGCACCCGATCCGGACCGTGGCCGACCTCGACGTGCTGCGTCCCCTCGAACCCGCGGACGTGGTCTACGTGTCCCAGGCGGTCGGTGCGCTGGTCGACGAACTCGGCGACACCCCGCTGATCGGGTTCGCCGGCGCACCCTTCACGCTGGCGTCCTACCTGGTCGAAGGCGGCCCGTCGCGTACGCACGAGCGGACCAAGGCCCTCATGCTCGGCGAGCCCGACCTGTGGCACGAACTGATGGCGCGCATCGCGGCGATCTCCGCGCAGTTCCTACGGGTCCAGGTCCTGTCCGGGGCCAGGGTGGTGCAGTTGTTCGACTCGTGGGCCGGCGCGCTGTCGGCCGTGGACTACGAGACGTACGTGCTGCCGCACAGCAGCACGGTGCTGTCGGCAGTCGCCGATCTCGGGGTGCCGCGGATCCATTTCGGCGTCGGCACCGGCGAGTTGCTTGCGCTGATGGGCGCGGCCGGCGCCGACGTCGTGGGCGTCGACTGGCGCGTGCCACTGGACGAGGCGGCTCGCCGGGTGCCGGGGAAGGCACTACAGGGCAACCTCGACCCGGCGATCCTCGGCGCACCATGGCCGGTGGTCGAGCGCGAGGTGCGGCGGGTCGTCGCCGAGGGACGCGCGGCCTCAGGGCACGTGTTCAACCTCGGTCACGGGGTGCCACCTTCGGCCGACCCCGACGTGCTCGCCCGAGTGGTCGAGACCCTGCACTCTGGTCGGGCCTGATCGATCACCTCCCTTCCACCCCGATCCCGGCTCAGTGGTCGTGGTGGTCGTCGATCGAGTCGGCGGCGACTTGACCGGGCTCGGTGACGACAAACTGGCCCATCATTCCCCGGTCCTCGTGCATGAGCAGGTGGCAGTGGTACATGTACGGCGTGTCCGGGTCGGCGTAGTCGGTGAACCGCATCGCGATCTTGACCGTTGTACCCGGCCGCATGAAGATCGTGTCCTTCCAGCCGGCCAACTCCGCCGGCGGTGCCGCACCGTCGATGGACAGCACCTGGAACTGCACGTCGTGGACGTGGAAGTTGTGCTGGACCCCGTCTCGGTTGTGCACCTCCCACACCTCGGTACTGCCGAGCTCGACCACCTCGTCGACGCGGGCGATGTCCATCTCCTGGCCGTTGATCTGGCGACCCGAGAGCTCGAAGCGGCGATCCACGCCCGGTCGGCGACATCGAGGTCGGGCGCCGGTGCGAGCGCGTCGGGCACCTCGGGCGAGGTCTTGTCCTGCACGATCACCGGGATGTCGTCCACGCCGTACTCATGGGGCAGCACCTCGGCGATCGGGCTGTCGGGATCGTCCACGATGAACATCCCGGCCAAGCCGCGGTAGACGTGCCGCTCGGTCTCACCGTGAGGGTGCGGGTGGTACCACAACGACGCCGCGGGCTGGTCGATCGTCCACGTCGGCTCCCACGTCTCGCCCGGAGCAACCGGTTGGTGTGGCCCGTCGTCCATCTCGGCGGGCAGGTGCATGCCGTGCCCGTGGACGCTGGTGTCCTCGTCGAGCTCGTTGGTCACCTCCACCACGACCTGCTCCCCACGCGCGGCGCGCAACGTCGGGCCGAGATAGGACCGTTGAACCCCCACGTGCTGCTCGTCGTACCGGGCAGCAGCTCGGTCCGCCCCTCCTGCGCAGTCAGCCGGAATACGCGGCGGCCCTCGTCGTCCACCGCACCGAGGGCGGTCAGGCGCAAGAACCAGCGCAGCAGGACAGGACGGCGCGGAGGTGCGGTGCGACGAAGTGGAGGCATGTTGGACAGCCTGCTGTGCGGGTCCGCGCCCGAACATCGGGAGGCTCCCTGAGAACACCAGGAAGCTTCGCGCCGAAGCCTCCGGGTTGACCCCGAGAGCCGTGTGACGTACCAGCACCGGTACAGCCACCGCGGTCAGGCCTGATCCGCGCCGGTCGGCATGGTCGTGGGTTGTCGACGCCGACGGAGGCCCCACCACAACGGGACGCCGAGGACGGCTGCCGTCAACGCGAACGGGAGCAGGACACCCACCACGGCGGAGGCGACCTTCGCGGCGCCGACGAACGCGTTCCAGCCGGCGCCCAGGCCGCCGAGGAAGCCGGCGTCGAGAGCGTCGTCCGCGCCGCCTCCGGTGGCGACGAAGGTGACGGTCACCGTGGCCAGCGACGTGAGCCCGGACAGCTCCTCCTGCCGCTGCAGCAAGGAGTCCAGCTCGGCCTCCCGGCTGGCCAGCTCGGACTCGATCCGGACGATGTCGTCGATGTCGACGGCCTGGTCGAGCAGCACCCGGATCCGGTCGATGCTGCGCCGCTGCGAGGCGATCCGGGCGTCGACGTCGACGACCTCGTTGGTGACGTCCTGGGCGGTGCGGCCGCGGTTGCGGACCTCGCCGAGCTGCTCGAGCTGCTCGACGATCTGGGTGTGCCCGTCGGCCGGGACCCGCAGGGTGAGCGTGGCGGACTCGGCACCGTCGGTGCTCTCGTCGGCGACGTACCCACCCGAGGTCTCGGCCAGCGCGGCGGCCCGCTGGGCGTCCGCCTCGACGTCGTCCACCGCGATGGTGAGGTCGACGTAGTGGATGATCTCGCGGGGCGACGGGTCGACCCGCGCGGCCTGGTCGGTGCCGCCGGCCTCGCCCTCGTCCGCGGAGTCGCCGTCGGACGCCTCCTGAGCGCCCGAGCCCGCGCTCGTGGCGTCCCCGCTGTCGTCGCCATTGCCCGCGGAGCAGCTCGCGATGACCACTACGGCAAGCACCGCGGCCACCGTCGCCAGAACTCGTCTCATGATCGTCTCCTCACCTCGCCCGCGACCGGTGTCGGGAGTGTGACGGCGCACCGATGGCACCGGTTTGCACGCTGTGATCACGATCGGGACTCAGTTTGGGAGAGTGGCCTGTGACCTCTGACCAGCAGACGCACGACGTCGTGGTCGTCGGTGGCGGTATCAGCGGACTGGCTGCCGCGTACTTCCTGTCGCAAGCCGCCGGAGGGGCCGTGCGCGTGACGGTTCTCGACAAGGCGCCGATCGTCGGCGGCCACCTGCGGATCGGCGAGGTGGCCGGTATTCCGGTCGACCTCGGCGCGGAGTCGCTGCTCAACCGCCGTCCCGAGGCGGTCGACCTGGCCCGGGCTGTCGGGCTCGGTCGCGACCTCGTCCATCCGGCCCGGGTCGACGCGGGGTTGTGGACTCGCGGCTCGCTGGTTCCCCTGCCGCGCCGCACGGTCATGGGTG
>DATHII010000037.1:0-10453 GCA_035316885.1 Jiangellaceae bacterium | reverse complement strand
GAAGAAGTGACGGCCCTGCCGTCGGGCCTGGCGGCTCCGGCCCGGCGCGCACTCGAGGGCGCAGGGCTCGGGTCGCTCGAGGACGTAGCAGGGTTCTCCCCGGCCGACAAGCAGCCGATGAGCCCGGTGCTTGTCGATTGCCCACATCCGTGCCAGGTTTCAGTACCCGCACAGACCGGGACACTCCCGTCGCGTTCTACCCGGTCGCGGCAGGACCAGGTCAGCAGAGGAGACAGCATGAGAGCACTCCGCAACAGACGTGCCTCTGCGGCAACAGTCGCTGTGGGCGTTTCCACAGTTGCCGCGCTGGGCCTTGTCGCGCCGACCGCGACAGCCGAGACGGGCGACGCGTCGCCCTATCTGGTCGTGGGACCCCAGGGCAAGAGCACGCTCGCCGCCGTCTCGGCCGCGCAGGCGGTCGGCGCCGGCGTGGTCGCCGACTACTCGCAGATCGGTGTCCTGGTCGTCTCAGCAACCGAGGCACAGGCGGCGAACCTGCAGCAGGCCAAGGTGGGCGACGTCGCCTCTACCGAGGGCCTTGGCAGCCTGCTCGACGAGGACGACTCGCTTGAGATGGTCGCCACGGTCGCGGCGGGCGCCCTCGGATCCGTGGCCGCGGACGCGGAGTCCGAGCCCCTGTGGGGCTTGCAATGGAACATGCCGCAGATTGGCCTGGTCGACGCGCACGCGGTGACCACGGGTGATGCTGATGTGGTTGTGGGTGTGCTCGACTCCGGCATCGCCGCGCTGCACCCCGACCTGGCCGACCGGGTCGACGCATCGCTGTCGGCTTCGTGCCTGTCGGGTGCCCCCGACACCTCCTTCGCGTCGTGGCAGCCGACCACCTCCAGCCACGGGACCCACGTGGCGGGCACCATCGCTGCGAGTCTCAACGATCTCGGCGTCACCGGTGTCGCCCCTGGGGTGACTCTGGCCGGGGTCAAGGTCGTGAACGACGACGGGTTCATCTACCCGCAGGCCGCGCTGTGCGGGTTCCTGTGGGCTGCCGAGCACGGGATGGACCTGACGAACAGCAGTTACTTCATCGACCCGTGGGAGTTCAACTGTCGCAACGACGCGCGGCAGCGGCCGGTCTGGCAGGCCATCCAGCGGGCCATCCGATACTCCCAGAGCCAAGGTGTGCTCAACATCGCGTCGGCGGGCAACAGCAACGTCGATCTACAGCACAAGTTCATCGACACGGGTAGCCCGAATGACGGCTCGTCTCCGGTCGAGACGCGGATCATCAACGGGGCTTGTGTCGACCTGCCCGCTGAGGCTCCTGGCGTCGTCACGGTCTCGGCCGTGGGCACCCAGCGGCTGAAGAGCTACTACTCGTCGTACGGTCAGGGCGTCGTCGAGGTGGCCGCTCCCGGCGGTGACACCCGTCAGCCGGACCCGTCGGTGTCGACCATTGCAAACGCCGTTCTCTCGACGGTCGTGAACGTGTCCAACGGAGCCTTCGGCTGGGGCTACTCACAAGGCACATCGATGGCATCGCCGCACGCTGCCGGTGTGGCGGCCCTCGCGCTCAGCGCGCACGGCGACATGTCACCGGGCCAGCTGGCGTCGCATCTCCAGCGCACGGCGGAGGCACTGCCATGTCCCGAGGGCATCGACAACCCCGAGGCCTGGGCTGGATCAGTTCCTCGCCGAGTGCAGCGGCGGCCAGGTGAACTCCTTCTACGGCCACGGTGAGGTGAATGCTGCGCGGGCAGTGAACTGACCCGTTCGATCGGGCGCGGCATCGGGTGCCAGGGCTGCTCAGTTCCTGGCGACCCGTCCTGATTGGTTACCCGGTTGGATGCAGCAGGAATAGCTGGCCATCCTCGACGGTGACGGTGGGGCCGCCGGGTCCGGTCGTGGGCGGGTGAGCCTGGACGTCGGAGAGCCAGGTGTCGGCGCCAAACAGTCCAGAGGTGTCGATGATGCCGCTCGTCTCCCAGACCCCTGGGCCGACCGGGATGCCGTCCCGACCCGGTGGGTCGAGCTGGGCGATGCGGGTCGCTGTCGAGCCGTCGACCCCGACCGCTCCCACGGAACCCTTGACCAGGCCGAACCGCCAGATCGAGCCGTCGCGGCCCTTGGCGGCCATGACGGCCCGGCTCTCGGTGGTGCCGTCCTCGTTGATCATCAGGTACTGGCCGCTCGCGTCCAGGTTGTCCGGGCTGATGGCGATGTCGCCGCCCGCCGCGACGACAGTGTCGGCGTTGTAGACGGTGGTGAGCGTCGCCGGCTTGAGCGGGTTGCCGGGGTGCAGCCGCAGGGAGTAGAGCCGCCCGAGCTCGTTGACGCCGTCGTCGGCACCGCTGGAGGAGCCGGTGGTGACGAAGAACAACTCGTTGGGGTTGTTGGGGTTGAAGGCGCCGTCCTCCGGACGCACGAACGTCATCGCCCCGGCGGCGTCGCTGGCCGCCTCCAGCTGCACGTCGCTGAGGTTCTCGGCGTTGGGGATCTCAACCCACTCGCCGGTCACCGAGCCGCTGGTGAAGGTCCGCTCGCTGTTGAGCGCGGGGTCAAGCGAACGGAAGACGTACAGCCTGCCGTTGTCGAGCCCGTTGCGTGCCAGGACGCTGGCGTTGGCCGACCGGTCCTTGGTGCCGACGTACATGTAGAGCTGGTTGTCGAGCGTGGCCGGCCCGTCCTCGGTCGGGAAGATGACCGTCCGCGTGCCCTGGGCGGGCTGCACGACAGTGTTCTCCTTGTTGTACCGGCCCAGCCTCGGCAGCGTGTGTAGCTCACCGTCGAAGATGGCAACCGACAGCCCGCCCCTGCCGTCGAAGGTGTCGGGGCCGCCCGACTCCTCGTTGGTCAGATAGATCCGCCGGTCAAAGCCGTTGGCGGGACCGGCGAGGAAGCCCGAGCAGAACCGGGCGAACTGCCGCGGCATCTCCGCCTCGTTGCCGACCACTGGCGCCGGCCCGAGCAACGTGTTCTCGGAATAGATCCGGTCATAGGCCCGCTTGCCCGCGACCGGGTCCCCGTCGGCGTCGAGGATCCACTGCGACACGATCGCGCCGCGGCTCTTCGGCCCGCCGACCACCGGCTCCGACAACGCGGTGAAGCCCAGCTCGTGATTCATGAACAGAGTGCTTGTGCCGTCGCGGTTGGAATGAGCACCCAGCCCGTCGGGGATCCCGACCATCCGGTACTGCTGCCCCGTGGCACCACCGAGCAACGGCACCGTGTCATCGACGCTGAACAGCGCCTTGATCTGGTAGTCGCCGCCGACCGGCTCGACGTACGGCTTCACCGACGTTGCGGCCAACCCGGAGCCCGCCGCCACCGTCACGGCAAGGGTTGCGGCGACAGCGACGCTACCGATCAGCCGGCGGATCGTCCTGTGGTTGGTTTGCATCACGATTCCTCCTCGTCCCGACCGGCAATCTACTGCGCTCCAGACGCGCCGAGATGGCCCCGAGGTGACACCACAGCGAAGATGCTGTGACCTCACGCCGTTACTCTAAGGCTCCGTGTTTTGCCGTCGAGGTGAACTGTTCCAATGTGGGAGGCGCCGCCATGACCACCGCTGGGTCCAGCAATTCGCCAGGCGACATGACGATCACGGAGCATGAGCTCCAGCAGTGCGAAGAGGCCAACGCCACCGGGCGCCCGCCGGTGGTGTTCGTCCACGGTCTATGGCTACTGCCCAGCAGTTGGGACCGTTGGTCGGCGCTGTTCGGGGAAAGCGGCTATGTGGCGCTGACACCGGGATGGCCGGACGACCCCGAGACGGTCGAGGAGGCCAAGGCCCATCCCGAGGTGTTCGCCGGCAAGTCGATCGGCCAGGTGGCCGACCACTTCGAGGAGATCATCCGCGGGCTGACCAGGAAGCCGGCAATCATCGGCCACTCCTTCGGCGGGCTGTTGACCCAGATCCTGGCCGGACGCGGCCTGGCCGCGGCGTCGGTGGCGATCGACCCGGCACCGTTCCGCGGCGTGCTCCCGCTGCCGATCTCGTCGCTGAAGTCGGCCTTCCCGGTGCTGGGCAACCCGGCTAACCGCAACCGCGCGGTCCCGCTGACCTACGAGCAGTTCCGCTACGGCTTCGCCAACGCCGTCGGCGAGGAAGAGGCCAAGGAGTTGTACGAGACCTATTCCGTGCCCACCTCCGGGAAACCGCTGTTCCAGGCGGCGACGGCCAACCTCAACCCGTGGACCGAGGCCAAGGTCGACACCAAGAATGCAGAGCGTGGCCCGCTGCTGATCATCTCCGGCGAGAAGGACCACACCGTCCCCTGGGCGATCGCGAACGCCTCCTACAAGCAACAGCAGGACAACCAAGGTGTGACCGAGATCGTCGAGATGAAGAACCGCGGACACGCGCTGACCATCGACAGCGGCTGGCGCGAGGTCGCCGACACCGCCCTCGCCTTCGTCAGGCGCTTCACGTAGCAGACCGGACAATAGCTTCCGTGACGGCGGAACGACACGGGGCACCGGAGTGCCCCACGACGCGGGACAGCCCAGGACCAGGGGCCCTGCCAGGGAGTACGTGGCCGAGGGGATCACCGTCGAGTGGGATCCGACGCTGTGCATTCATGCCGGCATCTGTTCTGGTCGCCTGCCACAGGTGTTCGACTCGGGTCGCCGCCCGTGGGTGGACCCCGCCGCGGCCGGCGCGGCCGCGATCGCCGAGGTGATCCAGGCATGCCCGACCGGGGCGCTGCGATACCGGCCAAGGGCGGAGGTGGCACCCGAAGAACCCGATGAGCCGACTACCGTCGAGGTCCAGCCCGACGGTCCGCTGTACGTACGGGGGCGCATCCGCCTTCGCCTCGCCGGCGGGCGGGACGTGGTGGAGACGCCTCGGGCAGCGCTGTGCCGCTGCGGTGCCAGCACGAACAAACCCTTCTGCGACAACTCCCACCGCCGCATCGGTTTCCGCGGCTGACCCGCTCGTGTTCACCCTGCTCTAACTCGTCGGAGCCCTACTTCGAGATGGCCTCGACGACTTCGCCGACCCGGCTGGCCTCGACGTGGCGCGCGACGTCGGCCTGGCTGACGATGCCCACCAGGTCGTGGCCGTCGATGACGGGCAGCCGACGGATCTGGTGCTGCTTCATCATCGCCAAGGCTTCGTCGACGGGGTCGTCGGCGCCGATCGTCACTGGCTTGCCACGGGCGAGGTCGCCGGCTCGGACCGTTCGCGGGTCGCCGTCGTCGGCGACACACCGCACGACGATGTCGCGGTCGGTGACCATGCCCTTGAGCCGGTCGTCCTCGCCGCAGACCGGCAGGGAACCCACGTCGAGCTCGCGCATCTTGCGCGCCGCGTCGGCCAGCGTCTCGTTCTCACCGACGCAGACGGCGCCGGCGGTCATGATCTCTCGAATGGTGGCCATCGGGCTCACTCCTTCTCATTCGTCGACGGACTGCGGGTTGTCGGCGTGGCCCCTACCCACCGCCGCCGCGTGCATGCGAGTCGGTTCCGGGCCCGCGGCGGCCGCCCATGGTCAGGCAGATCACTGCCCACCCTTGACCGGGTCGAGCATCCGGAATAACTTGCTTCCATTAGGAAAGTTACCTTTCTTTTTTCGCTCATCCGCGGGAGTGCAGATGACATCTCTTCGGCGTCTCGCCGGTCTCGTCGCAGCGCTGGCTCTGCTTTCCGCCGGGCTTCCGGTGTCGGCCTTCGCGGAGGTGACGCCGACGGCAGGCGTCGCGTCGGGCCAACGACTGAGCGCCCAGGCGCCAAGGACGGTCGGGTACTTCACCCAGTGGGGCATCTACGGACGCGCCTTCTATGTGAAGAACCTCGACACCAGCGGGGCGGCGTCGAACCTGACACACATCAACTACGCGTTCGCGAACGTCAGCGAGGATGGACGCTGCTTCGAGGCCAACATCCCCGGCGAGGGCGACGCCTGGGCCGACTACCAGTGGCCAGTGCCCGCTGAGCTGAGTGTCGACGGCGTAGCCGACGTGTGGGGGGAACGGCTCAACGGGAACTTCGGCCAACTCCTCAAGCTCAAGGAGAAGTACCCGCACCTTAAGGTCAACATGGCCATCGGCGGCTGGTCGTGGTCGACGTACTTCTCCAACGCCGCGCAGACCCCACAGTCTCGCAAGGCCTTCGTCGAGTCCTGCATCGACCTGTTCATCAAGGGGAACCTGCCGATCCTGGACGGTGGGAGCGGCGGCATGGGAGCGGCAGCCGGCGTATTCGACGGCATCGACCTGGACTGGGAGTGGCCGAACTGGCCGGGTGAGGAGGGCAACGTGATCCGGCCAGAGGACAAGAAGAACTTCACCGCCCTGCTCGCCGAGTTCCGTCAGCAGCTCGACGACTACGGCAAGGAGACCGGCGAGCACTACGGGCTCACGGCGTTCCTGCCGGCCAACCCGGCCGCCATGGACGCCGGTTTCGAGGGCAAGAAGATCTTCAAGTATCTCGACTTCGCCACCGTGCAGGGGTACGACTTCCACGGTACTTGGGAGACGACCACCAACCACCAGTCGGCGATCCACGAGCCGGCCGACGCGCCGTTCAAACCCGACTTCACCCTTGACCGCACGGTGCAGTCGTGGCTGGACCGCGGCGCGACCCGCGACAAGCTCGTCGTCGGCATCCCGTACTTCGGCCGCGGCTGGACCGGTGTCGAGGGCGGCGGCGACGGCCTGTTCCAGCCGGCCACCGGACCGGCACCCGCGACCTGGGAGGCTGGGTACGAGGATTTCAAGGTTCTTCGGACGCTGGCCGACGACGGCTTCACCGTGTACCGCGACCCGGACGCCGGGCACGCCTGGCTGTTCGACGGCACGACCTTCTGGACCTTCGACGACGTCGAGGTGATACAGCAGAAGACGAGCTACATCCGCGACGAACGACTGGGCGGCGCGATGGTCTGGTCGCTGGACGGCGACGACGCCGACGCGACTCTCACCAAGGCGATCCACGCCGGGCTCCAGACTCCCTGACCCCGGCCTCCGGCGGGCGAGGTCACGGCCGTACATCGACGGAAATGTCCTCCGACTCGAATCGGTTCCGGGCCTGTTGGGTAGGGAGTCCAGGTGACCGTCATCGGATTCCACGCGTCCCACGAACAGGTCCATCCCGCCGAGCTCCTCGCAGCGGTCGTCGCCGCGGAGGACGCCGGGTTCGCGGCGGCGATGAGCTCGGACCACTTCGCCCCGTGGAGCGTGCGGCAAGGGCACTCGGGTTTTGCATGGTCGTGGCTGGGTGCGGCCCTGGCCCGCACGAGCCTGCGCTTCGGCGTCGTGAACGCACCGGGTCAGCGGTACCACCCGGCGATCGTGGCCCAGGCTGCGGCGACTCTGGCGGCGATGTTCCCGGAGCGCTTCTGGGTCGCGTTGGGCACCGGTGAAGCCTCGAACGAGCACATCACGGGGGAGGGATGGCCGCGTAAGGACGTGCGGACGCAGCGCCTGCGCGAGTGTGTCGACGTCATCCGCGCACTGCTCGCCGGCGAGGAGGTGAGCCACGAGGGGCTCGTCACGGTGGATCGGGCGCGGATCTGGACCCTCCCGGACCAGGCGCCGATGCTGATCGGTGCCGCGGTCAGCGTGCAGACTGCCGCCGACGTCGCCGAGTGGGCCGACGGGCTGATCACCGTCGCGCAGGCCCACGGCCATCTCCGGCAGATGGTCGACGCCTACCGGGGGGCGGGTGGGCGCGGCCGGCTCTACCTCCAGGTGCACCTGTCCTATGCCCACGACGAGGACACGGCGCTGCGGATCGCGCACGAGCAGTGGCGCAGCAATGTCTTCCCGCCGCCGGTGTGCTGGGACCTCGAGACGACCGAGCTGTTCGACGCCGTCAGCGAGCACATCCCGCCCGAGGCCATGCGGCAGCACGTGCTGGTCTCCAGCGATCTCAGCCGGCACGCGGAGTGGCTCCACGACCTGGCCGAGCTCGGTTTCGACGAGATCTACCTCCACCACGTCGGCCAGGACCAGAGCGAGTTCATCGAGTCCTTCGGCGAACACGTCCTGCCTCGTCTCGACATCTCGGAGGTTTCCCGATGAGGATCACCGACACCAGCGACCTGTGGTGGAAGACCGCCGTTGTCTACTGCCTCGACATCGAGACGTTCCTGGACTGGAACGGCGACGGCGTGGGCGACATGCAGGGGCTGGCCCATCGGATCGACTACCTGGCCGACCTGGGCGTCACGTGCCTCTGGCTGATGCCGTTCTACCCGACGCCGGATCGCGACGACGGGTACGACATCACCGACTTCTACGGCGTCGACTCGCGCCTCGGCAGCCATGGCGACCTGGTCGAGCTCATCCGAACCGCACGCGACCGCGGCATGCGGGTCATCGCGGACCTCGTGGTGAACCACACCTCAGACCGGCACCCGTGGTTCCGCTCGGCGCGCTCGAGCAAGAACTCCACCTACCGCGACTTCTACGTCTGGCGCTCCGACCCGCCGCCGGACACGTCCGACCAGACGGTCTTTCCCGGCCAGGAGCAGGGCATCTGGACCTACGACGAGCGCGCCGGCGAGTACTACCTGCACCGGTTCTACAAGCACCAACCCGACCTCAACGTGGCCAACCCGGCGGTTCGCGACGAGATCGCCAAGGCCATGGGCTTCTGGCTCGAGCTCGGCCTGTCCGGCTTCCGCGTCGACGCGGTGCCGTTCCTGCTCGAGACGACCGGAGCCACCGAACAGGAGGCCGAGCAGTTCGCCGACCCGCACGAGTACCTGCGTGCGCTGCGGTCCTTCCTCGGCCGCCGGTCCGGCGACGCGATTCTGCTCGGCGAGGTGAACCTGCCCTACAAGGACCAGATGACCTACTTCGGCGGCAGCGACGGCGACGAGCTGACGTTGCAGTTCGACTTCATCGGAATGCAGAACCTCTACCTGTCTCTCGCCCGGGCCGATGCCAGGCCGCTGGCGAAGGCGCTGGCGGGGCGGCCCGTGTGCTCCGACGACTGCCAGTGGGCGACGTTCGTCCGCAATCACGACGAGCTGACCCTGGACAAGCTCAGCGACAGCGAGCGGCAGGAGGTCTTCGCCGCCTTCGGACCCGAGGAGCGCATGCAAGCCTTCGGACGCGGTCTCATCCGGCGACTACCCCCCATGCTCGACGGCGACCCCCGCCGGATCCGGATGGTCTACAGCCTGCTGTTCTCGCTGCCGGGTACGCCTGTGCTCTTCTACGGCGAGGAGATCGGGCTCGGCGAGAACCTCGACGCCGGGGGTCGCATGGCAGTCCGGACCGCCATGCAGTGGACGTCGGAACGCAATGGCGGGTTCTCCACGGCGACGCCGTCGCGCATGGTCGCACCCCTGGCCGCCGGCGGATTCGGACCGGAGTACGTCAACGCCGACGACCAGCGGCGCGACCCCGACTCCCTGCTCAACTTCATGTCTCTGCTGATCCGGCGCTATCGCGAGAGCCCGGAACTGGGGTGGGCAGATGTGCAGGTCCTCGAGCAGCCGTGCACCGACGTCCTGGCACATCGGTGCTCCTGGGGGGACGGCACGATGGTGGCGTTGCACAACCTGGGGCCCGAGCCGCGCACGGTGCCGCTCCAACTCGACGACTGCGACGACTCGTGCCGACTGGTCGATCTGTTGCAGACCGGCAGCACCGACGTCGACGGCTCGGGCCGAGCCGAGCTCACCCTCGACGCGTACGGCTACAGGTGGCTGCGGGTGACAAGACGGGGGAGCCGACGGCTGCTCTGAGCAGATCCGTCATCTCGGCCTCAGCGGCGCGACCAGCCCCGCTCGCCCTCGGTGCGCCCACCCCAGATCCCGTAACGCTCGGGATGCTCAGCGGCGGCCTGACGACACTCCCGGGCCACGGGGCAGCCGGTGCAGACCTGCTTGGCGATGTCCTCGCGGACGCGCAGAACTCGCCCGCGGCCCTCCGGATAGAACAGGTCGGTGTCCATGCCCTTGCAAGCGGCCACGGCCCGCCAGCCGTCTACCGCACGGAAGGCATAGTCGACCAAGGGGCTGGTCAGGACGGTCATCTCGCGAACTCCCCCTGTGCCACGACTCGGATGGCGACCACGGGAGCTACTGGAGCACCCCGTATGCCCCAACCAGACGGGCACAACAGTGCACTATGACGCGGCTGTTGTGAACATCTTCGTCAGGGAAGTGTCAGCGCTGGCACGGGCGCAACCACGGCATCAGAGCGCACAACCACCACGGGGGGCCGCGACGAGGCTTCGTGGTGGGGGTGGGCCTGGGATCGGTGGTCGGCGCGACCGTGGGCGCAGGATCGGGCGGCTCGACCGTCGGGTCGGGCGTCTGAGGAGACGGCGCGGCGGGTTCGAGCGTCGGCTGAGCGAAGGGCGTCGGTGTCGGGGTGGGCGGGGTCGCGCTGGGTGTGGCGTTTGGTTCGGCCGTGAGGTTTGGTGCGACGGCCGGTGCAGCCACGGAGGACTCGTTGCGCACGGGTGGGTCGTCGCCGGCCACGATGACGGCTCCCGCGACGACGGCGGTGGCCGCCGCCAGCGACACGG
>DATHII010000036.1:0-3528 GCA_035316885.1 Jiangellaceae bacterium | reverse complement strand
GGTCGGCCGGACGAGCACGGTCCGGCCATCTGCCAGGGCTACCACGTGTTCCTCCTCGAACGGGTAGGCCCGCCGGCTGCGCAGGCGCTGCCCCGCGGGCAGTAGGCCGAGATCGGCCGCGGCGCGCAGCAGGTCCTCGCGGTGGTCGGGGTGCGCGATCTCCACCAGTGCGATGGCACGTTCGCGCAGGGATGCACCGTGCAGGTAGGCAGTCCCGTACTCGCTGACCGCCCAGTGGACATCCCAACGCGGGATAGTCACCGGATCGCCCGGCCCGAGCGCCGGGCGCACGGCGGACGTTCCGTCCCTGGTGGAGGCGAGACACACGATCGCCCGGCCGCCACGGGAGCGGACGGCGCCCTGGTGGAAGCCCACCTGCGCGCCCACCCCACCCAGAGGCATCTCACCGCCGGGCTCGGCGCAGACCTGTCCGGTCAGGTCGATGCTCGCGGCCTCGGTTATCGAGACCATGCGCCGCTGGGCGGCGACCACGTCGGGGTCGGCGACCTCGTCGATCGGCCGCAGCACGACCTGCGGGTTGGCGTCGATCAGGTCGTAGAGACTCCTGGTGCCGACGGCCGTGCTCGCCACGATCCGGCCTCGGCTCATGGTCTTCCGGCGGCCGGTGACCACCCCCTCGGCGACCAGGTCGAGCACGGCATCGGTGATGACGTCGGAGTGAATGCCGAGATCACGCCGCGACCCCAGGTAGCGCAGGACCTGGTCGGGAACCTGGCCGGGCCCGGCCTGCAGAGTCATCCCGTCGTCGACGAGACGGGCGACGTAGCGCGCGATCCGCTCCGCCGTCGGGTCTGCGGACGGCGGCCTGTACTCGGTTACGGCAGTGTCCACCTCGACCGTCACGTCGAGCCGCTCGTAGGGCACCGTGCCGTGGGATCCCGTCCACGGCATCGCCGGATTGATCTCCGCGATGACCAGCCGCGCCTGCCGCACCGCCTCGAGCGTCGCGTCGATGGACACACCCAGCGAGCAGCGACCCGCCACGTCCGGTGGCGTGACCTGCACCAGGGCAACGTCGACGCGCACGCGGCCACGTCGCATCAACCGAGGCAGGTCCGCGACGGACAACGGGACGTAGTCGACCCGGCCGGACGCAGCGAGCTCCCCCATCTCCGGTGTGACGTAGAAGACCCGGTTTCGGAACACCGAACGGGGCTCGTCCGGCCCGGCACCCCGGTGGGCCAGGAGGTGGACAAGCTCGACGCCCGGATGGTCCACGGCACGGGCCTCGAGAGCACGTAACAGCGTGCGCGGGGTACCGCCCGCGCCGCCGACGAAGACATGCGCCCCCGCCGGCACGCGAGCCACCGCCTCGTCAGCGGAAACGCACTGGTCGCGCCACGATCGCGCGGCCAGCCCGGGCATGAGCCGCATCGGCTCATCGTAGCGTCACGACGGCGACCAACCCGATCACGACGACCACGGCTCGCAACACGATCGGCGGTAGCCGGCGGGCGACCCCGGCGCCGACGATCCCGCCGGCCGCAGCCCCGATGGCGACCAGCCCCGCCGCCGCCCAGTTGACGTCGGCGACGAACGCGAAGATCACGCCCGCCGCAAGGTTCGCCACCCCGGCCAGGACGTTCTTGGCGGCATTGACCCGCTGGAGGGTCTCGTTCAGGCCGAGGCCCAGGACACCGATCAACAGAACCCCTTGACCGGCCCCGAAGTATCCTCCGTAGGCGCCGGTGACGAAGATCAGCAGCCACAGCAGCGGACCGCCGTGGTCGCCGCGCGGACGCTCTCCGAGCCACCTGACCAGCCACGGCTGGACGACCACGAGGACGCACGCGACGAGGATGAGGACGGGCACAATCGCCGCGAAGGCCGCCTCGGGCAGGACCAGGAGCAACACCGCACCGACGACGGCCCCAGTGAGTGTCGCCGCACCCAGCCTGAGCAGGCGGGGTACCTGGCCGGCGAGCTCGCGACGGTAGCCCCAGGCCCCGGACACACTGCCCGGCACCAGGCCGACCGTGTTCGACACGTTTGCCACGACCGGCGGCAGGCCGATCGCGAGGAGCGTCGGGAACGTCACCAGGCTGCCCGAGCCGACGACCGTGTTGATGGCACCGGCGCCCAGCCCGGCGAGCACGACGGCGAGAGCCTCCAGCAGGCTCATCGCGATTCCCCGACTGTGGGCGGCCTCTCGTCACTTGACCCGGAGCTGCCGGCGTCTGTGCTGGTCACTCCTGGCGCAGGCGCGGCTCGGGCGTTGCCGAGGCCTGCTGGGCCGCCTCGAGGGCCTCGCGGACCTCGGCGTGGGCCGCCGACACGGCCGCCTCCGTTTCCTGGTACGCCTGCTCGGTCGCCGCCTCGACCGCCGACAGGTCGCCAGGCGGCGCGGCGGTTGCGACATCGGTGGGCCCGGAACCGACCGATGCCGCGCCGAAGCGGCCGACAGCCGCTCCCAGGCCTTCGAGCGCGGCACCGATCTCGCTGGGGACGATCCAGACCTTGTTGGCGTCGCCGCGGGCGATCTCGGGCAGCATCTGGAGGTACTGGTAGGACAGCAGCTTCTGGTCGGGGTTGCCGCGGTGGATCGCGTCGAAGACCGCGTGGATGGCCTTCGCCTCTCCGTCCGCGCGCAGGATCTGGGCCTGCTTCTCGGCCTCGGCGCCGAGGACCGTGGCCTGCTTGTTGCCCTCGGCGGTGAGAATCGCCGCCTGTTTCTGACCCTCGGCGGTGAGGATCTGCGACTGCCGCACACCCTCGGCGGTGAGGATCGTGGCGCGCTTGTCGCGGTCGGCGCGCATCTGCTTCTCCATCGAGTCCTGGATCGACGGTGGCGGGTCGATGGCCTTGAGCTCCACCCGGTTGACCCGGATGCCCCACTTGCCGGTAGCCTCGTCGAGGACTCCCCGCAGCGCGTTGTTGATCTCCTCGCGGCTGGTGAGCGTGCGCTCGAGGTCCATGCCGCCGATCACGTTACGCAGCGTGGTGACGGTGAGCTGCTCGATGCCCTGGATGTAGTTGGCGATCTCGTACGTCGCGGCCTTCGGGTCGGTGACCTGGTAGTAGATGACCGTGTCGATCGAGACGACGAGGTTGTCCTGGGTGATGACCGGCTGCGGCGGGAACGAGACCACCTGCTCGCGCAGGTCGATCAGCGGCAGCACCCGGTCGACGAACGGCACCACGACTGTCAGGCCGGGGTCGAGTGTTCGGTTGTAGCGGCCCAGACGTTCGACGATGCCCGCCCGGGCCTGAGGCACGATCCGGACCGACTTGGAGAGCGTGACCGCACCGAACACGGCGAGCAGGAGGACGACGAGCAACACGATCGTCGAACCGACTTCCATGAGTCAGAACCCCTTCGGCAGCAGGAGGCGGCTGAGCCTACGGACCCTCCGCCTCGTAGACGAGGGCGGTGGCCCCCTGAATCTCGACGACGTCGACGCTGGCACCGATCTCGATCACCGAGTGGTCGTAGCTGCGTGCGGACCAGATCTCGCCGGCCAGCTTGACCCGCCCACCGTTGGCGTCGACCCGCTCGACGACGGTGGC
>DATHII010000035.1:0-59446 GCA_035316885.1 Jiangellaceae bacterium | reverse complement strand
CAACTGGCACGACGACGACCTGTACCTCTACGTCCACGTGGTCGACGACGTGCAGAGCTTCCCGGTGACGCCGGAGGGCTGCTGGGCGCACTGGCTCGCCGACTCCGTCGAGATCCTGCTCGACGCGCGCGGCGACTCCGTCGACACGTCGAGCACGTTCAAGACCGGCATCTTCCCGTTCACTGACGACCCGACCGGCAGCGCCGGGCAAGGCGTCAACGGCCCGTGCTGGGAGCGCGACGCCGACAACCACCAGGGCTACTCGTCCGGGCCGCTGGCCGACACCGTCGAGGGCGGTCCGAACGCGCCGGGCATGGAGGTCGTCACCGATGCCGTGCTCGACGCCGGGCGCACCAACGACGGCGGCGCGTACAACCTCGAGGTGAAGATCCCGCTCGACGTGCTTCCCGCAGCGGTCGGCCCGACCAGCAATGCGCCCACGGGTGACGCAGCGAGCAACGACACCGACCCGCTGTACCTGGGTCTGAACATCACGCCGTATGACTCGGACACCCAGGACCACACCGGGCAGACCCGCCTGGCCTGGTCTCCGTTCGGCAGCCAGCAGTCGGAGCCGTACCGCTGGGGCCATGCGTACCTCGACGCGTACGCGCCGCCCGTGGATCGCCCGACGACGCCGACCGAGCCGATCATCCCCGACTCGGCGCTGCAGGGCGAGGAGTCGCCGCAGACGATCTACCAGTCGGCGACGAACGGTGTGCCGATCTCCGGGCAGTCGCCGAGCCGGGCGCTGGGGGTCTCGAACGTCGCCCTCGAACCGGCGGCGGTCGAGCTCGACATCGAGTCGAACGAGGCGGGCACCGCCCACGTCTACCTGTGGACCGGTGGGCACGGCAACATCCCGGTGTTCCGGTCGAGCTGCCTGGACGACCAGGACGGGTTCAACGCGTGCTCGACGTCCGACGGGGCACCGCCGCCGTGGGGCACGGACATGAGTGGACGCGTCCTGAGCCACGTCGAGGTGGACGTGGCCACGGGCACGGACGACGTGTCGATCCCGCTGGATGACGACACCTACGAAACGTTGCGGGCCAATGGCTCCGCGCTCGTCTCCTTCGAGTCGGCGAGCGGCGGCGTCAAGGCGTGGTACTTCCCACTGGCCGAGAGCTTCTCGCCACCTGTGAAGAACGCGCCGGCGGTGAACACGGTCACGGCGGGCTCGAGTGTCGTGTTCAGGATCGACCTGGGCAACCAGGGACTTGCCGACCTGGCCGAGGGTTACCCAACGCTCACGCCCGTCGTCTGTGGCCTGCAGGCTCCGACCAGCGGCGCCGTCGAGGCCGAGGGCCACGCCCGCAACCAGGAGGTCTTCGTCTGGAAGACGGACAAGGATCTCAGGGGAACCTGTGGCCGGCTCGACTTCAGGCTGCCTGACGGGCCGACCCACTCCGCCTATGTCAAGTTCACGTAGTCGACGTGCCCTCGTCGTGACGGTCACGGCCGCCGCGATCTCCTGCGCGGCGTGCAGCGAGCCGATCACGCAAGAGGATCGGCAGCCGACCGCGCCGGTGAGCAGTGAGCCGACGGGCACGCACCTCGCGCCGGATCTGGAAGCACGGCTGCCGGGCGAGCTGCGAGCGGTCCCGCTGACTACGGCGAGCACCGTGGGGGATGCGGTGTTCGGCGACGACGCCTGGAGCCAGGAGATGACCACGTTCCTCGACGGTGTCGACCGGACCCGCAGCGACCTGCGGTTCGCACAGGTCTGGGACCCGCGCAGCGAGCTCGATCTGGACGCCGGTGTGTTCCAGGTGCCAGGGATTCCGGCGACGGCGGTCCGGCGGGCCCTGGTCGACAGCGCGCGTCCGAACGCACCTGGGCTGACGGAGTCGACCGAGACGGTCGGCGACAAGCCGGTCACGGCGGTGGCCTATCCCGGCGACGGCCCGACTCTCTACCTGTACGAGCAGGACGACGTCGTGTTCTACGTCGGCACTCACGAGCACGACCTCGCGGTCGAGTTTCTGGCCGCATTGCCATGAGCCGCGAGTTGTACGGTTTGCACAGGCGACATCGCTCGAAGGAGAGGGTGTGCTCGCGGCCCAGCGTCGGCAGTTGATCCTCCGGGCGGTGCGCACCGACCAGGGCGCCCACGTGGTCGAGCTCGCCCAGCGGTTCGGCGTCTCCGAGATCACGGTGCGGCGCGACCTGACCGTCCTGGCTCGTGAGGGCAAGCTGACACGTGTCTACGGTGGCGCCATCGGCGACGCCGACGAACCGCCGTTCGAGACGACCCAGACCGAGCGCCATGACGCCAAGGAGCGCATCGGACGAGCAGCCGCGTTGTTGGTCGCGGACGTCCAGACCGTCATGATCGACATCGGGACGACCGCGCTCGAGGTCGCCCGCGGCTTCCGTGGCCGCGCGCTGACGGTGATCACCAGCAACCTGGCAGTGGTCGACGAACTGCTCGGGGAAACCGACATCGAGCTTGTGCTGCTCGGTGGAGTGGTCCGACGCAATTACCGGTCGCTCGTCGGGGTGCTCGCCGAGGACGCGCTGCGTCAGGTGTCGGCCGATGTTGCCTTCATCGGGACGAGCGGAATCCGCCGCCACGACCTTGCCGTCATGGACACCACGACCGTCGAGGTGCCGATCAAGCGCGGCATGATCGCCTCGGCCTCCAGGAGCGTTCTGCTCGCCGATGCGCACAAGTTCTCCTCGGGCGGCGTCGTACGAATCTGCGGGGTCGAGGAGTTCGACGCCGTCGTCACCGACGCCGCGCCGGACCAGCCCCTCGTCCAGGCCGTCGAACGGGCCGGCGTCGAGATCGTTCGCGCCTGACCCGGCCTCGCGTGCCATCTGCGCGTCAGGCCTGTCCGATCGCTGTGGCGCCTGGTACTGTCCGTGGGTCAGTTGTGACTGGTGTGACCTGTGTGGTAACTGGGGTGGTCGGCGTGTCTGTCGTGATGACGGCCATGACCGTGATCGTCGGCGCGGCGGTCAGCGTCCTTGCCTTAGTGACAGTCGTCCACATCGTCGTGCGCGCTCGGGGGCTCAGGCGCCGGCTCCGGGCCCGCTTCTACGCGGCGGCCGCCCGGTACTACGCGACCCGCCGGGGCGTGGGCCGACGCCTGGCGCGCCTCGGCACCCGGATCGAGCGTCGCCGCGAGCGACGGCTGGCCGTCCGGATGGCACGTACGGCCGAGCGGAATCCGCGGCCGGCACCGGGCCGGGCCGGCAAGCCCCACAGAACGCTGATCACCTGAGAACGCCCGCGGCCGTCGGCCCCGCTCCCGGATACGAAGCACGGAGACGCCGGTGGAGCCGGGGGGCCGTCGGGCGTCTGGGAGGATGACGTCTCGTGGAGTACCTGGTGATCGGTGTTGTCGTCGCGATCCTGCTCGTGGGTGGGATCGCCGCGTTCGTCGTGCCGCGCCGTCGGCTCGCGGCACCTCCGGTCGAGCAGCAGCCCCGCGTCGACTACGTCCCGGGTGTCGGTGACGATGCGGCAGCGCCGGTCGACACAGCCATCCGGGGGCTCGACCCGGTTGCATCGCCCGACGACACCCTCGTCGAGGGCGTCGAAGATCTCGCTCCGCCTCCCGAGCGGCCAGAGCCGGCCGCCGGCCGGCTGACCCGGCTCCGCTCGCGGCTGGCTCGATCGCAATCGACGTTCGGCAGGGGCCTGCTCGGCCTGTTGTCCCGCGAGCGGATCGATGACGACACGTGGCAGGAGATCGAGGAAACCCTGCTGACTGCCGACCTCGGCGTCGCGCCGTCGCAGCAGCTGGTCGACCGGCTGAGAGCCCGGGTACGGGTGGAGGGCCTTGCCGACCCGGGCGCGGCCAGGGCGGTGCTGCGTGAGGAGCTGGTCGCGCTGGTCGACCCGTCGCAGGACCGCTCGCTGCGAGTCGACCGGCACGTCGAAGAGAACCGTCCCGCTGTGGTGCTCGTCGTCGGTGTCAACGGCACCGGCAAGACGACGACCGTGGGCAAGCTCGCACGGGTGCTCGTCGCCGAGGACCGCGACGTGGTGCTCGGCGCAGCGGACACGTTCCGGGCGGCCGCCGCCGACCAGCTGACCACCTGGGGCGACCGGGTCGGTGTGCCGACCGTCCGTGGCCCCGAAGGAGGCGATCCCGCGAGCGTCGCGTTTGACGCGGTGCGGGCCGGCATCGAGCAGGAGGCGGATGTCGTCCTGGTCGACACGGCGGGCCGACTGCAGACGAAGGTCGGGCTGATGGACGAGCTGGGCAAGGTCAAGCGCGTCGTCGAGAAGCAGGGCCCGGTCGACGAGGTGCTGCTCGTCATCGACGCCACGACCGGCCAGAACGGCATGGCCCAGGCGCGGGTCTTCCGCGAGGTCGTCGACGTCACCGGCATCGTGCTGACCAAGCTCGACGGCACGGCTAAAGGGGGCATCGTCGTCGCTGTGCAGCGCGAGCTCGGGGTCCCGGTCAAGCTCGTCGGCCTCGGCGAGGGGCCAGACGACCTCGCGCCGTTCGACCCGGAGGCGTTCGTCGACGGCCTGCTGGGCTGATCAGATCAGGGGCGGCGCACCAGCGCGTTCACCTGGTTGAAACACAGCCGGCCAGATGTCACCTGTCTGCAACATCTCGCGTGCTCCCGGGCAACACGGTGCCGCCAGGCTCCTGCCGACCGCCGGACTCTGGGCGACATGGCAGCGCCGCCTCCCGCCCGGCCCGGCCTCCGACTCGACAAGGAGTCAGCGATGCCCGAGATCAATGCGGGTGACACCGCGTGGGTGTTGGCAAGCTCGGCGCTCGTCCTGCTCATGACGCCCGGCCTGGCGTTCTTCTACGGCGGAATGGTCCGCTCCAAGAACGTCCTGAACATGCTCATGATGAGCTTCATCTGCCTGGCGATCGTGCCGGTGTTGTGGGTGCTGTACGGCTACAGCGTCTCCTTCGACACCGACATCGCCTCGGGCCTGATCGGCGGGTTCGGCAAGGTGGGGCTGTCGAGCATAGGCCTGGACAGCGTGAGTGGCACGATCCCGGAATACGCGTTCGTCGCCTTCCAGCTCATGTTCGCGATCATCACGGTGGCCCTGATCAGCGGCGCCGTCGCCGACCGGGTCAAGTTCGGCACGTGGGCACTGTTCGTCGTGCTCTGGGTCACCATCGTGTACCTGCCGGTCGCACACTGGGTCTTCTTCTTCGACGAGGGCAACGGCGGCTGGATCGCCGACCGCCTCGGGGCGTTGGACTTCGCCGGTGGAACGGCGGTCCACATCAACGCCGGGTCGGCGGCTCTCGCGCTCGCCCTCGTAGTCGGCAAGCGGATCGGCTGGAAGCGCGAGCAGATGCGCCCGCACAACCTGCCGTTCGTGGTGCTGGGCGCGGGCCTGCTGTGGTTCGGCTGGTTCGGCTTCAACTCCGGCTCCGCCTTGTCGGCGGGCGGCCTTGCCGCCGGCGCGTTCATCAACACCGCAGTCGCCACGGCTGCGGGAATCCTCGGCTGGCTTGCGATCGACGTGGTGCGGGAAAGGCACGGCACCACGCTCGGCGCTGCGTCGGGTGCCGTGGCCGGACTGGTCGCGATCACCCCCGCCTGTGCCGCGGTGAGCCCGGTCGGCGCCATCGTGATCGGCCTGGCCGCCGGCGTGCTCTGCTCGCTCGCCATCAGCCTGAAGTACCGCCTCGGCTACGACGACTCGCTCGACGTGGTCGGTGTGCACCTCGTCGGCGGCATGGTCGGGTGCCTGCTCATCGGGTTCCTCGCCACCGCGGCGTTCACCGGCGATCCGGAGGGCCTGTTCTACGGCGGCGGCCTCGACCTGCTCCGCAGGCAGGCGATCGCTGCCTTCGCCGTCATGGCGTATTCGTTCGTTGTGACGTACGTCCTCGCGACTATCGTCCACAAGGTAGTCGGCTTCCGGGCGTCGGCGGACGACGAGCGGGCTGGGCTGGACCAGACGGAACACCTCGAGACGGCTTACGAGTTCGGCAGCGCTCCCGGCACCCCGATCGGGCGCCCGGGACCGCAGGCTGACCAAGAGTCCGTCGATGTGCCAGCGTCGGAGGAAGGTGTGAAGGCATGAAGCTCGTCACGGCTGTCATCAAGCCTTTCAAGCTCGACGACGTCCGGTCGGCACTGGAGACGTTCGGCGTCCAGGGCATGACGGTAGGCGAAGCAAGCGGCTACGGCCGCCAGAAGGGGCACACCGAGGTTTACAGGGGTGCCGAGTACACGGTCGACCTGGTGCCCAAACTGCGCCTGGAGGTTCTGGTCGACGACAGCGATGCCACGGACGTGGTGGACGTGATCGCGAAGTCGGCCCAGACCGGCAAGATCGGCGACGGCAAGGTATGGGTCACACCGGTCGACGCGGTGGTCAGAGTCCGGACAGGGGAGACCGGAGCCGAGGCTCTTTAGAGCCAGCGACGGTGGTCGATCCGGCAGTGTCGGCGCCGGCAGCACTCCCGAACGAGGGGCGTACTGCCGGCGCCGATGCGCGGCCGGGTCGGCGGTTCCTCACCGTCCGGGCTGCCGTCATCGACGACATCACGCTCACGGCTTCGCAGCGGCGAGCCGCCCTGACCGAGCTCGCCGACGCGTGGCTGGCAGGACACTTCAATGCGCTCCCGCCAACGTCCACCGCCGGGATGGCCCTGGTCGCGGTCGGCGGCTACGGGCGTCGTGAGCTCCTACCGGGCAGCGACCTCGACGTCCTGCTGCTGCACGGTGACACCGGCGAGGTCGCCGAGGTGGCCGACGGAGTCTTCTACCCGGTGTGGGACGCGGGCCTCGCGCTCGACCATGCCGTCCGCACCGTGGACCAGGCCAGGGAGGTCGCCGCTCGCGACCTGGCGTCCGCGCTGGGCCTGGTCGACGCCCGGCACGTGGCAGGAGTTCCCCAAGTCACGGATGCGTTGCGAGCCGGCGTGCTGGGGGACTGGCGGCGGCACGCCGCCGACCGGCTGCCCAAGCTGGCCGAGATGTGCCGGCAGCGGATCTCCAGGGTCGGCGAGCTCGCGCACCTGCTCGAACCCGACCTCAAGGAGGCGTACGGGGGCTTGCGCGACACAGGGGCGCTCCGGGCGGTTGCGGCCTCCTGGGTCGCCGACCGACCCCACACGGCCGCGGTCGCCGAGGCACACGAATGGCTGTTGGTCGTGCGCGACGCCCTGCACCGCACGACCGGGCGTCGTCATGACCGGCTGGTCTTCGAGGAGCAGGATGCCGTGGCCGCGCTGCTGGGCATGCGCGATGCCGACGCCCTGATGCGCCGGGTCTCCGAGGCGGGCCGGCGCATCGCTTATGCCGCCGACGTCACGTGGCGCCAGGTCGACCGGACGCTCCGCGGCCGGCGAACGTCTACCCGCCGGGGGCGGGCGCCGGTCCGGCGTCCACTGGCCAACGGTGTCGTGGAGCATGACGGCGAGGCCGTCCTGGCGCGGGACGCACGGCCCCACCTCGATCCTGTGCTGCCGCTGCGGGCCGCCGCGGGCGCGGCACAGGCTGGGTTGGTCCTCTCGCCGGCGACGGTGAAACGGTTGGCAGCCGAGTGCCCACCGCTACCGTCGCCGTGGCCGCACGAAGCGCGCGACTGCCTGATCGCGCTGCTGGGTGCGGGGCGCGGGGCGGTTCCCGTGTGGGACTCGGTTGACCACGCCGGGCTGGTCCTGCGGTGGTTTCCCGAGTGGGCGGCGGTCCGCTACCGGCCGCAGCGCACGCCGGTGCACCGGCACACCGTGGACCGCCATCTGGTCGAGGCGGCGGTCCTCGCCGGAGGCCTGACCCGGCGGGTCGCACGCCCCGACCTGCTGCTCCTGGCGGCGCTCTTCCACGACCTGGGAAAGGGATTCCCGGGGGACCACAGCGAGACGGGAGCGACCATCGCGGCCGTGCTCGCCGCCAGGCTGGGGATGCTGCCGGATGATGCGGCGCTCCTCGAGTTGCTCGTCCGCCATCATCTGCTGCTGCCCGAGATGGCGACCCGGCGCGACCTCGACGACCCCGCCACCGTCGACGCCGTCGTCGCGGTTGTTGGTTCTTCCGAGGTACTCGATCTGCTCGCGGCCCTCACGGAAGCGGACGCGACCGCCGCTGGGCCGCTCGCCTGGTCGCCGTTTCGGGCGCGGCTGGTGAGTGAACTCGTGAGCAGGGTGCGTTCCGTGCTCGGCGGCGTGGCCCTCCCGAGACCGGCTGGGCTGGAGCCGTGGCAGGAGCGGCTGGCCGCTGAGGGAGTGCTTGCGGTGCGCGTGGAGCCGGATGATCCGAAGGGATCCTGCCGCGTGACCGTCGTCGCGCCATCCGGGGAGGAGGTCCTGGCCGTGGTCGCGGGCGTTCTTGCTGTGCACCGGCTGGACGTGCGGGCCGCCACGGTGCAGTCCGTCAACGACCGCACCGCCCAGGTCTGGCATGCGGTCAGCGGCTTCCGCGGCGTGCCCGCCGAGGCGACGCTCCGTGCGGACCTGGCCCGGGCGTTGGCGGGCCGGCTCGATCTGGCCGGCACACTGGCTGGCAGGGCGTCTGAGCGCAGCCAGCGGGTAGCCGGCCGCGCCGAACCCCTGGTCAGGGTGCTGCACGGAGCGTCGTCGGACGCGTCTGTGCTCGAGGTGCGTGCCCATGATGCGCCTGGGCTCCTGTTCCGACTGGCGACGTCGATCGGCGCCTGCGGTGCCATCGTCCGTTCCGCCGTCGTCGACACCCTCGGCGCCGAGGCGGTCGACATCTTCTACCTCGTCGACACCGAGGGCGAGGCCCTGACCGGCCAGGCCATGGAGGATGTCGTCCAGGCGGTGGCCACTGCGGTTGCCTAGGCGCGGGCGAGCGTCGCGGTCAGCCTCTCGACGAAGTGGCGGAGCACGGCGGCATCGGGTACGTGATCGGGGTTGACCTCGGTGAGCACGAGCGCAGCGAAGCGCGGGCTCGCCGCGAAGGTGGCCAGGCTGGTGACGATCTCGTCGAGGCTCAGCCCGATGGGCTCGTCGCCGGAGTCGGGCACGTCGGCCAAGGGAGCGTCGATGAACGCGAGGACGTCGACGTCGAGATGCAGCACGAAAGCGGGCCCGACTGCCTCGACGCGGGCCAGGGCGCGATCCGCCGAAGCACGCACGTCCTCGTGTACCTCGAGAGCGGAGATACGGGCGATGTCGAGGTCGCCGAGAAGGCGGCGTTCGTGGTCGTCCTCGGGCAGTGAGTCCCCGTAGGTCACCACCTCGTCAGGCGTTAGCAGGGGAACGGCCGGACCGATGCCCGCGAGCTCGGGGACGTGGCCGGGAATGGCGAGCATATGGGCGAGGCCCATGGCGTCGAGATTTCCGACAGCCCTGGTTTCGGGTGTGTAGAGGTCCGGCCCGCCGTCGACGTATAGCAGGGCAGGGCTCAAACCGGAGCCCGCCAAGCCGGCCACCACCCCCACCGTGACGGTGCAGTCACCGCCGACGATTAGCGGAAGGCGCGACCGCCTCGTGATCTCGGCAACCGCGGCCGCGACGTCTCTCGCGACGCGCGCCACCACCGAGGCGTTCTGGGCATGGGGATGATCGGGATCGGGCCGCCACCGAAAGCCTTCGATGTCGCCGTAGTCCTCGACCGCGCACCCGGCCTGCCGAAGCAGGTCGACGAGGCCGGCCTCACGAAGCGCCGCTGGCCCCTTCTCCAATCCCGGCGTATGGGCGCCCGCGCTGGACGGCACGCCGAGAACACGCCACTGACGGTCCATGCCATCTAGTCTCGTCAGGAGCACCGACAGCTCAGCGTCGAGGAGCACGCCGCAGTAACAGCCGGATCGATGCCACGATGTCGACGTCAGCTGACCAGTCCGGCGATGAGGTTGATGGCACCCGCCACGATCACGACGCCGAACAGGTAGGACAGGAGGGCGTGGGACAGCACCGTGCGCCGGATCCGGGGATCGCGCACAGTCGTGTCCGAGACCTGGTAGGTCATGCCGATCGTGAACGCCATGTAGGCGAAGTCGCGGTAGTTGGGCGGCTCCGGCCCATCGGTTGTTGCGAAGCCGACGCCCTCGGCTGTCGATCTGAAGTGCAGGTGCGCGTAGCGCAGGGTGTAGACGGTGTTGACGACGGTCCACGACAGCATCACGGTCAGGACGGCGGCACCGATGAGCAGCAGCCGAAACGGACCGCTCTCGCGCCCGGCCAGTCCGAGGGCGAAGCCGACCCCGAGGAGGCTGGCCACGCTCGATGCCACTACGAGCACCGCCGCGGAACTGCGCGTCTCGTCCTCGCGGGTGGCTAGCCGCGTGGCGGACGTGCTGTCCGCTCGGAGGATGATGGGCCAGACGGTCCAGAGGAATGCGAGCGCGGCGGCATCCCAGCCGCCGACCACGGCCAGCTCCCACGGCAGGAACCCCACCAGGAGCAGCGTGACGACGAGCCCGGCGGACGCCACGATGACGGCTCGCCGCATGGCCGGTGCGTGCCATCCCACCAATCGGTGGTACAGAGTCGCTGGCGGGGCGCTGGTCATCGTCCGAGTGTGCCGGATGCAACCCGCAGATCGACGCGACTGCACTGCGAGGATTGCGCGCATGACCGACGTACGCATCGCCCACACCAGCGACCTGGACGCAGCCACACTCAAAGCGGCGCGAGCCCTCCTCTACGACGTCTTCGACGACATGACCGACGAGGACTGGGAGCACTCCCTGGGCGGTGTTCATGCACTGGCGTGGGAAGGTGGCGAGCTGGTCGGGCACGCGTCCGTGATCCAGCGCCGGCTGCTACACGGCGGACGGGCGTTGCGAACGGGTTATGTGGAAGGTGTCGGGGTGCGCGCGCACCGGCGCGGCCAAGGTCATGGCGGAGCCATGATGGACGCGTTGGAGCGCGTGGTGCGCAGCGCGTACGACCTGGGTGCGCTCGGCGCCACTGACGAGGCGGCCGACTTCTACGCCGCTCGTGGCTGGAGGCTGTGGCAAGGTCCGTCCTCGGCGCTCACGCCGACCGGCATCCAGCGCACCGAGGAGGACGACGGCGGCATCTACGTCCTCCCGGTGACGGTCCCGCTCGACGTGACGGGCGAGCTCACCTGCGACTGGCGCGACGGCGACGTTTGGTGACTCCGGCCCGTCACAGGTGGATCATGGTGAAAGGGAGGTTGCCATGTCCGATAGGGGACGATCGACGCGGCCGAGCACGTCCGGAGCCAGCGGTGGTGCTGTCTACGGCTTGGGGCTCATCGGCGCTCTAGTGTTCTTCTGGCAGCAGGCCGACTCGTTCTGGCAGTACGTGCTCGCTGTGCTCAAGGCGATCGTATGGCCCGCGTTCTTGGTCTATGAGGCATTCCAGGGGCTGCTGGGCTGACACCGTCGTGGGCGCGGACGCGTCTGCCCTCTCCTCATGTCCTGGTGCGGTAGCGGAGGTGGACCATGCCGCGGCCGAAACGCCGTTCGTCCAGCAGTTCGAGCTCCACGCGGACACTGTCGGGGAATGACCGTGTGCCGCCTCCGATCACGATGGGTGCGATGAACAGGTGGCACTCGTCGACCAACCCGGCCTTGAACGCCTCGGCGGCGAGGTTGGGACCGCCCACGGTGATGTCACGTCCCACTGCTGCTTTCACCTGCCGGACGGCTTCAGCGTCGAAATCCCGCTCGATCCGCGTCCTGGCGCTGGATACGGTCTCGAGCGTCCTGGAGTACACGATCTTCTCTGCCGCCTGCCAGATCTCCGCGAAGTCCTGCATGACGGGCGGCTGGTCTGCGAGGGTGTGCGCGGTCTCCCAGCCAACCATCACCTCGTACATCCGGCGCCCGTACAGGTACGTGCCGATCGGCCGCTCGAGGTCGTTGATGAAGGTGTGCACCTCCTCGTCTGGCACAGCCCAGTCGAAATTGCCGTCCTCGTCCGCGATGTAACCGTCGAGCGACGTGATCGCCGAGTAGATCAGCTTGGCCATCGTTACCCTCTCGTCTGCACTGCGGGCGTGGTCATCGCTGAGTCACCGCTCGATGCGGGATCGCGCAGGCGAGCATGAGAATCGCCATGAACGAGTAGTAGCACAGGGCGACCCCACCGCCACCCTCGGCGACCACCCGACGTGCGAAGGTGCTCGGCCACGCCAAGGTCATCGAGTGGCTGTGCGAGGTCCTCCCCGAACTCCTGCTGGCGGATGCCGGCTGACGTGGCACCTGGGTCTCAGCGCGTGCATCCGCCGTCGCCGGCGGGTCGCACGTGGGGTCTCATGAGGTCGACCGTGCCCTCATGCGCGTAGGGGTCCTCGCCGGCGATCATCTCGATGTCGCGGTGGTCGAGTCGGCCCATCACGTCACCCGCATCTGGAGGGAACCACAGCAGCAGCGACTCAGCGCTCATATGGTGGTCCACCAGCGCACGCCGCATGCCGTGCCGGCCGGTGTTCGGCAGCGATCGGTGAAGCAGGTGGCCGTCGCGCGCGGCGTAGAGCACCCCATTGGGGTGCGATCCGGGGATCACCCACAGGCAGCCGTTCTCGATGGTGGCGTCGTCGAGCGCGATCCACGCGGCGGTGAGCGAGCGGTCCCTTGTCGGGATGGAGCCCGATTCCCCAAGGATCGGAACAGCGTGCGATCGTCTTTGACCATCGTGACGACGTACGCCTGCAAAGGAGTTCTCTCATGGCCAAACCGCCGATTCCAGCCAACCTGGTCGACGTGCTGAAGAGGCCGAACCCGGCGGTCATGGGGACGGTCCGCGCGGATGGCACACCGGTCACGGTCGCGACGTGGTACCTGTGGGACGGCGGCCGCGTCCTGGTCAACATGGACGCCGGGCGGAAGCGTCTCGAGTACATCCGCGCGAACCCACGGTTCTCGCTGACCGTGTTGGACGGCGATACGTGGTACCGGCATGTGAGCATGCAAGGGAGCGCGACACTCGAGCCCGACGACGGGCTGGCCGACATCGACCGGATCGCGCGGCACTACACCGGCAAGCCGTACGTCAATCGTCGGCGGCCGCGGATCAGCGCATGGCTGGAGATCGACGCGTACCACGTCTGGGGCTTCCGTTCGGCTGCTGCGTGACACCGTCACCCGCCCGCGTCAGTGGCCGCGGAAGGCCTCCTCGAGCCACCAGGATCCGCGCGGTGCGGCGACCTTGGCATCGACGAGCAGAGCACGGTCGCGGGGACCATCGACCCAGCGGCGGACAGTGTCGAGGTCGTCAGGCGTCCGCACGATTGCCGCCTCGAGGCCGTAGCCGGCGCCGATGGCCGCAATGTCGGTATCCGGGAAGGTGACGGTGTCCAGCGGCTGGCCGTCGGCGAAGTGGTGCACCTCGGCGCCATAGGCCGCGTCGTCGTAGACGACGACCAGCATCGGCAGACCCAGCCGGCGCACGGTATCGAGCTCGGCGGCAGCCATCAGCGCTCCGCCGTCGCCCAGGGCGGCGACGGGCAACCGGGACGGCTGCGCCAGCGCAGCCCCAATCGCAGTTGCCAGGCCGAGGCCTATCGACTGGAAGGCCTGGGTGAAGCAGAAGCCGTACTCGTCGGGCACCGACAGGAACATGCTCGGATAGCCCATGAAGTTGCCCGAGTCGACCGCGACGACGCGCTCGGCGGGCAGCAGGTCGTCGAGCGCGATCGTCAGGGTCCGCGGGTCGATCGTTCCGTCGCCACCCCAGTCCTCGTACGGCACGTCGCGCCATCGGATCTCGCGAGCGATCCGCTCGCCTACCGCCTCCTCGCGATACCGGGTGGCTGAGCCGGCGGGCAGCGACTGCGTGACGGCAGCGGCCGTCACCGCGCTGTCGCCGACGACGCCCAAGTGGATCGGGCGATGCTTGCCCAGGGCGTTGGGCTCGATGTCGACCTGCGCCACCTGCGCGTCCGTCCCGATCAGCCGGCCGTGCCGCATGGTCCACATGTTCAGGGCGCAGCCGAAGCCGACGATCACATCGGCGTCGGTGATGAGCGACGCGGCCAGCGGTGACGCGAACCCACCGGACACGTCGAGTGACCACGGGCTGCTGTTGAACAGACCGCGCGCCACGGCCGAGGTCGCCACCAGTGCTCCGCACGCATCGGCCAGGGCGAGTAGTTCGTTGCGCGCTTCGCGGGCTCCTCGGCCCGCGATCAGGACGGGACGCTGCGCCTGGCGCAGCAGATCCGCGAGGGCGGTGACGTCGGCAGTCGAGGGTCCGACCGGCGACGGCGGCGCCGACGGCTGCGGAACCGGCACGTCGAGCGCCGTCGCCCCCTGTACCTCCAGTGGGAGGTTCACGACCACCGTCCGCCGCTCGTCACGGGCGAGGTGGAACGCACGCACGGTCTCGGTCACGGCGTCAGCGGCCGAACTCAGCCGCACCGTCGACGCGCCGACCGCAGCGGCGAGCGCCGCCTGGTCGACGGCGAAGTTCGATGTCGGCACGTTCGACTCGGCCGCCAGGACGAGCATCGGCGTACGGCTCTTTGCAGCCTCGGTGATGCCGGTCATCGCGTTGGTCAGCCCGCAGCCCTGGTGGAGCGTCAGTGCGGACACCTCGCCGCTCATCCGCGCGTAGGCATCGGCCATGGTCGCCGCGCCGCCCTCGTGCCGGGCCGGGACGTAGCGGGCACCACCGGCGAGGAGGGCGTTGGTGACATCGAAGTTGCCGCTGCCGACGACGCCGAACGCCTGCCGGACCCCGAGCTCGGCCAGCGTAGCTCCGACGGCCTCCGAGACGAGCACCGAAGCCTCAGCGCTCCACGAGGGCGAGCACGCGTGTCGGGCTGCCGGATCCGCCGACGATCGGCAACGGCGCAACGACCAGCACCGAACCGGTCGGCGGCAGTACCGCCAGGTTCTGCAGCTGCGTCAACCCGTACTTGCCCGCCCCGAGCAGGAAGGTGTGGCACGGGAAGGCCGGGTCGAACGAGTGCGCCGCACCCGCGTCGGTGCCGACAGTCTCGACGCCGACGCCGATGACGGGCGCCTCATCGGCCAGCCAGCGGGCGCATTCCACGCTCACGCCGGGCGTATGCGGGCCGGTCTCGTCCGCGTTGAGGAACTCGTCCTGGCTGTGGCTGCGGGCGTCCCACCCCGTGCGCAGCAGCAGCCAGCCGCCAGCGGGCAGAGCACCGTGCTGCGCCTCCCACGCGCGCACGTCGTCGGTGGCGAGCAGGAAGTCCGGATCGGCGGCTGCCCGGTCGGCGACGTCGAAGACGGCGGCGGGCGCGACCAACCGGGAGGGTGCGACCTGTGACACGTCCTCGGATGTCTGGCCGGTGACCCAGTGGATGGGGGCGTCGAGGTGCGTGCCGGTGTGCTCGCCGGTGGAGATGTTGTTCCAGTACCACGCCGGGCCGCGGTCGTCGTACCGGCTGATCTCGCGCAGCTCGAACCGGTCGGTCTGGCCGAACGGTTCGGGCAGGACGAGGACCGGCGTCTGCGACGAGAGCGGGGCGGTGAGGTCGACAACCTCGACCCGTCCGGTCGTGACGGCGTCGAGCAGGTCGGCGAGCAGGGGCATGGCGACTCCTCACGGTCTCCAGCGCTGATGGCGGGTCCGGCCCGCACCGGGATCGCGGATCAGCTCCAGGCGTGGCTTGGGACCGTCGGTGCGGGTGGTCTGCGGCTTGCGCCGGCCGGCCGCGAACGGCGCCGGCCAGTGGGCGCCGCTGCCCGTGTACTCCTGATCGGCCGCCGCGTGCAAGGTCCACATCGGGTCGTAGAGGTGGGTTCGGGCCAGCGCGGCGAGGTCGGCCCGCCCGGCCAGGATGAGCGCGTTCAGGTCCTCCGCAGAGGAGATCGCCCCGACTGCGATGACCGCGATGTCGACTGTGTTGGCGATCCGGTCGGCGTACGGCGTCTGGTAGCTGCGCCCGAATGCCGGTTGTTCCTCCTTGACGACCTGCCCGGTGGACACATCGATCGCATCGGCGCCGTGCGCAGCAAAGGCGGCGGCGATCTCGACGGCGTCGTCGGCGTCGGTGCCGCCAGGGCACCAGTCCGTGGCCGAGATCCGCACGGACATCGGCTTCGAGGCCGGCCAGACCGCTCGGACCGCATCAAAGACTTCCAGCGGGTAGCGCAGCCTTCCCGCGAGCGTCCCGCCGTAGTCGTCGGTCCGGTGGTTCGTGAGCGGCGAGAGGAAGCTCGACAGCAGGTAACCGTGCGCGCAGTGCAGCTCCAGCAGGTCGAACCCGGCGTCGCTCGCATGCCGGGCGCACGCGACGAACTCGTCACGGATCGTCCGCATGGCGGCGACGTCGAGTACTTGCGGAACCTGGTTGGCCGCCGAGTACGCCAGTGCCGACGGGCCGACCACCGGCCAGTTGCCGTCGGGCAGGGGCTCGTCCATGCCCTCCCACATCAGCTTGGTCGAGCCCTTGCGACCGGAGTGGCCGAGCTGGATACCGATGGCGGCCGTCGTCCGTGAGTGGACGAATTCGACGATGCGCCGCCACCCGTGCGCCTGTGCGTCGGTGTACAGCCCGGTGCAGCCGGGTGTGATCCGGCCGGTCGGGGACACGCAGACCATCTCGGTCATGACCAGCCCGGCCCCGCCGAGCGCCTTGCCACCCAGGTGGACGAGGTGGAAGTCGTTCGGGTTACCGTCACTCGCCGAGTACATGTCCATAGCGGAGACGATCACGCGGTTCTTCAACGCCAGGTCGCGCAGCCGGAACGGCTGGAACATCGGCGGCCGGGTCACGGGGGGTCCGGGTGCCACACCGCGCGCGACCTCGTGGCGGGCGAACCACGCGTCGGCGGAGTCGACGAACTCGGGATCGCGCAGGCGCAGGTTGTCGTAGGTGACCCGCCGTGAGCGGGTGAGGATGTTGAACGCGAAGCGGATCGGGTCCTGGTGGGTGTACTGGCCCAGGTTCTCGAACCACTCCAGGCTCGCCTGGGCGGCCCGCTGCGTCGAGACCACGACCGGCCGCCGCTCGTCCTCGTACGCGGCCAGCGCCGCCGGCACTGCGTCGTTCTCGTGCAACGACGCGGCCAGGGTGAGCGCGTCCTCCATGGCCAGCTTCGTGCCCGAGCCGATGGAAAAGTGCGCGGTGTGTGCGGCGTCGCCGAGCAGGACGACGTTCCCGTACCGCCAGGTGGCGTTGCGGATCGTCGCGAACTGGAGCCACCGTGAGTTGTTCGCAAAGACCTCGTGGCCACGCAGGACGTGCGCGAACAGTTCGCGGATCTTCTTCACCGACTCGTCGTCACTCTCGCCGGGCTGGAAGGCCTGGCCCTCGGCGGCATCGAACCCGGCCGCGCGCCAGACGTCGTCGTGCATCTCGACGATGAAGGTGCTGCCCGTGGCGTCGTACGGGTAACCGTGGATCTGCATCACCCCGTACGGGGTCTGCTCGACGTGGAAGGTGAAGGCGTCGAAGACCAGGTCGGTGCCGAGCCACATGTAGCGGCACCGGCGCCGGTCGAAGTCGGGCCCGAACGTGTCGGCGAACCGTGCTCGCACCGCCGAGTTGGCGCCGTCGGCCGCGACGACCAGGTCGTGACCGCTGGCGATCCGATCGATGTCGGGCGCCTCGGTCTCGAACCGCAGGTCGACGCCGAGCCCCGCGCAGCGGACCTGAAGGATCTCCAACAAGCGTCGCCGGCTCATGGCGGCGAAGCCGTGCCCGCCGCTGGTGACGACCTGTCCCCGGTAGTGGACGTCGATGTCGTCCCAGCGGGCGAACTCGCGCTGGATGGCCGTGTGGATCTCGGGATCCGCGTGCTCGATGCCGCCGAGGGTCTCGTCGGAGAAGACGACCCCGAAGCCGAACGTGTCGTCGGCAGCATTGCGCTCCCACACGGTGATCAAGTGACTCGGATCGAGGCGTTTGGCCAACGCGGCGAAGTAGAGCCCACCCGGCCCGCCGCCGACGACCGCGATGCGCATGGGACACCCCGATGTCATCCGAAGGGTCTGGCGCCTATGCTGGCTCCGTTACGACAGTAACACGCGCGCTATTTCGTCTCCGACCACCGATGGTGGAGGTTCGTGCGGTATGAGCCCGTTCCGCGGATCGGTGCCGTTCACCGAGGAGTGGAAGCACTTCCGGTTCGAGCGTGACGGTGCTGTCGCGACGGCGACCTTCGACCGTCCGGACAAGCTCAACGCGTTGACGTTCGACACCTACGCCGACCTGCGCGATCTGGTGGCCGAGCTCCCGCACCGTGGCGACACCCGGGTGCTCGTCCTGCGCGGCGAGGGCCGGTCGTTCTGCTCCGGTGGCGACGTCGACGAGATCATCGGTGCCACCCTGTCGATGCGTCCGGACGAGTTGCTCGCGTTCACGCGCATGACCGGCGACGTCGTCAAGGCCATGCGCGAGTGCCCGCTGCCGATCATCGCCGCGATCCATGGCACCGCTGCCGGCGCGGGTGCGGTGATTGCCCTGGCCGCCGACTTCCGCATCGTCGCCAGGTCTGCCAGGTTCGCCTTCCTGTTCACCAAGGTGGGCCTGGCCGGTGGCGACATGGGAGCCGCCTACCTGCTGCCACGGCTGGTGGGGTTCGGCCGGGCGACGTCGATGCTCATGCTCGGCGACACGGTGCCGGCCGAGGACGCCGACCGTTACGGCCTGGTCAGCGAGTTGGTCGACGACGACGCGGTGGATGCCGCGGCCGCGGCACTCGCGAAGCGGCTGGCCGACGGGCCGTGGCAGGCGTACGCCCAGACGAAGTCGCTGCTGACCCGCGAACTGGACATGAGCCTGACCGGTGCGCTCGAACTCGAGGCGATGACGCAGGCGCTGCTGATGAACGGTGCCGACTACCGGGAGTTCCATGCGGCGTTCACCGGGAAGCGGTCTCCGCAGTGGCGCGGGCAGTGACGACGCCGTTCGACCTCAGCCCCGAGCAGCGGGAGCTGGCGGACTGGATCCGCGAGATTGCGCTTTCGCGCCTGCTTCCGGTCGCCGGGCAGGGCGAGCCGGGCCGGGTCGATCGCGACCTGCTCAAGGCGATGGGTGAGCTCGGGCTGTTCCAGCGGCTGTTCCCTGGTGCGGCCGACGCGGTTTCCGGGCGGGCCACCTCAGCGACCGATCTCTGCCTGCTGCGCGAGTCGTTGGCTTCCGTGTCGACCGAGGCCGAGACCGCGTTGGCGTTGCAGGGTCTGGGAACCTACCCGGTGCTGCTGTCCGGCCCGGACGAACAGGTGCAACGGTGGGTTCCGGCGGTCGCCGCCGGCGATGCGGTGGCGGCATTCGCCCTGACCGAGCCCGGTGCCGGGTCCGACGCCGGCGCGCTGCAACTCCGCGCCGAGCCCGACGGCACCGGATGGCGGCTGTCCGGCGAGAAGACGTGGATCTCCAACGCCCCCGAGGCCGACTTCTACACGGTGTTCGCGCGGACGACGCCTGACGCGGGTCCCCGTGGCGTCAGCGCGTTCGTCGTCCCGGGCGACCGGCCCGGCTTGTCCGGCGAGCACCTGGACATGCTGTCGCCGCACGCGATCGGCCAGCTGGCCTTCGACGGCGTGCCGGTGCGGGCGGGGGAGTTGCTCGGTGAGCTGGACCACGGCTTCGCGGTGGCGATGAGGACGCTCGACCTGTTCCGGCCCAGTGTCGGTGCGTTCGCTGTCGGTATGGCGCAGGCCGCATTGGACGCGGCTGTCGCCCACGCCGGAGAGCGCCAGGCGTTCGGTGGCCCGCTCAAGGACATGCAGTCGGTGGCGCACACACTGGCCGAGATGACCACGCGGATCGAAGCCGCGCGGCTGCTGGTGTACCGGGCGGCCGCCGCCTACGACGCCGGAGCCGAACGGGTCGGCGCGACGTCCGCGATGGCGAAGCTGTTTGCCACCGAGACGGCCCAGTTCGTCGTCGACGCCGCGATCCAGCTCCACGGCGCGCGGGCGCTTCAGCGTGGCCACCTGCTCGAGCACCTCTACCGCGAAGTGCGGGCACCGCGCATCTACGAGGGTGCCTCCGAGGTCCAGCGGTCGATCATCGCCCGGGAGCTTTACCGCGGCTGACCGGGAGAACCGGCCGCCTCCTGGCGCAGCCTGTAGCGCTGGAGCTTGCCGGTCTGGGTCTTCGGGAGCGCGTCGCGGAACTCGACCGTCCGCGGGTACTTGTAGGGGGCGATCGTCGCCTTGACGTGCTCCTGCAGCGCCCGGCGGGCGGCGTCGTCGCGCGGAACGCCGTCGCGGAGGACGACGTACGCGGTGACCACCTGGCCGCGATCAGGGTCGGGCAGGCCGACAACGGCGCACTCGACGACGTCGGGATGGCTGAACAGCGCCTGCTCGACCTCGGGGCCGGCGATGTTGTAGCCCGAGGAGACGATCATGTCGTCGTTGCGCGCCTGGTACCAGAAGTACCCGTCCTCGTCGATGACGTAGGTGTCGCCGGTGATGTTCCAGCCGTCCTGGACGTAGGACTTCTGTCGCTTGTCGGCGAGGTATCGGCAGCCGGTCGGTCCCCTGACTGCCAACCTTCCCTGTGTGCCTGGCGGTACCTCACGGCCGTGCCCGTCGAGCACCGTCGCCACGTATCCGGGCACCGCCCGTCCGGTGGAGCCCGGCCTGATGTCGTCGCCGGCGGAGGCGACGAAGATGTGGAGCATCTCCGTCGACCCGATGCCGTCGATGATCTGTACGCCGGTCGCGTCGCGGAAGGCGTGCCAGGTCGCGGCCGGCAGGTGCTCGCCGGCGGACACCGCGCTACGCAGGCCACGCAGCAGGTCGCACTTGCCGGCGGCGAGCATCGCCTTGTAGGCGGTCGGTGCGGTGAACAGGGTCGTGACGCCGTGCCGGGCCACGGCGTCGGCCAACTCGTCCGGCGTGGCTTTCTCGACGAGCAGCGTCGCGGCACCCGCGTGCAGCGGGAACACCAGCCCGGCGCCGAGGCCGAAGGTGAACGCGAACGGTGCAGTGGTGGCGAACAAGTCGTCGGGCTGAGGCCGTAGGACGTGACGGCTGAACGTGTCGGCGTTGGCCATCACGTCACGGTGGAAGTGCATCGTGACCTTGGGCCGGCCGGTGGTGCCCGACGTCAGGGCCAGCAGCGCCACGTCGTCGGCCGCCGTCTGAACCGGTTCGAGGCTGGCGGAGGCGTCGTCGGCGAGCCGGATCAGATCGTCCTCGGTGTCGCTGCCGTAGGGAACAACGGTCATGGCCGGAAGCGCGAGCGCGCGTGCAGTGTGCAGCTCGTCGAGGAAGCGCTGGTCGCAGATAGCCAGGTCAGGCTGCGTCAGCTCGATGGTCGTCACGAGCTCGCCCGAGCGCAGCAGGGGCATCGTCAACACGACGACGCCGCCGGCCTTGAGCACGCCCAGCCAGGTGGCGACGAGCCAGGGATTGTTGGGAGCGCGGAGCAGCACCCGGTTGCCCGGCTGCAGGCCGAGCCGGTCGGCCAGGACGGAGGCGACCCGGTCGGAGCGGTCGCGCAACTCCCCGTAGGTCAACGACTCCGACGCCGTGACAAGGCACCGCCGGTCAGACCCGAGGCGGTCGGTCGTGTCGTCGAGCAGCCGCTGCGCGCAGTTGAGGCGGTCCGGGTAATGCACATCGGGAAGGTCGAAGAGGAACTGTGGCCACTGGTCCGGCGGCGGCAACCCGTCCCTGGCGAAGGTGTCGACGTGTGCGGATCGCGACAGCAGCATGGCTCACCTCGGCGTGAGTTGGTTATTTCCGCAGTCTGTCACCCTCGTGACGGCGGTCAAGGGGCCGCAATACAGTCGGCACTGTGCCGACGACGTCTCCGCAGCGGCCCGTCCAGCCGCGATCGCTGATCGTCACGATCTACGGGTCCTACGCGCGCGAGGCCGGCGGGTGGATGTCCGTGGCGACCCTCATCCGCCTGATGGACGCCCTCGGGGTCGACGAGCCGGCCGTGCGGTCGTCGACGTCGCGGCTCAAGCGCCGTGGCATCCTCGAGGCCGCCCGGGTCGACGGCGCGGCCGGCTACGCCCTGTCCGAGCGGGCGCGGGCCATCCTGACCGAGGGCGACCGCCGGATCTTCGCCCGACCGACGGCGACGATGGGGGAGGGCTGGGTACTCGCCGTGTTCAGCGTGCCCGAGGCAGAGCGGGCGAAGCGGCACACCCTCCGTTCGCGGCTGTCCTGGCTCGGCTTCGGCAACGTCGCGCCAGGCGTCTGGATCGCCCCGGCGCACTTGGCAGACGAGACGTCCGACGTGCTCGCGCGGCTGGGCCTGCTGCCCTATGTCGACCTGTTCACCGCTCGCCCTGTCGCAGTGGACGACCTGCGGGCCGAGGTCGCGCGGTGGTGGGACCTGGACCAGATCCAAGACTCGTACGCCGCGTACGTGCGCCGTTGGCAGCCGATGGCGTCGGCGTGGGCTCGCCGGCGCCGCGTCGAGGCGGAGTCGGCGTTCGCCGATTACGTCCAGACACTGAACGCGTGGCGGCGGCTGCCCTACCTCGATCCCGGCCTGCCACCAGAACTGTTGCCGCCCGGGTGGCAGGGGACGGAGGCGGCTGAGGTGTTCTTCGCGCTGCGCGAGCGGCTGGCAGCGTCGGCGCACGACCACGTCGTCGAGGTGCGCGGCGGCTGACCCGCGTCGGATCACGCGGGAAGGACGGCGACACCCTGCACCTCGACCCGCGCGTCGGCGTCCCACAGTCGCGCCACCCCAACCGCGGCCATGGCTGGATAGTCGCTGCCGACCAACCGCCGCCACACCTGCCCGATCTCGCGGGAGTGCGCCCGGTAGTCGTCCAGGTCGACGATGTACACCGTCATCGACACCAGGTGCTCGGGGTGTCCGCCCGCGGCACCGAGCACGGTCAGCAGGTTGCGGAGCGCCTGATCGAACTGGACGACGACGTCGCCGACGCCGACCAACACGCCGTGGTGGTCGAGCGCGGTCTGACCGGCCAGCCAGACGGTTCTGCCGTCGCCCGAGACGACGGCGTGGTTGAAGCCGGACGGGTGCGGCAGCCCCTCCGGATTGACGATGTCGTGGCCGTCGCTCACGACTGCACCGCGCCGCCGTCGACGTTGATGCCCTGCCCCGTGACGGCCGGGTTCGCTACGCAGAACTCGACCGCGTCTGCGACCTCCTCGACGGTCACCAACCGTCCGATCGGCTGCTTGGCGGCGAGGATCGCCCTCGCCTCGTCGGGGGTTCGTCCGGTTCGAGCGACGATGGTCTCCACGGACCCGTCCGTCATCGGCGTGTCGACGTAGGAGGGACAGACCGCGTTGACCGTCACGCCGGTTCGCGCCGTCTCCGCCGCGGCTGCCCGAACCAGGCCGAGGACGCCGTGCTTGGCGGCCGTGTACGCGGCGATGTACGGCTCGCCCCGTTTCGCGGCGACGGAGGCCAGGACCACGATGCGGCCCCAGCCGGCCGTGGTCATGGCCGGCAGCGCGCGCCGGATGCACCGGAACGGGGTGGTGAGGTTGAGGTCGAGCATGCGCTGCCAGTCGGCGTCGGTGATCCGGGGGATCGGTGCCGACGAACCCGCACCGGCGTTCGCGACGAGGATCTCGACCGGCCCCCACGCGTCATCGACCGAGGAGAACAGGCGGTCGACGGCGCCGTCGGCGAGCAGGTCGACAGGCAGGACAAGTGACTCGCCCGGCAACGTCTCCGCAACCGCCGTGAGCTGGTCGCCGCTGCGTGCGCACAGCGCGACCCGGTGGCCCCGCTCGGAGAGCCGGCGTGCGACGGCAGAACCGATGCCGCGTCCGGCGCCGGTGACAAGGCACACCCGGCCGTCGTCGCCCACGGGCCAAACCATAACGGCGCCGGCGCCGCGGGTCCCGGACCCTCGGCATGGCAGGCTCCTCGCATGCAGGTCCACCTGGTCGACGGCACCTACGAGTTGTTCCGGTACCACTACTCACCGGCGAACAAGGACCCGGACCTCGGCGCCACCCGTGGGGTCGTCGGGTCGTGCCTCGCGTTGCTCGAACAGGGCGCCACGCACGTCGCGGTGGCCACCGACCACGTGATCGAGTCGTTCCGCAACGACATGTGGCCCACCTACAAGGACGGCACCGGGGTCGACCCCAGGCTGAAGGCCCAGTTCCCGGTCGTGGAGGACGCGCTACGAGCCTTCGGCTTCACCGTGTGGGCGATGGTCGAGCAGGAGGCGGACGACGCCCTCGCCGCAGGTGCCCTCGTCGCGGCGGCCGACCACCGCGTCGAGCGGGCGGTCATCTGCACCCCCGACAAGGACCTCGGCCAGTGCGTCGGCGGCAAGGTCTGGCAGTGGGACCGCCGTCAGGACAAGTGGTTCGACGCCGCGGGCGTGCACGAGCGTCTGGGCGTTCCGCCAACCTCCGTCCCGGACCTGCTGGCTCTCGTCGGTGACACCGCCGACGGCTTCCCCGGCCTGACCGGCTGGGGCGCGAAGTCCGCGGCCGCCGTGCTCGACCGCTGGGGCCGCTTGGAGGGCATCCCTGACGACCCGCTCGCCTGGGACGCCGGCGTGCGATCGGCGGCGAAGCTGAACGCCATCCTGCGCGAGCAGTTCGACCTGGCACTGCTATTCCGCGACATCGCCACCGTCCGGACCGACGCCGAGGTCGGCATGGTCGACGCATGGCGCTGGACCGGCCCCGACCGCGCGGCCCGAACGATGGCCGAGGGATTGCAGGAACCCCGGCTGCTGGAGCGGGCCGAGCAGATCGCCGCCCGCCTCAATGCGTGAGGGACGGCCCGAGACCGGCGGCCAGCGCTAAGGCCGACGTGGGTCGGTCACGGGCGCGTTCCCATATCGTGTTGATGGTTCGGCTAAGCCGCTCATGTCGAGTCCACAACCCCAAGTGCCTCCAGCTCTACGGGTGGCGAGTCTGATTCGGCGTAGGCGGCCTGCGCGACCTTGATAGCTGCCTGAAGCATCAGCGCCGCAGCACGAGCGTCAGCGGAGCGATCGACGCGAACCAGCAGCTCGAGGGCCCTGACGAGCGCTTCGTCGCTCAACTCATGGTGAAGAGCGCCGTACGCCCACCAGACACTGGCCCAAGAACGATCCTCCCCGAGTTCTACAGCGCCGCGCTGATCACCATCGCTTATCCAGACGAGCCTGCTCCGGATGGTCGGCTTCGGACAGCTGAGCGACGAGGTGTACACGGCGTTGATCGCCGAGTCGTCCGAATATTTCATCGCGGCACCCAGATGTTCGAGAGCCTTGGTACTCCGTTCATCATGCGTCCCGTGACAGTGATCGGGTGGAGCCCGATCTGGCTGGTGATCTTGAAGACACCCCTGATGGTCGGGATCCGCGGCGATCTGCGCCGGGCTCGCCGGCACCGACTTCTCGTCGCAGATGATCAGCACGTATCTCACGCAGCTCAGTTTCACGTACGAGGAGGGCGCTCATTACGCGGGGCGGCGGCGCTCCGGCCGCGCGGTTACCCTTGGCGGGAGCCCGACGTCTCAAGCGAGGATCCCCACGACCGTGTTCGCTACACTCTCCGACCGCCTGGCCGCCACCTTCAAGACGCTGCGCGGCAAGGGCAGGTTGTCCGAGGCCGACATCGACGCCTCCGCCCGTGAGATCCGGGTCGCGTTGCTCGAGGCCGACGTCGCGCTCCCGGTCGTCAAGGACTTCATCGCCGCGGTCAAGGAGCGGGCCAGAGGAGCGGAGGTCTCGGCGGCGCTCAACCCGGCCCAGCAGGTCATCAAGATCGTCAACGACGAGTTGGTACGGATCCTCGGCGGGGAGACCCGCCGGCTGCGCTTTGCCAAGCAGCCCCCGACCGTGATCATGCTTGCCGGTCTGCAGGGTTCCGGTAAGACGACGCTGGCGGCCAAGCTCGCCCTCTGGCTGAGGGGCTCCGGACATCAGCCGTTGTTGGTCGCGGCCGACCTCCAGCGGCCCAACGCGGTGACGCAGTTGCAGATCGTCGGCGAGCGCGCCGGCGTCGCGGTCTGGGCGCCCGAGGCCGGCAACGGCACCGGCGATCCGGTGGCTGTGGCGCGCAGCGGCGTCGAGCAGGCTCGCCAGAAGCTCTATGACGTCGTGGTTGTCGACACGGCCGGCCGGCTCGGAGTCGACGCCGAAATGATGGCGCAGGCTCGCGACATCCGGGACGCGGTCGGTCCGGACGAGACGCTGTTCGTCGTCGACGCGATGATCGGTCAGGACGCCGTCACCACCGCCAATGCGTTCCTCGACGGCGTCGGCTTTGACGGCGTCGTCCTCACCAAGCTCGACGGCGACGCCCGCGGTGGCGCTGCCCTCTCGGTCGCGTCCGTCACCGGGCGACCGGTCATGTTCGCGTCCGCCGGGGAGAAGCTCGAGGACTTCGACGTATTCCATCCGGAGCGGATGGCCTCCCGCATCCTCGACCTCGGCGACATGCTCACCCTCATCGAGCAGGCCGAGAAGGTGTTCGACGCCTCGCAGGCCGAGGACATGGCGCGCAAGCTCCAGAAGGGCACCGGGTTCACCCTCGAGGACTTCCTCGACCAGCTGCAGGCGATCCGCAAGATGGGGCCGATCAAGAACATCATCGGGATGCTTCCGGGCGCAGGCCAGATGCGCGAGGCCCTCGACAACTTCGACGACCGCGAGATGGATCGGATCCAGGCGATCATCCGGTCGATGACGCCGGGTGAGCGCGAGAATCCGAAGGTCATCAACGGCTCGCGCCGGGCCCGGATCGCCCGTGGGTCCGGGACGGTCGTGAGCGAGGTGAACCAGCTGGTCGACCGATTCTTCGTCGCCCGCGACATGATGAGCCAGGCCGCCCGTGGCGGCGGGATGGGCGGGCTACCGGGCGTGCCCGGGATGCCGGGCAGCTTCGGCAAGAAGAGCAAGGGCCGGCAGGCCAAGAAGGGCAAGCAGCGCGGCGGCCGGTCCGGCAACCCGGCCAAGCGCGCCGCCGAGCTCGCGGCCGCCGAGACGGCCGCCCAGGAACGCCGGACGGCCGCGCCGAAGCCCGGCGACGTACCGGCGGCGTTCGGCGGCGGTGGCGACTTCGATCCGAACGACCTTCAGCTTCCCGACGACGTCGCCGAGTTCCTGAAGAGGCGCTGAGGCACACCCGCCACCATGCCTCCTGCCCTGCACGTGCGTGGCGTGGTCCTCCCCGACCGTGAACACCGCGACCTCTGGGTCAGGGACGGCCGGGTCACGTTCGAATCCGTGCCCGGCGCCGAAACGGTGGGCGAGGGCTGGATACTTCCGGGACTGGTCGACCTGCACTGCCACGTCGGGCTTGACTCCCGCGGCGCCGTCCCGGACGACGAGGCAGAGCTACAGGCGCTCGCTGACCGCGACGCGGGCGTGCTGCTGTTGCGCGACGCGGGGTCGGCCGCCGACACCAGATGGGTCGACGACCGGGCCGACCTGCCCAGGATCGTGCGGGCCGGGCGGCACATCGCGCGGACCAAGCGCTACATCCGCAACTACGGAGTGGAGATCGAGCCCGACGAGCTGGTCGCCCAGGTGGAAGCCGAGGCGCGCCGCGGGGACGGTTGGGTCAAGCTCGTCGGCGACTGGATCGACCGCGACACCGGCGACCTCGGCCCGTGTTGGCCACGACCCGCCCTCGACGCCGCGATCGCACGGGTGCATGACCTCGGCGCACGGGTCACGGCTCATGTCTTCGGCGAGGACGCGCTGCCGGACCTGATCGGGGCCGGAATCGACGGCATCGAGCATGGCAGTGGGCTCTCGCCCGACCTGATGGCCGAGATGGCTACGCGCCGGATCTCGATGGTTCCGACGCTGGTCAACATCGACAACTTCCCGAAGTACGCCGACCAGGGCGAGGCCAGGTTCCCGCGCTACGCGGCGCACATGCGGGCGCTGCACGCGCGCCGCCACGAGAACGTCCGCACCGCCTACGAGTCGGGTGTGCCGATCTTCGCCGGCACCGACGCCGGTGGGGTCCTGCCCCATGGGCTCGTGGCCCGCGAGGTGCTGGAACTGATCAGGGCCGGAGTCCCGGCGCCCGACGCCGTGGGTGCTGCGTCGTGGCGAGCCCGGGCATACCTGCTGGGCGGATCCGGCGCGTTGACTCACGGTGCCGTCGCGAACCTGACCGTCTACGCCGCCGACCCCGTGGTCGAACCGGAGACGCTGCTCCGCCCGGAGCGGATCATCCTGCGCGGCCGCGTCGTCCGCTGAACCCCAGGCATCGAGCCTTCGTGAGCGCGCCGCTGGCATGATCGACGGGCGGAGGTGAGGCTCATGGATGACATGTCCAGGCGGAGGTTTCTCGCCCGGTCCGGCGCGCTGGCGGGTGGCCTCGCGGTCACTTCGGTCGCGGCCTGCTCGGCAGGCGCAGAGGACGCTCCCGGCGGCAGCCAGGCGGCACGCTCCACGGCCGGCGGATTCGATCCGCGCGACTGGGGATCGGTACGAGATCAGTTCTCCCTGACTCACGATCTGAGCCATTTCGCCGCTTTCGTGCTCGCCGCCCATCCGGCGCCCGTGGCCCATGCGATCGAGCGTCACCGCGCGGGCCTCGACCAGGACCCGCACGGCTACCTGACCGAGCACGAGGTCGACAACGAGATCGCCGTCCGCGCGGCGGCGGCCGAGTACCTCGACGTCGCCGCCGGTGAGGTCGCGCTGACGGACAGCACGACCATGGGTCTCGGCCTGCTGTACGGAGGCCTGCGCCTGCGGGCCGACCAGGAGGTCCTCACCACGGAGCACGACTTCTACTCGACCCATGAGGCGCTGCGGCTGCGGTCCGCGCGCACCGGTTCGACGGTCAACCGGGTGCAGTTGTACGACTCGCCTGCCGATGCTTCAGTCGACGAGATCGTCGGGCGACTCCTCGGCGCGGTTACGCCGAGGACCAGGGCGGTTGCCGTCACCTGGGTTCACTCCGGCACCGGTGTGAAGCTGCCGATCGCGGCCATCGCCGACGGGTTGCGCGACCTGAACGCCGATCGCGAAGCCGACGACCGCGCACTGCTGTGCGTCGACGGCGTGCACGGGCTCGGCGTCGAGGATGTGACGGCGGCGGATCTGGGCTGCGACTTCCTCGTGGCCGGCACTCACAAATGGCTGTTCGGTCCCAGGGGTACCGGCATCGTCTGGGGGCGTGCCGAGGCGTGGGAGGCCGTCGACGCCGCCATCGCGCCCTTCGAACCCGTCAGCTACGTCGCATGGGTGGAGGGCACCGCGCCGACCGGGAAGGAACCGGGCCCGGCAGCCACCCCGGGTGGGTACCACAGCTTCGACCACCGCTGGGCGCTCGCCGAGGCGTTCCGGTTCCATCTCGACATCGGGAAGGCGGCCATCGCCGAGCGCACGCACGAGCAGGCGACCATGCTCAAAGAAGGCCTCACGGATGAGCGCAGCGTCACAGTCGTCAGTCCGATGTCACCAGAGCTCTCCGCCGGCATCGTCTGTGTGAGCGTGGATGCGCCGCAAGAGACACTGGGACGGCTCTCCGACGCGGGAATATCGGCCGGCATGACGCCGTATGCCGAGCCTTACGTCCGGTTCGGGCCGAGCATCGTGACCTCTCCCGAGGAGGTCGATGCTGTCATCGAGGCGATGAGCAGCTGACAGTTGAGTATGCGTCGAGGGGTCTGGCACAATAACCTCCTGAACCGGCGACCGCGCGGACCCTCTCACCCGCGGGCGCCGAGTCCACCCGAGACGCCGGCGCCGGTGCCCCACCCTGCGACGGCGGTTTACCCGTGCTCATGACACAGGAGTTTCCACACCCGTGGCTGTCAAGATCAAGTTGAAGCGGATGGGCAAGATCCGCAACCCGCAGTACCGCATCATCGTCGCCGACGCTCGCACCAAGCGCGACGGACGGGCGATCGAGCAGATCGGCAAGTACCACCCGAAGGAAGAGCCGAGCCTGATCCAGCTCGACTCCGACCGCGCCCAATACTGGCTCGGTGTCGGCGCGCAGCCGACCGAGCCGGTCCTCGCACTGCTCAAGGTCACCGGCGACTGGCAGAAGTACAAGAGCATTCCCGGCGCCGAGGGCACGCTGAAGGTCAAGGAGCCCAAGGCCGACAAGCGGGCACGCTTCGATGCTGCGTTGGCCGAGGCGCACGCCGACCCCAAGTCCGAGGCCACAACGCCGAGGAAGCGGGCCGCCAAGAAGGCGGCCGCTAACGCGGAGCCTGCTGCGACCGAGAACGTGGAGCCGGCTGCCAGTGCCAAGGCCGAGATGCCGGCGAAGGCCGACAAGCCGGCGAAGGCCGAGAAGCCGGCGAAGGCCGAGAAGCCGGCGAAGGCCGAGAAGCCGGCGAAGGCCGACAAGCCCGCCAGAGCCAAGGCCGGCACGGTCAAGGCCGACGAGGCAGGAAGCGCGCCCGACACCGCAGAGGCCGGCACCGACCCGGCGGCTGAGGCCCGCCCTGCGCCCACCACCGAGGCCTGAGGCCGTGCTCGCCGAGGCCCTCGAGCACCTCGTCCGAGGCATCGTCGACAATCCTGACGACGTCTCCGTCCGCACCCGCGAACAGCGACGCGGCCGCCTGCTCGAGGTGCACGTCCACCCAGACGACCTCGGCAAGGTCATTGGACGTGGTGGCAGGACTGCCACGGCGTTCCGCACCGTCCTCGGTGCGATCGCCGGTGGCGGGGTACGTATCGACTTCGTGGACGTCGACGGCCGATAGGTTCCGCGGTGCTGGTGACGGTAGGGCGGATCGGACGTGCCCACGGCATCCGTGGCGAGGTGAGCGTCGACGTCCGTACCGATTCGCCCGAGCTGCGATTCGCCGACGGCGCCCGCCTGACCACCGAGCCCGCCGAGATCGGGCCGCTCGTGGTCGGACACACACGCTGGCACTCCGGTCGCCTGCTCGTGCACTTCGACGGGGTTTCCGACCGCACGTTCGCAGAACGCCTGCGGGGTGTGCACCTGCTCGCGGAGATCGGTGACGAGGAGCGTCCGGACGACCCGGATGAGTTCTTCGATCACCAACTCGTCGGGCTTCGCGCGCTCACGACCGCCGGTGACGAGGTGGGCGAGATCGCCGAAGTACTGCACCTGCCTGGTCAGGACCTGCTGGTGGTTCGGCGGCCGGACGCCCACGAGGCGCTCGTGCCGTTCGTGGCCGACATCGTTCCCGAGGTCGACCTCACGCAGGGCCGGGTGGTTCTGGACCCACCTGCCGGCCTGCTCGACGACGAGGGATCGCCGTGAGGGTCGACGTCATCACCATATTCCCCGACTACCTGAGTCCGCTCGAGCTGTCGCTGGTGGGCAGGGCGCGGAAGGTCGGTGTGCTCGACCTGCACGTGCACGACCTGCGCGACTGGACGAACGACCGCCACCGCAGTGTGGACGACACCCCGTACGGTGGCGGGGCAGGCATGGTGATGCGTCCCGACGTGTGGGGCGCCGCCCTCGACGCGATCGTTTCGCCGGACACCGCACCGCGACTGCTGATGCCGACCCCCTCCGGCCGGCCGTTCGACCAGCGAGTCGCCGAGGAGCTGGCCGGTGAGCCGTGGTTGGTCTTCGCATGCGGCCGCTACGAGGGCATAGACGCCCGAGTGGTCGACGACGCGTCGACCCGGATGCCGGTCGACGAGATCTCAGTCGGCGACTACGTGCTCACCGGGGGAGAGGCGGCCGTCCTCGTCGTCCTGGAGGCCGTCACGCGGCTACTACCCGGCGTCGTCGGGAACCCCGAGTCGCTGGTCGAGGAGTCGCACGGCGCAGCCGGTCTGCTCGAGTACCCCGTCTACACCAAACCCCCCTCGTGGCGGGGTCGCGACGTCCCCGAGATCCTGCTGTCCGGCCACCACGCCAACATCGGACGCTGGCGCCGTGACGAGGCTCTTCGTCGCACCGCCGAACGCCGTCCCGACCTTCTCGACCGCCTCGACCCCGCCACGCTGGACGACCACGACCTTGCGGTGCTCGCCGAACTCGGCTGGACCTTCTGAGCGTTCTGGCGCGACGGGAGGTCGAGGAGGGGATGTGGAGCCTTGCCCCACATCCCCGACAGCGGACAATGCGCTGCGGTCAGGTGTCGAGGAGCCCGCGGCGGTGAGCGACGGTGACGGCCTGGGTGCGGCCGGACGCGCCGAGCTTGGCCAGGATGTTCGACACGTGGACGCTCGCGGTCTTGTCGGCGATGTAGAGCCGATGGCCGATCTGCCGGTTTGTGAGGCCCTCGGCGAGCAGAGCGAGGACCTCCCGCTCTCGGGCGGTGAGCCCGCCGGTGTCGGCAGCCACCGCCGCGCCGATTCCGACGTCGAGCCGGGCTCGTCGCACCAGGGACTCGACCGCCTCCTGCAGCGGTCGGGCACCGAGTTCGACCGCGGTCTCATGCGCGGCTCGCGCCGCGGGCGCGGCAGCGTCGCGCTGGTCGAGCGCGAGCAGTGCCTCGGCCAGGCGCCACTGTGACTGGGCCTGCTCGTAGCGGTGCCCGTAGCCGAACTGGTCGACGCAACGGCGCCAGGCGTCGGGATCGGGGTGGCCATCGACCCGGGTGTACTCGGCTTCGGCCCGCAACAGCCAGGCTCGTCCTTCCGGCCCGAGCGTGCCGCCGCGGGGCGAGCCGTCGCGCGCGTTGGTCCTCGCGTGCTCGATCAGTCGTTTGCCGGCCTCGCCGGCCTCCGAGAGGGCGGCGTCATCCTTGACCAGCCGAGCGTGCTCGGCGAGGTCGCCGGCGGCGGCGAGCCCGACCGCCGACAGCCAGATCGCGCCGAGGAACAGCGGCCACGCGTCCTCGACATAGTGGAGCGTGCGCTCGGCGAGGTCGAGAGCACCGCCTGCGTCCTCTTGCCAGCGCAACAGCTCGGAGCCGCAACCCCCGGACACCATCGCGATCATCGGGTCGTGGTGCCAGGAGCTCTCGAGCTGCCGGGCTGTGGCCAGTGCCGACGCGCTGCCGCGGGCGGCCCCGACGTAGAGGCCGGCAGCCGAGAGGCGCGCGACCATGGCGTCGGGCGGCCGGCGGCCTGCCAGCCGCGCTGCGGCGGCGCTCCCGTCCCAGTCGCCGGAAACGAACCTGGCCACGACCTGCAGGGCGCGAAGCTCGAGACCGTACGGACTCCACGACAGTCCGGTCGCGACCGACCTCTCCACTGCTGCGTCGACCAGACGAAGCGCGCCCTCGATGTCGCCGGCGTCGTAACGGTCGGCAGCCAGGTTGTACGACACTCGCATCTCGGTCGGAAGATCGCCGGCCTCCTGGGCCAGGTCGCGGGCGCGACTGAGCAGCACAGAGACTGAGTCGCCGATCCCCTGGTAGTTGTCGATCACTGCCAGTGTCACCAGGGCGTCGGCCTCGGCGCCCGCACTCCCGATCTCGGCTGCCTCGGCGCGGGCCCGCTCGGCGTAGTCGCGGGCCTCGTCCACCCGGTCGAGGCTGACCAGCGACCTGGCCGCCGTTGCCGCCGACCATGCCGACGGCGCACTCGGTGCGTCGCCAGCCTCCGCTGCTAGCTTCAGGGCCTCGAGCGCTGCCTCGAGCGCCTGCTCGGGGCGGTCGTCGCCGAGCAGGTGCAGCGCCCGCTTGTGGTGGACTGCGGCCGCCCACTGAGGGTCGGCCCCGGGGTCGAGCCTGCGCGCCGCCGCGTCCGCGAGCGACGCGGCCCGGGCGTTCTCGCCGGCCCGGCTCGCCATCGAGGCCGCGCGCAGCCCGACCCGGACGATGTCGAGACCGGCACGCTGCTCGGCGTCGTCGACGGCGTCCCACAGCTGCAGCGCCTGCTCGAGGTGCTGCCATGCCTCGGCGGGCGCATGCAGTTGCTCTGCCTCGTCGGCAGCCCGCATCGAGGCGGTGAGCGCGCCGGGGACGTCGTGGCTCTGCATCCGGTGATGGGCGAGTTCAGCTGCTGAACCCAGCGGCGTACGAGTGTCGGTGGCCTCGTCGATGAGTCGCGCGTAGGTGGCGTGCAGGCGGACCCGCTCGCCGGGCAACAGGTCGCCATAGATGGCCTCGGCGAGCAGGGCGTGGCGGAACGCGTAGCGCTGGCCGCCCTCGGGCACGAGCACCTGATGGGTGACTGCCTCGCGTAGCGCCAGTTCGAGTTCGGCGTCGCCCAGCCCGCTGGCCCGCTCGAGGAGGTCGTACCCCACACGGCGCCCGGCCACCGACGCGACCCGGACGACGTGCTGCGCCGCCGCCGGCAGCTGCTCGAGTCGGGTGAGCAGCACGTCGGCCAGCGCGGCCGGCAGTAGGCCGGTATCGATGACGTCGAGCTGTCCCGGGCTGCACGAGTGCAGGAGCTCCTGGGCGTAGTACGCGTTGCCCTCGGAGCGATCGAGGATGCTCCGGACGGTGGCGTCGGTGATCGGTGAGCCGTGCAGGGCGGCGAGATAGAGGCCCATCTCGTCGATGTCGAAGGGCCCGACGTCGACGCGCTCGACCACCGGCAGGCGAGCCAGCTGCGCGAGCAGCGGCCGCAGCGGATGGCGGCGGTGCAGGTCGTCGGAGCGGTAGCTGGCGACGATCAGCAGCCGTTCGTCGCGCATGCGCCCGACCAGGAAAGCGAGCAGGTCGCGAGTGGACTGGTCGGCCCAGTGCAGGTCTTCGAGCACCAGCAACACCGGCCCGGTTCCCTCGTCACCGGCCCGGGCCAGCGTTCCGGCCACGGCATCGAACAGCTGCAGCTGGCTGACGTCTCCACCGGGCGGCGCTGCGCGGGTGCCCAGCTCGACCCCTCGCCACTCACCGTCGGGAAGGCTCGATCCGGCCGCACCGTCGGCGGTCAGCGGTCGCAGCGCCTCGGTGAAAGGCAGGTACGGCAGGCCGACACCGCCGACGTCGAGACAGTGACCGACCAGGACGGTGGCGCCCGCCTCCGCGGCCCGCTCAGCGACTTCGGCGAGCAGGCGGGTCTTGCCTACGCCGGCATCGCCGGCGACGAGGACCACACCGGGCTGGCTCCGACCGGCGCGCTCGAGCGCAGCCGTCAGCGCACGCACCTCTGGGGCACGGCCGACGAGCGGAGTCTCGAGATCCGCACGCGTCACGGCATCCATGGTGTCACGCTGCGGTGACAGCACGGACGCCGTGGCGGCCGGTGCCACCACGACGTCCGGCTGGTTCACGCGTGGCTTGCAGTGACGGTCGACCTGGTGCGGTGGCCGGCCGCCGGCGTGTGCTCCCTGCGGGCGCTCCGATGCTTCCTCGCCCGGCGGAAGTCCTCGGCGATGCGCTCGTGGCGGTAGTTCACCTCGGCCTCAATGGCCGGTGCGACGATGCTCATCATGGCTTCCTCATCTCCTCGCTGGTATCTCCAGGTTCGTGCTGAGGCGTGCGGTGCGGCATCGGGCAGTCGCGCAGGATCCGACCGGAGGTGCCCTAAGACGCCGCCACCTGCGGCCTAAGGCACCTCAGAACGCCGGTGCCGGGCGGGTGCTGACCCGTTTCGTCCATCCGAGCCTGCTGTGGCACACTGGAGCGCTGTTGCCCGGCGAGCTACTCGTGCCCCTGCCCCGGGGGGAGTGCCGACTGCCGTACTCCGGGCCCGTCCCGACGAACACTGTTCCGCCGATGACCCGTGGCACCGGCGAGGAAGCGAATAACGACATGCACACCCTCGACACGGTCGACGCTGCCAGCCTGCGCGACGACATCCCCCCGTTCCGGGCGGGCGACACACTCAGGGTCCATGTCAAGGTCATCGAGGGCAGCCGCTCCCGGGTCCAGGTCTTCCAAGGTGTCGTCATCCGTCGGCAGGGTTCCGGGGTGCGCGAGTCCTTCACGGTCCGCAAAGTCAGCTTCGGCGTCGGCGTGGAGCGCACGTTCCCGTTGCACACGCCGGTGATCGACCGGATCGAACTGGTGACTCGCGGTGACGTCCGCCGCGCGAAGCTCTACTACCTGCGCAACCTCCGCGGCAAGGCCGCCAAGATCCGCGAGAAGCGCGACAACGTCTGACGGCGACGCCGCGCTTCCGCGCATGGCCGGTCGCCGGCCGAGGCCGTCGAGAATCCTGGTTCCGGTGGGACTCACCGTCCTCGTCCTCGTGGCCGCCTACCTCTGGGTCGGCCGGATCTACACCGTGTCGGCCGGGTCGATGAGCCCCACTCTCCACGCGGGGGACCGGGTGCTGGCCACCCGAATCGGGCTCGGCGACCTCCGGCGGGGCGACGTGGTGGTCGTGGACGTCAGCGGCACCTGGGCGCAGCCCGGATCGGACGAGGACGCGACGGTCGTGAAGCGGATCGTCGGCCTGCCGGGGGAGCGGGTGGCATGCTGCGACGCGCAGGACCGCATCACCGTCGACGGTGAACCGCTCGATGAGCCGTACCTCCGCCCGGGTGGCCCCGGGCCATCATTCGACGTCGTAGTGCCCGCCGGGCGGCTATGGCTGCTCGGCGACGACCGGGAGGGTTCGCTGGACTCGAGGGACCACCTGGGTTCACCCGGCGGTGGCAGCGTCGGCGCGGATGCAGTCCAGGGGAGGGTGGTAGCGGTCGCATGGCCCCCGGTGAGCCGCGTCGAGCGGCCGGCAGGGTAGCGTCGGTGCGTCGCGGCGCCGCTCAGGTGGCGCCGCACTGTGACCACGGCGGGCCCGGCCCGGCGGCGACAGGGAGTGTTCGTGGCGGAGAAGACCGTGCCCCGCGACGACGGTGAGGCCACAGTGGGAGAGCCGCGCCGGGGAGGCTTCGCCGCGCTCCTCCGCGAGACCGCGATCGTGGTCGGCCTCTCGTTGGTCATCGCCACTCTGGTTCGGATCTTCCTGGTCCAGGCGTTCCTGATCCCGTCGCAGTCCATGGAGGACACCCTGCTCATCGGAGACCGCGTCCTGGTCTCCAAGCTCACCACCCGCTTCGGCGAGATCCATCGCGGCGACGTCGTCGTGTTCGCCGACCCGGACGGTTGGCTGTCTCCCACCGCCGAACTCGACGACCCCGGCCTCGGCGGGCGGTTCCGCGACGCGCTGCAGTTCGTGGGCGTGCTCCCCGACGACTCAGAGGGCCACCTGATCAAGCGGGTCGTCGGCCTCGGTGGCGACACCGTGGAGTGCTGCGACGACGACGGCCGCATCCTGGTCAACGGCGTGGCCGTCGACGAGTCGGCGTACCTACGCACGGGTGACGAGCCGTCCGCGGTGCCGTTCGAGACCGTCGTACCCGAGGGCGACCTGTTCGTCATGGGCGACCACCGCTCGAACTCCGGTGACTCCCGGGTCAACGGCACCGTTCCCGAGGACAGGATCACGGGACGTGCGTTCGCCGTCGTGTGGCCGGTCTCGAACTGGGCCTCGCTGTCTCGCCCGGACACGTTCGACGCGGTCCCCGACCGGTGAGTGCCACTGCTCCCGTCCGGCCGTAGGCTCGGAACCCATGAGCACGCCCGTCATCCGACCTACGGTCCGGGTGCTCCTGATGGCCCGCGACGGGGAGGCGACGCGCGTCCTGCTCTTCCGGGCCGTCGACGGCTACTGGTTCCCGCCCGGCGGCGGCATCGAGGTCACCGAGACCCACGAGCAGGCGGCGCGGCGCGAACTTGCCGAGGAGACCGGGCTCTCCGGTGTCGCGATCGGGCCGCACATCTGGAACCGACGGGACGTCTTCGAATGGCGCGGTGGCCTGCTCGACGTCCGCGAACGCTGGTACCTCGCCCGCATCCCGGACGTCATCGACGTCGACCAAGCGGGGTGGACGCCCGAGGAGCGCGAAGACCTCACCGCCCATCGTTGGTGGTCGCTGTCCGAGATGGAGGCGACGACCGAGATGCTGGTGCCGAGATCGCTGGCGAGCCTGGTGCGCGGTCTGCTCCGCGACGGCGCACCCGCCGAGCCGCTCGAGGTGGGGGTGTGATCCCGGTGGCGAAGGCGACGGTCCGCCGCGACGCCGGGCTGTATGGCTACGAGCGCGCCCTGACTCGCCTGGGTCTGGCTCCGGTCGCCGGCGCTGACGAGGCCGGGCGGGGGGCGTGCGCCGGCCCGCTGGTCGTGGCGGCGGCGGTCCTGCGGGACGGCCGCCGCGGCGAGGTGCCCGACCTCGCGGACTCGAAGCTGTTGACTCCGCCGGTCCGCGAGCGGGTGTACGAGGTCGTCGTGGCGCGCGCGGCGGCGTGGTCAGTGATCGTCGTCCCCGCCGAGGAGGTCGACCGGCGTGGCCTGCACGTCACCAACATCGAGGCGATGCGCCGCGCGCTGGCCCGCCTCGAGCTGACACCGGGCTATGTACTCACCGACGGCTTCCCGGTGGCCGGGCTTGGCGTGCCCGGGCTGGCCATGTGGAAGGGCGACCAGATGGTCGCCTGCATCGCCGCGGCGTCGGTCATCGCGAAGGTCACCCGCGACCGGATCATGACCGACATGCACGACCGGTGGCCGGGGTACGACTTCGCGACGCACAAGGGATACGTGACTCCCGAGCATCAGCAGGCGCTGAGCCGCTACGGTCCGAGTCCAGTGCACCGTCGGTCGTATGCCAACGTCGCACGCGTCATGGGCGAGAATGGGCCCGTCGTCCTGGAGGAGACCGGATGAGCACCGAGGATCTCGAGAAGTACGAGACCGAGATGGAGCTGTCGCTCTACCGGGAGTACCGCGACGTAGTCGGGCTGTTCACCTACGTCGTCGAGACCGAGCGACGCTTCTACCTGACGAACAACGTCGACCTCCAGGTCCGCAGTGAGGGCGGCGAGGTCTACTTCGAGGTCACGATGAGCGACGCCTGGGTGTGGGACATGTACCGCCCGGCCCGGTTCGTCAAGAACGTCAAGGTCGTGACGTTCAGGGACGTCAACGTCGAGGAACTGGCCAAGAGCGACCTCGAGATCCCGAAGTCCGGCCTCAGCAGCTGATCCGGCGTTTCTGCGGCACGTGGCACACCAACTGGTTCCACAAACCACCACAACTCGGACTCCAGAGCGACCGTTCCGCGTGCCATGAGCAACCGCTGAGCGTGCCACGAAGCGGACGGCAGGCCGTGAACGGGTCAACGGCCGGCTCGTCCACAGGGCCGCGCTTCGCCGGAAGTTACCCACAGCCCGCGTGATGCGTCGCGAGTCGGCGGCATCGGGGCACCACGCTCAGGTCCGGAGGTGGTGCGAGTGCGGGCCAAGGACGGCGTCGGGCTGTACGGCGAGCGGGTCGCTGCGCGCCACCTGGAGCAGGCCGGGTTCACCATTCTCGCCCGCAACTGGCGCTGCGAGATCGGCGAGATCGACGTCGTCGCGCTCGACGGCTTAACCGTCGTGGTCTGCGAGGTCAAGACCCGCAGCGGGCTCGGCTACGGCTCGGGGCTGGAAGCGGTCACTCGCGAGAAGGCTGCTCGGCTGCGGCGGCTGGGTCACCGGTGGCTGGTCGAGAACGGTCCGCGCGGGGTCGGCCTGCGCTTCGACGTCGTGGCCGTGCATCGGTCGCGGCGGGGGCCTGCCGTTGTCGAGCACGTCCGGGGAGCGTTCTGATGCGCCTGGCGAGATGCCGCAGTGTCGCCCTGGCCGGGGTTCGGGGCACGGTCGTCGACATCGAGGTGCACATCGGGGGGATGCCCGGCTTCACCCTGGTCGGGCTGCCCGACGCGTCGTTGGCCGAGGCCCGCGATCGGGTCCGGGCCGCCGTGCTGTGCAGCGGGGAGCGGTGGCCCCTGCAGCGCATCACGGTCAGCCTGTCGCCGGCGGCTCTGCCCAAACGGGGCAGCCATTTCGACCTCGGGGTCGCCGTAGCCATCGTCGCCGCTGGTGAGGACCTGCCGCCCGGTGCGGCCGACGAGATGATCTTCCTGGGAGAGCTCGCGCTCGACGGGCGGCTCCGGCCCGTACCCGGTGTGCTGCCCGCGGTACTTGCGGCGGCCGGGTCGGGTGCGACGCGTGTCGTCGTGCCCGAGGCCAACGCGGGGGAGGCCCGGCTGGTGCCGGGTGTGTCGGTGCTGAGTGTCCGCTCGCTGCGCCAGGTGCTGGCCGTGCTCCGCGGTGAACCGGTGCCGGACGAGCCGGAGTCCGCTGCTGCGACCGTCGCGTCCGGGTCAGCCGCCGGTGACCCGGTCGAGATCCCGGTCGACCTCGCCGACGTCGCCGACCAGCAGGGCGCGAAGCGTGCTGTGGAGGTGGCGTCGGCCGGCCACCACCACCTCATGCTCACCGGGCCGCCGGGAGCGGGGAAGACGATGCTGGCGAGACGGCTGCCGGGCCTGCTGCCCGACCTGTCCACCGACGAGTCCCTCGAGGTCACTGCCATCCACTCGGTCGCCGGCGTTCTGCCCATCGACCGACCCCTGGTCACCAGGCCGCCGTTCGCCGATCCTCACCACACCGCGTCCGTCGCCGCAGTCGTCGGTGGCGGCAGTCGCCTGGTCCGGCCCGGCGCAGCCAGCAGGGCTCATCTGGGGGTTCTGTTCATGGATGAGGCGCCCGAGTTCGGGTCGCACGTCCTCGACGCGCTGCGCCAGCCGCTCGAACACGGCGAGATCGTCGTGTCCAGGGCCGAGTCCTCGGTCACCTTCCCGGCGCGCTTTCTGTTGGTGCTGGCGTCCAACCCGTGCCGGTGCGGCAACCACGGCAGCCGCACCCACATGTGCTCGTGCACGCCCGACGCCGTCCGGCGCTACGCCCAGCGCATCTCCGGGCCCGTCCGCGATCGGATCGACCTGCGCATCGTCGTCGAGGCGCCGACGCTCGCGAGCCTCGACGAGGGGCTTGCGTCTGCGGAGCCGAGCAAGGCGGTCGCCGAGCGGGTCGCCGAGGCGCGCGACCGCCAGCGCCGGCGGCTGGCGGAGACGCCGTGGCGGCTCAACGGCGAAGTCCCCGGCCCGGTGCTCAGGCGTGATCTCCGGCCACCGCCGGCCTCGCTCGCTCCGCTGCACGAAGCACTGCGGAAGGGACAACTCACCGCTCGCGGCGCCGATCGAGTATTGCGGGTGGCCTGGACGCTTGCCGATCTCGCCGGCCACGACCGGCCCAGCCGGGCTGACGTGGGCGAAGCCGTCGGCCACCGGCTCGGGCGGCCGGGATGAGCGCGATGAACGGCGCGACGCCCGAGCGGGTCGCGCGGGCCGCCTTGTCCGCACTGGTCGAACCCGGCACCGGTGCCGCGATCGTGGCCGAGGTGCGCAGGCACGGGGCGGCGGTTGTGCTCGCTGCGCTCCGGTCCGGCACGCGCACCCTCGACCGCGACGCGCGGATCGAGCGTCGCGCCGGTGCCGTCGACGGCGCCGCGCTGCTCGGGCATGCCGTCGCGGCGGGCGCGAGATTCGTCTGCCCGGGCGATGCGGAGTGGCCGGCGGGGTTCGAAACGCTGGACCTCGCACTCGAGGCCGGGTCCAGAGCCGCCGGACCACCACCGCTCGGGCTGTGGATCCGCGGCGAGCCCGACCTCGCCGCGGCCACCCGGAGATCCGTCGCCGTCGTCGGCTCGCGGGCGGCCACCGAGTATGGCGTGCGGGTCGCCGCCGATCTCGCCTCGGATCTCGCGACGGCCGGATGGACTGTCGTGTCCGGTGCGGCGTACGGCATCGACGCGGCTGCCCACCGCGGAGCTCTCGCGGTCGGCGGCCCGACCGTGGCCGTGCTCGCCTGCGGCGTCGACGTGGTCTATCCGAGGGGTCACGCCGCGCTGCTGCACCGGGTCGCCGGCGAGGGGCTGGTGGTCAGCGAGCTCCCGCCCGCAACGACTCCGACGCGCGCGCGATTCCTCGCCCGCAATCGGCTCATCGCGGCCATGACGTGCGGCACCGTGGTGGTGGAGGCGGCGCCGCGGTCCGGTGCGCTGAACACCGCCAGCTGGGCCTCCGACCAGGGCCGCGCCGTGCTGGCCCTTCCGGGCCCGGTCACGTCGGTGTTGTCGATGGGCTGTCACGACCTGGTCCGCAAGGGAGCGGCGACCCTGGTCACCGACGCCGCCGAGGTCATCGACATGGTCGGCGAGCTCGGAGCGGACGCCGTGGTCGAACGACGCGGCGAGCCCCGACCATGGGACAGCTTGGCGCCCGTCCCGCGCGACGTCCTCGAGGCGCTGCCCGCGCGCGGCGCTGCCACCGTCGACCAGCTCTGCAGCGCCACCGGCTTGGCCGCGGGTCCGTGCATCGCGGCGCTCGGCGAGCTCTCTCTCGCCGGCCTGGTCCAAGCCGATGCGCAGGGGTGGAGGCTGGCGCCGCGCCGCCGCGGTGCTTGACCCGCAAGGGACCAGGCCGGACGGTGGAACCGTGCCGGACCACGTGCGCGGCGAGACCGAGCTGCAACCGGCGATGCGTGCGGCGATCGAGCAGTTCGCCGTTCACCTGACGGCCGAGCGCGACCGCTCCCAGCACACCGTCAGGGCATACGTCGGCGACGTGACCAGCCTGGTCGACCATCTCGCCCGGCTGGGCCGGACCGATCTCGGTGGGCTCGACGTTGTGGTGTTGCGTAGCTGGCTGGCGCGACAGCGGACCCAGGGACGTGCACGCGCCACGCTGGCCCGGCGGGCGTCGGCGGCGCGGATGTTCACCGCATGGGCACATCGGCAGGGGCTGATCGCCGCGGACCCGGGCGGCTTGTTGGGCAGCCCCAAAGCTCGCCGCGAACTTCCCGGAGTTCTCGGTGTCGATGCCGCGGCCGCCGTCCTCGACGCGGTGGCCGCAGCCGCCGCCGACCGCGACCCCGTGGCTCTCCGTGACCGGGCCTTGCTCGAACTGCTTTATGCGACGGGCATCCGCGTCAGCGAGCTCGTAGGTCTCGACGTGGGCGACATCGACCACCATCGGCGCGTGGTCCGCGTGCTCGGCAAGGGCCGCAAGGAGCGCAGCGTGCCGTTCGGTGGGCCCGCCGAAGCCGCTGTCCGCGACTGGCTGACGCGCGGCCGTGCACACCTGGCCACGCCTCCAGCCGGCAGCGCCATGTTCGTCGGCGTGCGGGGCGGCCGGCTCGGAGCGCGCGCGGTGCGCGAGATCGTCCATGTCCGGCTCCGTGCCGTTCCCGGAGGGCCGGACCTGGGACCGCACGGGCTGCGTCACACAGCGGCGACGCATCTGCTCGACGGCGGTGCGGATCTGCGTAGCGTCCAGGAGCTGCTCGGGCACGCGTCGCTTGCTACCACGCAGGTGTACACCCACGTGTCGGTCGACCGGTTGCGACGCGTGTACGAGCAGGCACACCCGCGCGCCTGAGCCCCGCGTCAGCCGACACCCGAAGCAGCGGCGACCGCCATGGCGAGGCCGATCGGCAGGAACTGGCCTCCGTGCGCATCCACCGGCGGACCGGCCGGGGTCCGAATTGTCGGCGGTGCCTGCGGCAGCACGGCGCCCGGCCCCAGAGGCAACAGCCGTATCCCGTGTCCGCCGACGAGGCTGAGCGGGTCGAGGTAAGTCTCGCCGCGGAGCAGACCCCAATGAAGGCAAGGGTCGGGTGCACAGTGGCTCGCGACCGCGGTCAGCGTTCCGATCGGCTCGCCGGCTTCGACCAGGTGACCGACGGCCACGGTCGCCGCGGCCGGCTCGTACGTGGTCCGCACCTGGCCATGACTCACGGTGATCACACCGCGGCCGGCGACGAGCCCGGCATAGGTCACGACTCCCCGGCCGGCCGCCCTGATCGTCTCCCCCGCCGGCGCAGCGAGATCGACGCCGCGGTGACCGGCGAGCCAGGGCTGCGCGGGCGGGTCGAAGCCGCGGACGACCCGAGTACCGGGTTCGTCGACTGGCAGCACCCACTCACCCGCCGGCAGAGGGTTGGCCAGGGCCGCCGCCGGGACACACGTGCAGAGCGCGACGATCAACGCCAAGGCCACGCCGCGGAGTGCCGGTCGGGGCCCATGGGTGACAGGATCTGGCCTGCTCATGACGCGAATGATCTGCCGGGGCGGGACCATGGGCCAGAGCGGCCTGCGAGCCTGTGGACGGGACGAGCCGTCGGGCGCGGCCTGTGGATGATCACACGGCGACCGCGTGTGATCCTCGGGCGAACCCTCGGATGCGCTCCACGAGCCGCCCGTAGGCTCGGTGGGTGACCACCCGGCTGGACTGCGTCGTGATCGACTCCCTCGATCCGATGCGTCTTGCCCAGTTCTGGTCGGTGGCCACCGGATGGCAGATCGCGATGGAGACCGCCGACGAGCTCGCGGTCGAACCGCCCGACGGCGACCCGGACGGGCTCCCCCTCGTCTTCGTCCCAGTGCCGGAACCCAAGTCGGGCAAGAACCGGGTCCACCTCGACCTTGGATCGGTCTCGCCGCACGACCAGGCCGATGCCGTGACGCGGCTGCGCAAACTCGGCGCGAAAGAGGTCGACATCGGACAGGGCGACGTGCCGTGGGTTGTGCTTGCCGATCCCGAGGGCAACGAACTGTGTGTGCTGGAGCCCAGGGAGTACTACCAAGACACTGGACCGGTGGCCGCAGTGGTTCTCGACGCCGCGGCCCCGACAGCTCGTGCGGCCTTCTGGTCCGCGGCCACCGGCTGGCCCGTGGTTCGTGGGGGTCTTGACTACGCGGCGTTGCGAGCTCCGGAGGGGCGAGGCCCGTACATCGAGCTGATCGGGGCGACCGAGCCCAAGATCGTGAAGAACCGCCTCCACATCGACGTCGCCCCGTACCCGGACGGCGACCACGCAGCGGAGGTGGCCCGGCTCACGGCGCTCGGCGCGACGCCGGCGGACATCGGACAGGGCGCCGTGCCGTGGACCGTGCTCGCAGACCCCGAAGGTAACGAGTTTTGCGTGCTACAGCCGCGCTGAGATCGGCGAACTGGTCGGCACCCGTCCGGCTCCCGTACACTGACCCTCGGCCTGGTTCCGACCAGGTCACATCTCGCGCGCCCCGCGCACGGTCTGCCACCCTCGGTCCCCGGTTCCGCCGGGGTGGGTGACGACCAGGGGCGCCAGGCGCGGAGGCCACCACGGCCCCGCGGACAACCGGACGACGCGCTCTGTCATGCGCAGGGCGCGGGAGGAGGTAGGCGCGGCCATGGCCGTCGTCACCATGAAGCAGCTGCTCGAGAGCGGCGTCCACTTCGGGCACCAGACCCGACGCTGGAACCCGAAGATGAAGCGGTTCATCTTCACCGAGCGCAACGGCATCTACATCATCGACCTGCAGCAGTCGCTGTCCTACATCGACCGCGCGTACGAGTTCATCAAGGAGACCGTCGCCCACGGCGGCTCCGTGCTGTTCGTCGGTACCAAGAAGCAGGCGCAGGAGGCGGTGCGCGAGCAGGCCACCCGGGTCGGCATGCCTTACGTCACCGAGCGGTGGCTTGGCGGCATGCTCACGAACTTCCAGACCGTCCACAAGCGGCTCCAGCGGCTCAAGGAGCTGGAAGAGCTCGACTTCGACGACGTCACCGCCTCTGGGCTCACCAAGAAAGAGCTGCTCATGCGCAAGCGTGAGATGGAGAAGCTTCAGCGCAGCCTCGGTGGCGTCCGCGACATGACACGCGTCCCGAGCGCGGTGTGGATCGTCGACACGAAGAAGGAGCACCTCGCCGTCGACGAGGCGCGCAAGCTCAACATCCCGATCGTCGCGATCCTCGACACCAACTGCGACCCGGACGAGGTCACGTACCCGATCCCGGGCAACGACGACGCCATCCGAGCCGTCACGCTGCTGACCCGTGTCGTCGCCGACGCCGTCGCCGATGGGCTGATGACCCGCGCGGGCCAGGCCGGTGCCGACGAGGCGCCGGGCGCCGACCTCGCCGGCGACGAGCCGCTTGCCGAGTGGGAGAAGGAACTGCTCGCCGGGCAGCCCGAGCAGGCATCGGTCACCGACGAGGTCCAGGCCGTGGCCGACGCTGTCGACGGTGCTCCCCCGGTGGGTGCCGAGGCGGCCGCCGAGCTCGCGGACGCCGCCGGCGCACCACCCGCGGACACCGCCGCCGACGAGGCGGTCGAGCCTGTAGTCGGCACCGAGCCCCCCGCCGATGCCGTTCCGGTCAGCGCCGTCCCGGCCGACGCCTCGGGTCCCTCAGCGGCCGCCGCTGTGGACGACACAGCAGCGGACGACCAAGGTGAGCAGGGCGAGCAGAAGGTCTGACGAGATGGCGGCAGCGGCCATGCGTAAAGTACACGCCTGCCTGCCGCTGTCCCCTCGCGGTCCACGAGAAGACGACAGGCGAGAGAGAGCGAGAGATGCCGAAGTTCACCGCCGCTGACGTCAAGCGGCTCCGCGACGCCACCGGCGCCGGGATGTTGGACGCCAAGAAGGCACTCGAGGAGACCTCGGGCGACTTCGACCAGGCCATCGAGGTGCTGCGGATCAAGGGCTCGGCCAAGGCGGCCAAGCGCGGGGCCGAGCGTACGGCGTCCAATGGTCTCGTCGCAGCTGGTGGCAGTGCCTTGGTCGAGCTTGCCTGCGAGACCGACTTCGTCGCCAAGAGCGCCGATTTCCAGAAGCTGGCGACAGACATCGTCGCCGCGGCCGACAGTGTCAGGGCGGGTGACGTCGATGCGCTCGAGGCAGCGCCGCTGGCCGATGGCCGCACGGTGGCCAAGGCCGTCGAGGCAGCTGCGGTCGTCATCGGCGAGAAGCTCGAGGTCCGCCGGGTCGCCGCCTTCGACGGCGACGTGGTCACCTACCTGCACCGCCGGGCCAGCGACCTGCCACCGCAGGTCGGCGTCCTGGTCGAGTACACCGGTGGTGACGCCGAGGTAGCCCGGGCGGCCGCGATGCAGGTCGCAGCGATGCGCCCGCAGTTCGTCACCCGCGACCAGGTGCCATCCGAGATCGTCGAGAACGAGCGCCGTATCGCGGAGGCGGCGGCACGCGAGGACGGCAAGCCGGAGCAGGCACTGTCCAAGATCGTCGAGGGCCGGGTCAACGCCTACTTCAAGGACACCGTGCTGGTCGACCAGCCGTCGGTCCAGGACCTGAAGAAGAGCGTCGGCGCCGTCTTGGCCGAAGCCGGCGTGACGGTCACGCGCTTCGCCCGCTTCGAGGTCGGACAGGCCTGAGCACGGCGGGTCCGGGACACTGGACCGGCGGGGCGGGTCCCCGCGCGACGAGGGAGGTCGGCACCGTGGCGGAACCGAGTACGGCCGAAGCGGTTCCACCGTCGCTCGTGCGGGCGGCGCGGCCGCGGCGCGTCCTGCTCAAGCTGTCCGGTGAGGTCTTCGGCGGCGGCGCCGTCGGCGTCGACCCCGACGTGGTGCAGATGATCGCCCGCCAGATCGCCGCCGTCGTCCGGTCCGGCGTGCAGGTGGCGATCGTGGTCGGCGGTGGCAACTTCTTCCGCGGCGCCGAGCTCCACCAGCACGGCATGGACCGGGCCCGTGGCGACTACATGGGCATGCTCGGCACCGTCATGAACTGCCTGGCGTTGCAGGACTTCCTCGAGAAACAGGGTGTCGACACCCGCGTCCAGACCGCGATCGCGATGGGACAGGTCGCCGAGCCGTACATTCCGCGCCGGGCCACCCGGCACCTCGACAAGGGCCGGGTCGTCATCTTCGGCGCGGGCGCCGGTATGCCGTACTTCACCACCGACACAGTCGCCGCGCAGCGTGCGCTCGAGATCGGGTGCGACCGCCTGCTGATGGCCAAGAGCCGGGTCGACGGCGTCTACGAGGCCGATCCACGCACCGACCCGTCGGCGCGCAAGTACGCGACGATCACCTACTCCGAGGTGCTCCGGCGCCGGCTCTCGGTGGCCGATCCCGCGGCCTTCAGCCTGTGCATGGACAACCAGCTGCCGATCGTCGTCTTCGGCCTGGGCGAGGACGGCAACATCGCCCGCGCGATCCGCGGCGACGCCATCGGGACCCTGGTGGCTGCCGACGTGCCGACGGCACTGGCCGAGGATCAGCCGCCCGTCGCGGGTTGACGGCCCACGGCTGTCGGAGGGGGTCCGCGGGAGGTACGGTCGCATCTCAACGACCCGACCGGCGCTGGTACCGGCCGCTACCACCCAGACCGAAGGAGTCACGGTGATCGACGACACCCTCCTCGAGGCCGAGGAGAAGATGGACAAGGCCGTGGCCGTCGCCAAGGAGGACTTCACCGCAATCCGGACCGGCCGGGCCCATCCGTCGCTGTTCAACAAGATCCTCGTCGACTACTACGGCGCCCCGACCCCGGTCAACCAGATCGCGTCGTTCCACGTCACCGACGCGCGGATGATCACGGTGCAGCCGTACGACAAGGGGTCCCTCGCGGCGATCGAGAGGGCGATCCGGGACTCCGACCTCGGCGTGAACCCCAACAACGACGGCCAGCTCTTGCGCGTCGTCCTGCCCCAGCTCACCGAGGAGCGGCGGCGCGAGTACACGAAGGTCGCGAAGCAGAAGGCCGAGGACGCCCGGGTGTCGATCCGCAACATCCGCCGGCACGCCAAAGACGCGCTCGACCGGATGGCCCGCGACGGCGAGGTCGGTGAGGACGACGTCACCAGGGCGGAGAAGCAACTCGAGACGTTGACCCGCACCTACGTCGACCAGGTCGACGACCTGCTCAAGCACAAGGAAGCCGAACTGCTCGAGGTCTGACGGGTGACGACGGAGGGGCCGGCACCGGTGACCGCCGCGCCGGGGCACGGGCGGGCCGGGCGCGACCTACGGGCAGCGACGGCGGTCGGCCTCGGCCTGGCGGTGCTCGTCGTCGGCACGCTGCTCGTGTGGAAGCCGGCGTTCGCCGGGCTGGCGGTGGTCGCGATCGCGCTCGCCGTGTGGGAGCTGGGCCAGGCCCTCGCCGCTCGCGGGGTGCAGGTCCCGATGGTGCCGGTGCTGCTGGGCTCGGTGCTCATGCTCGTCGGTGCCTACGCCGGCGGCTACCAGACTCTGGTCGTCGCTCTCGGCCTGACGGTGGTGGCGGTGCTCGTGTGGCGGCTCGGCGAGCAGGGCCCGGGGTACGTTCGTGACGCGACCGCCGGCGTGTTCGCTGCGGTCTACGTGCCCTTCCTGGCCGGCTTCGCGATGCTGCTGCTGCGTCCGGACGACGGCCCGTGGCGGGTGCTCACGTGCATCCTCGTCGTGGCCGCATCGGACACGGGGGGTTACGTGGCCGGCGTCCTGGCAGGACGTCATCCGATGGCACCGACCGTGAGCCCGAAGAAGTCGTGGGAGGGCTTCGCCGGCTCGGTCGTGGGATGCGTTGGTGTCGGCGTACTGGCGGTCGTCGTGCTGCTGGACGGACGCTGGTGGGTGGGTGCCGTTCTCGGTGCGGCCGCGGTGGTGACCGCGACTCTGGGCGATCTGGGCGAGTCGATGATCAAGCGCGACCTCGGCATCAAGGACATGAGCGAGCTGCTGCCGGGGCACGGCGGCATCATGGACCGCCTCGACTCCCTGCTGCCGACGGCCCCGATCGCCTGGCTGATCCTCACCGCACTGGTTCCCGTCAGTTGACCGGCGCGTGGCACCATGGGTAGGTCATGACCACCCCTGCGCAGCTCACCCTGGTGGTGCCACGCCGGCCCAAGCCGCCGCCACACCTGGCCGACCTCGACCACGCGCGGCGGCGATGTCGACGGGGCCTGTGGACAGCCGGCCGCGGTGGAAGCTTAGGATTCTCGCGCCCGAACAGGGAGGAGTGACATCTGGTGGCCGTCAGCCGCGACCCCGCGTTCCGCACCGTGCGCATGCGGGAGGCCTACGATCTCGACGGGGTCGACGAGTTCGTCGACCGCGTCATCGACGCGCTCGAGGGGCGGCCCAACGGCCGGACCCTGACGCCGGAGAAGATCGAGGCGCAGGAGTTCAAGGTCGTCCGCATGCGCGAGGGCTACTCGATGGACGACGTCGACGACTGGTTGGACGACGCCGCCGTCGAACTACGGGCGCTACGGACCGCAGGCGCCCCTCCTCGGCGGGCGCCCGTCGCGCCCGAGCCGGCCCGGCGCGAGCCGAGCTACGAGCAGGTGGGTGCGCCCACGGTCGCGTACGCGGGGCCACCCGCGCCGACCGTGCCGCCACCGCCCGTCCTGCCGCCCCCTCCGCCGCCGGCACCCGTGGCGCCGCCGACCGTCTACGCCCGGCCCGAGCCCGAACCCGAACCGGTCTACCGACCGCCGGTCCGTGGCCCGATCGAGCCCGAGTCCCGTCCGGTCGCCCAGATACCCACGCCGACGACCGGCCTGCACCATCTCGAGGTGTGGGTCCGCGATCTCGACGTCGCCACCCGCTCGTTCGGCTGGCTGTTCGAGCGGCTGGGCTGGACCCTGTTCCAGGTCTGGGAGCAGGGCCGCTCGTGGCAGGCCCCCGGCGAGGGTCCGTACGTCGTCCTCGAGCGGTCGCCCGACCTGTCCTGGACGCCCTACGACCGAACGTCTCCGGGCCTGAACCACCTCGCGCTGGCCGTGCCGGAGCGCTGGATGGTCGATCGGATCGTGTCGGAGGCTCCGACTTACGGTTGGCGGCTGATGTTCACCGAACGTCACCCCTACGCCGGTGGCGCCCAGCACTATGCGGCGTACCTGGAGAACGACGAGGGATTCGAGGTCGAGGTCGTCGCCCCCTGACGGCGGTTCACGGTTCGTGCCAGTGTGGTCGGGGGCACCGGGTAGTCGGGCAACCGGGGTAGGAGGGTGGCCGTGACCAGAGAAGCAGACGAGCATCGCGTCGTCGACGACGTCCCGACGTCACTGTTGATCGGTGGAGAGTGGCGCGATGCATCCGGCGGCGCCACCTTCGCCGTCCGCGACCCATCCTCCGGTGCCGTCCTGTGCGAGGTCGCCGACGCCAGTCCGGCCGACGGTGAGGCTGCCCTGGCCGCCGCGTCCGAGGCGCAGGCAGCCTGGGCGGCGCAGCCGCCCCGCGAACGGGCCGAGATCCTACGGGTCGCGTTCGAGGCGTTGATGGACCGGCGGGACGAGCTTGCCCTGCTGATGACGCTGGAGATGGGCAAGCCGACCGCCGAGTCGCGGACGGAGATCGCCTACGCGGCGGAGTTCCTGCGGTGGTACTCCGAGGAGGCGGCCCGGATCGAGGGCTCGTACAAGATCGCCCCCGCCGGCGGCAGCCGGCTGCTGACGATGCGCCAGCCGGTGGGTCCGTGCCTGCTCATCACACCGTGGAACTTTCCGATGGCCATGGGTACGCGCAAGATCGGACCGGCGGTCGCGGCCGGCTGCACGATGGTCGTCAAGCCGGCGTCGGAGACCCCGCTGTCGATGCTGGCGCTGGCGAAGGTGCTCGAGGAGTGCGGCCTGCCGGCGGGGGTGCTCAACGTCGTGACGACATCCAGCTCGGGTGCCGTCATGGAGCCCCTGATCCGTGACCCACGCACACGCAAGCTGTCCTTCACCGGCTCCACGGCCGTCGGCCGCATCCTGGTCGAGCAGTCGGCGCAACAGCTGCTACGGGTGTCGATGGAGCTGGGGGGCAACGCTCCGTTCCTCGTCTTCGGCGACGCCGACCTCGACGCCGCCGTCGACGGCGGGGTCACGGCGAAGATGCGCAACATCGGCGAGGCGTGCACGGCGGCCAACCGTTTCCTCGTCCACGAGTCCGTGGCCGACGAGTTCTCGCGCCGGCTGGCCGACCGGATGGGTGCACTGCGAATGGGGCGGGGGACTGACGACGGGGTCGAGGTCGGGCCGTTGATCACCGAGAAGGCCCGCGACGGCGTCGCCGACCTGGTCGCCGACGCCGCCGTCAGTGGAGGCAAGATCCTTGTCGGCGGCGAGCTGCCGGGGGGCCCAGGGTGGTTCTACCCGCCTACGGTGATCGCCGGCGTCCCACCCGGCGCCCGGGTCTTCCACGAGGAGATCTTCGGGCCGGTCGCGCCCGTGACGACCTTCGCGACCGACGACGAGGCGCTGGCGCTGGCCAACGACACCGAGTTCGGCCTGATCGCATACACGTACACTCGAGACCTCCGGCGCGCGTTGGCGGTGGCCGAGGGCCTCGAGACCGGCCTGGTCGGGCTCAACGCCGGGGTCATCTCCAACCCGGCGGCTCCGTTCGGCGGCATCAAGGCCTCCGGCTTCGGCCGGGAGGGCGGCCGTGAAGGGATCGAGGAGTACCTCGAGGTCAAGTACGTCGGCATTGCCACCTAGCGAACCGCCGGGCCGACGGCCCAGCCAGAGGCCGCCCACGTACGGTTGCCACTCATGAAGATCCTGGAGTCCGCGGACATGGAGGGCGCCACGGGTGTCACCTGGCCTGCCGACGTCGAGCCGGGGACCGAGCCGTGGCAACGCTGTCGAGCGATGTTCACATCCGACGTCAACGGCGCGATCACCGGGTTCTTCGACGGCGTGGCCTTCGTCGGCTACCACACCGGCGCGGGCACCGAGGGCGTGCTCGCGCACACGTACCTGCCGAACTCCATCACCGGGGTGTGGGTGAACGGACATCCCGCGAGCGAGGGAGCAAAGGCGGCGACGGCCCTGGCCGTCCGCCACGAGCCGGTGCGCGGCGGGCCGTTCACGGCGGTGACGACGCTGATCTCGAACGCGGTCGATAGAGATTATGGCTGACCCGTCGGCCCGGCTGCCGAGGCGACGGGTGACGTGCGCGTGCCCGCGTTGACCCGGCCGCGGCGGCTACGGCAGGGCGACCGCGTCGCCGTGGTCGCACCCAGCGGCCCGGTGTCGAAGGCCCGCCTGGACACCGGGTGCGCGATCCTGCGTCGATGGGGGCTGGACGTCGTCGTCTCACCGCACGTACTCGACGTGCACGATCGCTTCGGCTACTTGGCCGGCAGCGACGCGGAGCGAGCCGCCGACCTGCAGGACGCCTGCCTTGACCCCACGGTCGCAGCCGTGCTCTGTGCCCGTGGCGGCTACGGCGTCCAGCGGATCCTCGACCGGATGGACTGGCCCGCGATGCGCGGCGTCGCTCCCAAGGTGCTCGGCGGCTACAGCGACGTCACCGCGCTGCACGAGGCGTTCGCGACACAGCTGGGCGTCGCGACCCTGCACGCCCCGATGGTCGGCGCACACGCCTTCGTCACCGACGGGACGACGGCCGAGTTGTTCCGCCGCACTCTGTTCGAGCCGGAGTCGGTGCAGACGCTGACCTCGCCGACCGCGCACACGCTCGTGCCCGGGGTCGCCCACGGCGTCACGCTGGGGGGCTGCCTCGCCGTGCTCGCGGCCGCGCTCGGCACCGCGACCGGACGCGACAGTGCCGAGGGCGGGATCCTGCTCCTCGAGGATGTCGACGAGAAGGCCTACCGCATCGACGGGTTCCTCACCCATCTTCTGCGGGCCGGCTGGCTCGAGGGTGTGGCGGGCGTCGCGCTGGGATCGTGGAAGGACTGCGAGCCGGTCGAGGAGCTGCTGCTCGAACGGCTCGCTGGCCTGGGGGTACCGGTGGTCGCCGAACTCGGCTTCGGCCACGCGGACAGCTCTCTCACCGTGCCGCTGGGGGTTCCAGCCACCCTCGACGCCGATGCCGCAACCCTGACGGTCGACGTGCCCGCACTGGTGTGAGCACGCCAGGAACGGAGCCGCCGGCGGTCCGGGACGGCGGATCGCCGCCTCCAGGCCGCCGCGGCTGCCGCACCCCCGTCAGTGGTTGTGGTCGCCGAGCTGGGCCCTGATCTCCCCACCCTGGTAGAGCGTGCTGTGCACGTTGACGTACGTCGTTCCGGACCGCATCGTCCGGACGAGCTCGTCGAACTGGCCGGCGGTGATGCCCTGCGCAGCCGGTCCGATCACGTCACCCGCGACCAGGACGCCTTCGATCGTCGCGGGCGCAGCCGGGCACGCCTGCGTACCCGCCGGGCCGTTGCCGAGGTTGGTGCACAGGAACACGCTGATGCCACCACTCTGGTGACGGCCACCGAGGTGGATGTGCGCCTGAAGGACCGAGCCCTCGAGCGCCGAGTACTCCAGCGTGTAGGTGATCTCGTCTCCCGACGGAGAGATCTGGGCGCGGAAATCGCCCGTGCCCGTCGTCGACAGCGCCAGCAGGTCCTCCTGGTAGCCGCTGAGATCTTCGCGGAAGCTGTTGCGTTCACCGCCGTCGTCTCCGCTGGCCACCGCGACCGAACCGATCACGGTGCCTGCCGCGACGACGCCGATGGCGAGTGTCCTGCGCCAACGCCGATCCATACCCTGGTCTCCCACCGTGCAGTCGTCCCACGATGGGCCACGTACGCGGGCCCCGACCGGTTCAACGGCCGGCGCGGTCCGTCGTGAGCGAAGATGGAGCAGGGGCCGTGTCCCGGGACCGGGCCCGGGTGAATCGGCGGCGACTTGGGGCGACAATGGAGCGGTGAGCAGCCCGCGCGAGGTCGTCGTCCTGGGGTCCACCGGATCGGTGGGCACCCAGGCGCTGGAGGTGGTCCGGGCCAACCCGGCGCGCTTCCGCGTCGTCGGCCTCGCTGCCGGCGGCTCCGATCCCGCGGCGCTGGCGGCGCAGGCGCTCGACCTCGGAGTCGACGTCGTGGCCGTCGCCCGCGCCGGCGCGGCGCAGGATCTCCTGCTCGCCCACTACGCGGAGGCGCAGCGGCGGGGCTACAGCGCTGGGGAGTACGCCGTCCCCAAGGTGCTGGCGGGTCCCGACGCCGCGACCGAGCTCGCGTCGCACGACTGCGATGTCGTCCTCAACGCCATCACCGGGTCGATCGGGTTGCGGCCAACGCTCGCCGCCCTCGCGGCCGGCCGCACCCTGGCCTTGGCCAACAAGGAGTCGCTGATCGTCGGCGGGTCGCTCGTGACGGCCGCGGCCCGGCCGGGCCAGATCGTGCCCGTGGACAGTGAACACAGTGCACTCGCCCAATGTCTGCGTGGCGGCCGGCACGACGAGGTGCGGCGCCTGCTGGTGACCGCGAGCGGCGGCCCCTTCCGCGGCCGCGGCCGCGACGAGCTCGCCGACGTCACACCCGAGCAGGCGCTCGCACACCCGACCTGGTCCATGGGACCGGTGATCACGGTCAACTCGGCGACGCTGGTCAACAAGGCGCTGGAGGTCATCGAGGCACACCTGCTGTTCGACCTGCCGTTCGACGCGATCGACGTCGTCGTCCACCCACAGTCGGTCGTGCACTCGATGGTCGAGTTCGTCGACGGCTCCACGCTTGCCCAGGCCAGCCCTCCGGACATGCGCATCCCGATCGCCTTGGGACTCGCCTGGCCCGACCGGGTCGCCGACGTGGCCGCGGCGTGCGACTGGACGACGGCCGCCACCTGGGAGTTCCTGCCCCTCGACGACACGGCGTTCCCGGCGATCTCACTCGCCCGCGAGGTCGGCGCGCGGGGCGGCACGGCGCCGGCCGTCTACAACGCGGCCAACGAGGAGTGTGTCGAGGCGTTCCTCGCCGAGCGCCTGCCGTTCCTCGCCATCGTCGACACGGTTGCCGAGGTCGTGGCCGAGCACGCCGTTAGCCCCGATGCGGGCCGCGGCGGGAACGTCGCGAGCGTCGACGACGTTCTGGCTGCGGAAGCCTGGGCCCGTACCCGGGCCCGCGAGATCACGCGATAGGGGACCCGGCCACAGTGGACTGGCTGACCGTACTCGGCATCCTGGCCTTCGCCGTCGGGCTGCTGGTGTCGATCGCGTTGCACGAGATCGGCCACCTGATCCCTGCGAAGCTGTTCGGCGTCAAGGTCACCCAGTACATGGTCGGGTTCGGTCGCACCGTCTGGTCGCGCCGTCGTGGCCAGACCGAGTACGGGTTCAAGGCGGTCCCGCTGGGCGGCTACGTCCGGATGATCGGCATGTTCCCGCCCGAGCCCGGCGACGACCCCCGCCGCCTGCGCAAGGCCAGCACCGGGCCCTTCCAGGCGCTGGTCGAGGACGCTCGGCGGGTCGCCAAGGAGGAGATCCAGCCCGGCGACGAGGACCACGTCTTCTACCGCAAGACATGGTGGAAGAAGCTCGTCGTGATGCTCGGTGGGCCGGCGATGAACGTGCTCATCGCAGCCGTGCTCGCCGGCGGGGTGCTGATGATCCACGGCAAGGCCGAGCTCCGTCCGGTGGTGAGCGAGGTCTCGGCGTGCGTGATCCCGGTGGCCGACGGCGATCGCGCGTGCACTGCGGACGACCCGCCCACCCCCGCGGCCGCGGCCGAGTTCCGGTCCGGTGACCGGCTGGTGTCCTTCGACGGCGTCCCGATCACCTCGTGGAGCGACGCGCAGGACCTGATCCGGGACCAGGAGGCCGGCCCGGTCGACGTCGTGGTCGAGCGCGACGGCCGCCAGGTCACCCTCACCCCGGACTTGGTGACGACCGAACGGCGCGCTCTCGGCGACGAGGAAGCCGACGGCTTCCGCCCGCCGACCGACGAGCTCGAGACCGTCGGGTTCCTCGGTGTGGCACCCACCCAAGAGCTCGTACCGCAGGACATCGGCGGTGCCGCCGTCTGGCTCGGCGACTTCACCGCGGCGACCGCAGGCGCGGTGATCTCGATCCCGGAGCGGATGGTCGGCGTCTGGGACGCCGCCTTCGGCGGCGGCGAGCGCGAGGCCGACGGTCCGATCGGCATCGTGGGTGCCGGGCGGATCGGTGGCGAGATCGCGACGCTCGACGTCGATCTCGCCGACCGCGTGGCCAGCTTCGTGCTACTGCTCGCGAGCTTCAACATGGCGATCGCACTGTTCAACCTGATCCCGTTGCTGCCGCTGGACGGCGGCCACGCGGCCGGCGCGGTATGGGAAGGCGTCAAGCGCGGCTGGGCCAAGGTCAGCGGCGGGCCTACGCCGAGACCGGTCGACGTCGCCAAGGCGCTGCCCGTCGCGTACGGCGTCGCCGCGCTGCTGATCGGGATGAGCGTGCTGCTGCTCTACGCCGACATCGTCAACCCGGTCCGCCTGCCTGGCTGAGGTGGCGGAGAATGGACCCATGAACCTCGCCCTCGGCATGCCCGCCATGCCCCCGCCGGTGCTTGCACAACGGCGGGTGTCGCGCAAGATCCGGGTCGGCAAGGTCGACGTCGGCGGCGACGCCCCGGTCAGTGTGCAGTCGATGACGACGACGCCGACCACGGACGTCGACGCCACCCTGCAACAGATCGCCGAGCTCACCGCCACCGGGTGCGACATCGTCCGGGTGGCGTGCCCGAGCCAGGACGACGCCGAGGCGCTGCCCGCGATCGCGGCGAAGTCGCAGATCCCGGTGATCGCCGACATCCATTTCCAGCCCAGGTATGTCTTCGCAGCGATCGACGCCGGCTGCGCCGCGGTGCGCGTCAACCCCGGAAACATCCGCAAGTTCGACGACCAGGTCGGCGCAATCGCCCGGGCCGCGAGCGATGCGGGCGTGTCGATCCGGATCGGCGTCAATGCCGGATCGCTCGACCCGCGGTTACTGGAGAAGTACGGCAAGGCGACACCGGAGGCGTTGGTCGAGTCCGCGGTCTGGGAGGCGTCGCTGTTCGAGGAGCATGACTTCCACGACTTCAAGATCTCGGTCAAACACAACGACCCGGTGGTCATGGTGCGGGCCTACGAGTTGCTGGCCCAGCGCGGCGACTGGCCGTTGCACCTCGGAGTCACCGAGGCGGGTCCGGCCTTCCAGGGCACGATCAAGTCAGCGGTGGCGTTTGGCGCACTGCTCTCGCAGGGCATCGGCGACACCATCCGGGTCTCGTTGTCCGCTCCTCCGGTCGAGGAGGTCAAGGTCGGCCTGCAGATACTGCAGTCGCTGAACCTCCGTGAGCGCAAGCTGGAGATCGTCTCCTGCCCCTCCTGCGGCCGCGCCCAGGTCGACGTGTACACGCTTGCCGACCGGGTGACCGCCGGCCTCGAGGGCATGGAGGTGCCCCTGCGCGTGGCGGTCATGGGCTGCGTCGTCAACGGGCCTGGCGAGGCGCGGGAAGCCGATCTGGGCGTGGCGTCGGGCAACGGGAAGGGACAGATCTTCGTGAAGGGCGAGGTGATCAAGACGGTGCCCGAGTCGCAGATCGTCGAGACCCTGATCGAGGAGGCCATGCGCATCGCCGAGAGCATGGAGTCCGCCGGCGTCGGGTCCGGCGAACCGCAGGTCACCGTCTCCTGACCCGGGCGGTTGCGGTCGCCGCAGCCGCTGTCCACGATCTGGCACGCTCCGGGTGCTTCACTATGCGAAGGGTTCCTTCCGTAACGGCGATACAGGCGTCGCGGCCGCGACGGCCGGAGAGGGGCGGGCGTGCTCGGGACCACCGCCGTCGCGGTCGCGCCGCTGGGACCCCCCGACCTGTCCGAGGTGCTCGAGCTGCTCGGTGGCGACCCGGTCTCACATGTCTTCGTGGCCTCACGGGTCCACATGTCGGGGTTGTCCGGCGGCCGGATGGGCGGCGAGTTGTGGGGCTACCGCGAGTCGGGGCGGCTGGTCTCACTCTGCTACTCGGGCGCCAACCTGGTCCCGGTCGCAACCACCTCCGCTGCGGCCCAGGCGTTCGCCGACCGGGCCGGTCGGAGAGGCCGGCGGTGCTCGTCCATCCTCGGCCCGGCCGACGCCGTGCTCACGATGTGGGAGTCGCTGCGGCTGTCATGGGGGGAGGCCCGGGAGGTGCGCCCGTGTCAGCCGGTGCTGGCGCTGGCCGAACGCCCGGCGGTGGCGCCGGACCCCCTCGTACGCCGGGTGCGCACGGACGAGGTCGAACGCCTGCTGCCCGCGGCGGTCGCCATGTTCACCGAGGAGGTCGGCGTCTCGCCGATCGGTTCCGACGGCGGCGCCTACTACCGCGCCCGAGTCACCGACCTGGTGGCGGCGGGGCGCGCGTTCGCCCGGTTCGAGGACGGGCAGGTCGTCTTCAAGGCGGAGATCGGCGCCGCAACACCCAACGCGTGCCAGGTGCAGGGTGTCTGGATCCGCCCCGAGCGGCGCGGCCAAGGTCTGTGCGCCGGCGGCATGGCCGCGGTGGTCGAGCACGCCCGGCGCGATGTCGCCCCGGTCGTCACGCTCTACGTCAACGACTACAACACCGCGGCGCGATCGGCCTACAGGCGGGTGGGATTTCACGAGATCGGGACCTTCGCAACCGTCCTGTTCTGATGTGGGCGCAGTTGTGCGTCGAGTCTGCGCGTCGGCGACCTCGTGCGGACGCGACCAGGCGGATCGACCGTCTCGGAGGAGCAGCGTCCGGTTGTGAGCTACCGCGACGTCGCGGGCGGGTCATAGGTCGGCTGGTAGAGCGTCATCTCGCCGGCGCCCGGCACCTTCAGCCGGGCCGTGATGCCCCAGCCTTCGTCCCGGACGTCGCCGGTGAACTCAGCGCCCCTGGCGGTCAGCTCCGCCATTGTCTTGTCGAGGTCGTCGCACATCAGGGAGACATCGAAGTCCTGATCGGTGGAGCCGGTCTGGCCCTCGTACTCCCAGGAGCTCGGATGCACTGCCAGTTCGCTGGGACCACTCTTGAAGATCAGCCAGCCATCGCCGGTGTCGGTGCCAGCGAGCGCGAGGACGTCACGGAAGAAGGCTCGGGCCGCGTCCGGGTCCTCGGCGTAGACCAGCGCGTGCACTGCCGTGATCACGGCAATCATCGTACGGCGCACTGCTCATCGCCCGAAGGGTGAGTTGGCGGCGCATGCCGGGATCGGCGCGAGTGCACAGCGAGACGTTGACCCCCGCGCACAACGCTGCTGACTCGAAAATCGGTCGGTGAGGGGGCAGGCCGGAGGCACCCGGCGGAGCCGGGTTCTTGTGGCGCCGGGGTGAGGGTCAGGCGGCGGGTTGGAGGGTGACGCGCTGGCCGGTGAGGTGTTCGAGTTGGCGGGCGAGGTCGCGTTGCCGGCGCTGCTTGTTGATCCTCGACTCGTAGTAGTCCGAGCCCAGGTCGTGGAAGTGGGCGTCGGGGTCGGACAGCAGGTGCCACACGATCGTCAGCACCGAGTTGCCGACGGCGACGATCGCGCGTTTCTTGCCGCGGCGGCGGGCCAGACGCCGGTAACGGTCCCCGAGGAAGGTGTCGGTTCGGGACAGGGCGGCCACGATCTCGCCGAGGGTGGCCGCGAGCCACGGG